>NZ_JBFTOB010000033.1:0-44871 GCF_056397765.1 Caulobacter sp. 05L422 | reverse complement strand
GCCCAGCCCCGCGTGGACGAAGCGCGCCGCCCGGCCGCTCCCCCGCCGGCGCTGAGGCGCCGGCGGGGGAGCGGCCGGGCGGCGCGCTTCGTCCACGCGGGGCTGGGCGGCGGCGACAGGCGCCGCCGGCTGCCGCAACCGAGGATCGTTGGGCGCCGCCTTCCGCAGCCGGGCGATCCAGCGTTCGGCGCCGGCGATGTCGCCGTCCTCGCGGGCGTAGCGGGCCATGGCCGCGAGAGCGTCGGCATTGTTGGGATCGGCCGCCAGGGCGCGCTGGAGGGACTGGCCGGCCAGATCCTTGCGGCCGCGCTCGCGCCAGAACGCCGCCTGGCGGACCAGGGCGTTCACGCCTTCCTGAGCGGATTGCCGCGCCGGCGCCGCCTGAGGCGCGAGCACGGACGTCGCCGCGACGCCGGCCAGCAGCCAGGGAAGGAGGCGGCGGGAGCTCATGGCCCTTCGGCGCCCTTCAGCCGTCGCCGCTCATGGGCCCTCAGCAGCAGGAAGATCGGTCCGGCCAGCACCAGGACCGCGCCGGCCAGGGCCAGGGCCAGCAGCACCGGATGGCGGCTCAGCCACCAGGCGGCGCGATAGATGTACGGCATCGTCCCGGCCCAGAACGTCGATCCGACGCGGAAGCTGGAAAGGGTGTTGTCGGACTCGACGACCAGGTCGCCCTTCACCTCGGCGTTCTGGGTGGGATCGGCCAGCCGTTGCACGAGTTGGGGGAGGCGTTCGGTGCGGTCCGACAGCAGGGCCACCACCACCCGGTCGCCGCCGAACGGCGAGCGGAAGCTGGTCATGCCGCTGAAGGTCTCGGCGTTGACGAGGACCTCGTCGGCCGCTCCCCGCTGCCCATCGTCCAGCGGCGTGCCCAGCATCGAGAAGGCCCGGTCGCGGAAGCTGGCCAGACGCAGGCGCAGGCGCGAGCCCTCCACCGAGAACGGCGCGCTGTTCGCCAGGCGTTCATTGCTGGTCAGCAGGCTGGTCGGGCCGATCAGCAGCACGTCGTGGTCGCGCAGGGCCGCCTCGTCCCCGTCGCGGACGATGCGCAGGCGGGTGACCGGCGCGCCCGTCGCGTCGCCGAAACGACCCATCAGGCCGAGGAACGCCTCGATCTCGTTGGTCCCGGCGTTGGGCGCCATCACCACCGCGGTCTTCGACAGGTCGGCCATGCGGGTGAAGGGGAAGCCCGCGCTGGCGAAGAAGGCCAGGTTCGGCAGCTGGGTGTAGTGATGGCCGCCGGTCAGGTCGATCGTGGTGTCCGGGTCGATCCCGCTGCGCACGTTGGTCGGCTGCTGACCCTGGCAGGCTTCGGTCTTGTGGCCCTTGAGGTCGAAATAGAACTGCAGCTCGTTCTGGCCGAACAGCTGATAGGGCGGCAGCGAAACATCCTGCTCGTTGAGCGTGAAGCCCCGCATCAGCCGGGTGCGGAAACTGTCGGCCCCGGTCTGGCGATCCAGCTTGAAGGACTTCAGGTAGCGATCGTTCAGCGAGACGTCGAGGCGCGACTCCGCGCGGTTCAGCCACGAACCCATCGGGTAGCGATAGCGCAGCGACATCGGCGCGCCGCTGCGGGGCCACAGGAAGAGGTCAGGAGCGACACGGAAGGAGGCGTTCACCGGCGCCGGCGGCAGGCCGACGGTCTGCAGGGTGGCGGGATCGACGATCTCGCCCAGCCGCACCTTGCGGTCGGTGCGCAGCCAGCGCGGCGCGTCATAGGGCTGGCGCACGGCCAGGCTGGGCGGGCCCAGGGTCGCGACCGGACCCGCCAGCCCCTTGGCGGCGACGGCCAGGGACAGGGCCGCGTCGCGCATCTCCGCCGGATTGCGGCCCAGCACCAGCAACAGGGCGCTCGACGGATCGCGCGGATTGACGACGATCGCCAGGGTCGGACCGCTGATCGCCGGCAGGGTCAGGCCCTCGATCCGGTCGCCGGCCACGCCGAACACCACCCCGTCGCCGGGGGGCAGGCCGCCGATCAGGACCGGAAAGCGAAAGCCGCGATAGCTGGCCGCCATGCCGAAGTACGAGGCCGTCGCCGCGGCGGCGCGCAGGGCGTCGTCCGACGGGGCGGCGGCGAAGGCGAACGGCAGGGTCAGCGGTCCGCTCCCCGCGTCGAAGAACGGCGCGGGCAGCTGGCTCAGCTCGGGCCGCACCGGCAGCCGCTGCAGCCGTAGCTTCAGCGAGGAGCGCAGGTTGCTGACATTGGCCCACAGGGACGAGTGGCGGGGGTCCTCGCAGCCGCGGGCGTAGTGACCGGCGAAGCGCAGGTTCAGCCGGTTGTCGGTCAGGAACAGGGCCGGCTCGATGGGGACCTCGATCTGCGTGCCCCTGGCGCCCTCCCGCGACAGCGGCAGCGACGCCACCGCCTCGTCGTTGATGAACACGTTGAGCTGCGACAGGTCGGGCAGCAGGGCCGGCGAATAGGCGAAGTTCAGCACCAGGGCCGCGCCGGTCACCACCTCGTCTCGCCTCAAGGGAAAGGGAATGCCCGCCTCGCCGTTGACGCCGAGCAGGCGCACAGGTCGCCGCACGCCCATGTCGGCCAGGGTGACGGTGACCTCGCGCACCCCGCCGGCGACGGCGACCGGCGCGGGCTCCGGCGCCTGGGCGCGGGCTCGGGCGATCTCCGGCATGGCGAGCAGCGCAAGGCAGGCCAGCAACGCGCAGAGGGTCGAGATCGGCTTGGCGGCGTCGTCCGGGGTCACGGGGCGCTGGGCGTAGGGCTCGGGCTGCTTGATGCTCCACCAGAACACCAGGGAGGCGCTGGCCCGCACCAGGTCGATCAGCGAGGCGATCGGGTTGGCCGAAGGCGGGTCGGCGTGCGGCTGCCAGGCGTCGGCGCGCCCCATGACCGCCACGACCAGTTCCCGGTGCCGGGCGATGGGCATGGGCTTGAACTGGAACCGCAGGGTGTCGCCGGTCACGGAGGCGACGCGCGCCGGGAAGGTGGTCCATTGCGAACCGCACAGCAGCTGCGCCTCGATCGACTGGTCCCGGTCGGTCGGGCCGACCTTGGAGACCGCGAACCCGCCCATCGAGATCTCGTCGGTCTCGGTCCGGATCTCGCGACCGTCGCCGAACCTCAGGATCACCGGCAGGTGGACGCCGACCCGGACGTAGGCGCGCATCTGCCGGCTTTCCCGGCCGACGGCGAGTGCGGTCGACAGGATCAGCAGGCTGAACAGGGTCCAACTAGCGTTGAGCAACAGGGTGCCGAGGTTCACGCCGAACCCGCCCAGCATCAGCTTGGCCACGCCCACGACCAAGCCCAGCACCAGCAGGCCGACGACCGCCATGTGCGGCCACATCAGCCGCGCGTCGAAATAGCCCTTGTCGAGCAGTCCGCCCTTGTCGGTCACGTTGAACTTGCCGCGCTTGGGATTGAGCAGGGTGGTGATCGTCGGGAGCACCAGGTGGAAGGCCAGCAGGCTCTCGTAGACCTCGCCCCAGAAGGCCCGTCGGTCCTGGCCCTGGATGCGGTTGCTGGTGACGATCGACTGGACCAGGTGCGGCACGGCGAAGGCGGCGATCATCGGCGCGGAGGCGAAGATGATGTTCTGGCCGAACAGCAGGAACGCCAGCGGCGAGGTCAGGAACACGATGCGCGGCAGCGGGAAGAAGAAGTGCAGCATCGCGTTGAGGTAACAAAGCCTCTGGGCCAGGCTCAGGCCGGGTCCGGTCAGGGGATTGTCGACCCGGAAGATCTGGATCATCCCCCGCGCCCAGCGCGCGCGCTGGCCGATGTGCAGGGCCAGGCGCTCGGTCGCCAGGCCCGAGGCCAGCCGGATGTCGAGATAGGCGCTGTTCCAGCCGCGTCGCTGCAGCTTGAGCGCGGTGTGGGCGTCCTCGGTCACCGTCTCGCCGGCGAAGCCGTTGGTCTCGTTCAGCGCCGCGCGGCGGATCACGGCGCAGGAGCCGCAGAAGAAGGCCGCGTTCCAGAAGTCGTTGCCGGGCTGGACCACGCCGTAGAACAGCGCGCCCTCGTCGGGCACGTCCTTCACCGTGCGCAGGTTCCGCTGCACCGGATCGGGCGAATAGAAGTGGTGCGGGGTCTGCAGGAGGGCCAGGCGCGGATCGGCCTGGAACCAGCCGACCGTCACCTGCAGGAAGGCCCGGGTCGGGATGTGGTCGGCGTCGAAGATGCAGACCAGCTCGCCGTCGGTCAGGCCCAGGGCGTTGTTCAGGTTGCCGGCCTTGGCGTGCTTGTTGTTGTCCCGCGTGATGTAGAAAGCGCCGGCGGCCTCGGCGAAGGCCTTGAACTCGGGACGCCGCCCGTCGTCGAGCAGGTAGACCCGGAAGCGGTCGCGCGGATAGTCCATCGACAGCGCGGCCAGGACGGTGTCCTGCACGATCTGCAGGCTCTCGTTATAGGTCGGGATGAAGACGTCGACGGTCGGCCAGCTGTCCGCCTCGCCTGTCAGCGGACGGACCGGTCGCGACAACGGCCAGACGGTCTGGACATAGCCCAGCACCAGGATGGCCCAGGCGTAGAGCTCGGCCAGGTACAGCCCCAGTCCGAAAGCCGCTTCGATCGGCGAGCGGAAATGCAGGGTCTCGGTCGTGCGCCAAAAGAGATAGCGCGTCGAAACGGCGATCGAGAGCAGGCCGAGCGCGATGGTGATCCGGCGCGACCCGCGGCGGTTCAACACCAGGGTGACGACGATCGTCGTCAGGCCGAAGATCGCCTGGGCCCGGAGGTCCAGGGGAAGCGCCACGGCGAAGGCAATGACGACGAGCGCCGCCAAGCACACCAGGCCGAACGTCGCCTTTTGCAGCAGCAGCATCGTCTTGCACGCGCCAGCAGGCGCCAAACGTCACCGCGCCCGTCCCTACAAGGCGCTCGACGGCAAGGCATTGCGATAGGGCCAATCCCCACCGGGCCTGGTGTAAAAACCCGCGCCGCCTCGGGCCGCGCGCGCCGGGATTGCCCTCGAGCGCCTTTCGCGTTAGCTTTTCATCAAATGGGATTACGTCCCATTTTGTGAGAAGAAACGCCAAGCGTCGACCGGCTGTGAAAAGGCCGGCGGCGTCGCTTCCCAAAGAACAAGAAGCGGGCACGAGCCCGCTGGACCAAGAACGGCGCGAGCCCGGTGAGGGAGGAAACCATGGTCACCCGACGCATCCGCGCGGCTCGTCGCGCCCCGGGCGGTTCGCTGGCGGTGCTCGCCTCTGCCGCCCTGCTGGCGTTGGGCGCGGTGCACGCCGTGGCCCAGGCCGCGCCGCCTCCGGCGATCCAGGCGGCCAAGCCCGCGACGCTGGCCCTGCCCGACATGCCGCTGCACGATCCATGGATCGTCGCCGACGCCAAGGCGGGGCTCTACCGGCTCTATACGTCGAACATCGAGGCCGTCAGCGGCACGCCCGGCCTGGGCACGATGATGTACGTCAGCCGCGACCTGAAGGCCTGGAGCCCCGCCAAGGCGGTGTTCGTCGCCCCGACCGACAAGTGGTTCAAGGGCGGCGCCTGGGCGCCCGAGGTCCACGAGTGGCGCGGTCGCTGGTGGCTGTTCACGACCTTCCACGACGAGGCCGCTTCCCTGCCGCCGGTCGACAAGCGCACGCCCTATCGCCGGGGCACGGTCGTGGCGGTGGCCGAACGTCCGGACGGCCCGTTCGAGCTGCTCCGCGACGGCGAGCCGGTGGCGTCAAAGGATCTGATGACCCTGGACGGCACGCTCCATGTCGATCCCGCCGGCAAGCCCTGGTTCGTCTACGCCCACGAATGGCTGCAGACCACCGACGGCACGATCGAGGCCCTGCCGGCCACCGACGACCTTGGCGCCAAGGGTCAGCCCCGGGTCCTGTTCAAGGCCAGCGACGCGCCCTGGGCCAAGGGCCAGAAGCAGCCGGCCGGCGACACGGTGTTCGTCACCGACGGGCCCGAGTTCTTCCGCACGAAGACCGGCGTCCTGCTGATGCTGTGGTCCAGCTACGACGCCAAGGGCTACGTCCAGTCGCAAGCCCGTTCGAAGAGCGGGACCCTGGCCGGCCCGTGGGAGCAGCTGGAGCCGCTGGTCCGCTACGACAGCGGCCACGGCATGCTGTTCAAGCGCTTCGACGGCCAGCTGATGATGGTGGTCCACCGCCCGTTCAAGAACGCCCGCGGCAAGCTCTACGAGATGCGCGACGCGGGGGATCATCTTGAGATCATCCGTCAACGGATCGACCTGGACGGCGATCCGGTCGAGCGGGTGGGCGGGCCGTAGGGTGACCGCCATCCCACCATGTCCGTCATCCTCGGAACAAGTCCGGGGATGACGGACATGGTGGGATGAAGCGACCGATCCAGAACGACCAAACGCAGTTGTCTCCGATTTTTGGTTTCATGACGCCCCAGGAGTTCGCCTTGCTCAAGACCCTGCTGCTGGCCGCCTCGGCCCTGAGCCTGCTGGCCACGTCCGCCAACGCCGCCGATCGCGTCACCACGCCCCTCGCCGACGGCTGGCGGTTCGTCCAGGGCGATCCCGAGGGCGCTGAGACCGCCACGCTCGACGACTCGAAATGGGCCACCGTGTCGGTCCCCCACGACTGGGCCATCGCCGGGCCGTTCGACGTCAACGCCCGGGCCGGCGGGGCCGGCGGTTTCCTGCCCACCGGCGTGGCCTGGTACCGCAGGGCGCTGGACGTGAAGCCGACACCCGGCCGCCGGACGTTCGTCGAGCTGGACGGGGTGATGGAACGCAGCGGCGTCTGGATCAACGGCCACCACCTGGGCCACCGGCCCAGCGGCTATGTCGGCCTGCGCTACGACATCACCGACTTCCTCAAGGCCGAGGGCCCGAACGTGCTGGCCGTGCGGGCCGACACCTCCTTCGCCCCCTCCTCGCGCTGGTACGCCGGCTCTGGGATCGTCGGGAAGGTCCGGCTGATCGAGACCGGAGCCGTGCAGATCGAGCAGGGCGGCGTCTTCGTCAGCACGCCTCTGATCGGCAAGGACGAGGCCGCCGTCCGGGTCGCGGTCGACGTCGTCAACGGCGGCGAAGCCGACACTCAGGCGGGGCTGGAAATCATCATCACCGATCCCGACGGCAAGGTGGTGGCCCGCCAGCCGGTCAACGCCCGGCCCATCGCCGCGGCGCGCACTCTGGCCTTCCCCATCCCCGTCGTCATTCCCACGCCGCGACTGTGGGACCTGGACCACCCGAACCTCTACCACGCCACCGTTCGCGTGATCGGCGCCGACGGCCAGGTCAGCGACATCCAGACCGTGCCGTTCGGGATCCGCGAGGCGAAGTTCGAGGCCGACACCGGCTTCTGGCTGAACGGCAGGAACATCAAGCTCAAGGGCGTGGCCCTGCACGCCGACGGCGGCGCCCTGGGCGCGGCCGTGCCCATCGCCGTCTGGCGCCAGCGCTTCACCGCCTTGAAGGCGCTGGGCGTCAACGCCATCCGCACCGCCCACAACCCGCCCTCGCCCCAGTTCCTGGACCTGGCCGACCAGATGGGCTTCGTGGTCATGGACGAGCTGTTCGACCAGTGGAACGTCGCCAAGACCCCCGGCGACTATCACCTGTTCTTCGGCGACTGGTCCAAGCGCGACGCCCGCGACATGCTGCGCCGCGACCGCAACCATCCGAGCGTGGTGATCTGGAGCGCCGGCAACGAGATCCACGACACCGCCTATCCGGTCCAGGCCAAGGCGGCGCTGAAGAGCCTGCTGGACGTGATGCACGCCGCCGACCAGACCCGGCCGGTGACCATGGGCCTGTTCCGCCCCAACGTGACCGGCGACTACCAGAACGGCCTGGCCGACATGCTGGACGTGGTCGGTCAGAACTATCGCGAGAACGAGCTGACCGCCGCCCACGAGGCCAAGCCGAGCCGCAAGATCGTCGGCACCGAGAACAGCCACACGCGCGGCTCGTGGATCGCCGTGCGCGACTACGCCCCCTATGCCGGCATGTTCCTGTGGACGGGGGTCGACTATCTGGGCGAGTCCGACCGCAGCGGCTGGCCCAACATCGCCAATCCCGCCGGCCTGATCGACCGCACCGGGGCCTTGAAGGTCTCGGGCATGCAGCGGGCCGGCTGGTGGGCCGAGACGCCGGTGATCCACGTGGTGCGCAACGCCGCCCCCGCCGCCCCTCCCCCGTCGAACGACGGCGCGGGTCCGGCCCCGGCCCTGCCGACCATGATCGCCGTCGCCACGCCCCGGGCCAAGATCGACATCGCCGACGACTGGACGCCGGCCGACCTGTCGCCGCATCCCGAGACCATCGAGGTCTACAGCAACTGCCCTTCGGTGGACGTGACGCTGAACGGCAAGGCCCTGGGCGCCAAGCCCCTGCCCGCCGACGGCTCGCCCCGGCAATGGTCGGTGACCTTCGCGCCGGGCGAGGTCGTGGCCTCGTGCGGCGGCTCTGGGCCGCGCGACGTGCTGCGCACCGCCGGCGCGCCGGCGCGCCTGGTGCTGGCCAGCGTCGACAAGACCGTGGGCTCGACCTTCGACGACCTGGCCATCGTCCGCGCCCAAGTGGTGGACGCCAAGGGCGTGGTCGTGCCGTCGTCGGAGGCCCCGATCACCTTCGCGGTTGGCGGCTCGGGCCAGTTCGTCGCCGCCGACAACGCCGCCCCGACCGACCACACGCCGTTCGCCTCGCCCACCCGCCAGGCCTGGCGCGGCAAGGCCACTGCGTTCGTGCGCGGATCGGGCGCCGGCGGCGTGGTGACGGTCACCGCCAGCGCACCGGGCCTGAAGCCCGCCACGCTCAACCTGTCCGTCGCCAAGCCTTGAGTTCCATTTTACGGGACTCGATCTCGCAATATGAAATCCATTGCCTTGGTGCGGCGCGGCCGATATTTCTGGGATCAACGCAGCGCGACGCAGATCGCCCAGAGACCGGACAGAGGGAGGCCGCGCCTTGATGATGCATAGACGCGCCGTCCTCGCCGCCCTCGCCGTCGCGCCGACCGCGAGCTGGGCAGCGGAACCGGGGAAACCGATGCAGACCTGGGCCTTCGATTTCGGCGATGACAAGGTTGCTCCGGGCCATGTCCGTGTCGCCCGCGACGCCGCCTACGATCCAGCTGTCGGCCATGGCTTCGAGTCCTCCCCAGCGGGCGGCCCGTTCCTGTTCTCGATCGCCGTGCCCGAGGGCGACTATCGGGTGACCCTGGAGCTGGGCGGCAAGACCGCGTCCGACACCACCGTCAAGGCCGAGTCCCGCCGCCTGATGGCCGAGCGGATCGTCGCCCGGCCCGGCAAGACGAAGACCGTCGCGTTCGTCGTCAACGTCCGCACCGCCGCTCTGAAGGCGCCGCCGCCCAACGCCCCCGGCGGCGTGCGGGTGCTGCTGAATCCGCGCGAGGAGGGCTCGTATAACTGGGACGACAAGCTGACCCTGGAGTTCTGCGGACCCTCCCCCGCCGTGCGCCGCATGCGGGTCGAGCCCGTGACCGTGCCCGTGGTCTACCTGGCCGGCGACTCCACCGTGACCGACCAGCGGTTCGAGCCCGGCGCCAGCTGGGGCCAGATGCTGCCCCGGTTCTTCAAGCCCGACGTTTCGGTGGCCAACCACGCGGAGTCCGGCGAGACCCTGAAGTCGTTCCTGTTCGAGCACCGGCTGGACAAGCTGCTCAGCCGCATCAAGCCCGGAGACTGGATGCTGATCCAGTTCGGCCACAACGACCAGAAGGCCAACTGGCCCCAGACCTACGCCGAGGCCGCCACCACCTATCGCGACTATCTGAAGGCCTATATCGGCGAGGCGCGACGGCGCGGGGCCAAGCCGGTGCTGGTGACCTCGATGCACCGCCGCAAGTTCGACGCGGCCGGCAAGATCGTGAACACCCACGGCGACTATCCCGAGGCCGTGCGCGCCGTGGGCCGCGAGACCGGCGTCCCGGTGATCGACCTGCTGACCATGAGCGCGGCCTTCTACGAAGCCCTGGGTCCGGTCGACGCTCCGAAGGCGTTCGGCGACGGCGGCAAGGACGCCACCCACCACGACAACTACGGCGCCTATGTGCTGGCCGAGTGCGTCGTGGCCGGCATCCGGTCCCAGGTTCCCGACCTGGCGGCTCATCTGGTCGACGGCCTTCCGCCGTTCGATCCGGCCAGGCCGCCCTCGCCTGATACGTTCGTCCTTGCGCCCAGCATCGCCCACAGCACGGAGATTCCCCGTGGCAACTGATCGTCGCTCGCTCCTGGGCCTGGGCGCTCTCGCCCTCGCCGCTCCGGGCCTGGCCCGCGCCCAACAGGCGGCGAAGCCGCCCGCCCCCTCGACCATCGAAGTCATGGACCTGTGGCCCGGCAAGCCGCCCGGCGGCGAGAAGGTCACGGTCACCGAGCAGGTGATCCTGCGCAAGCCCGGCGGCGATCCCAACGACACGGCGTTCCTGAACGTCACCAAGCCCTGGCTGATGATGCGCCGGCCGGCCAAGCCGAACGGCGCTGCGATCCTGATGATCCCCGGCGGCGGCTATATCCGCGTGGCGGTCAGCAAGGCCGGCGGGTCGATCGACGCCTGGATCGCCGACCAGGGCGTCACCGCCTTCGTCATGGACTACCGCCTGCCGGCCGACGGCTGGGCGGCGGGTCCGGACGTGTCGCTGCAGGACGCCCAGCGCGCCATCCGCCTGATCCGCGCCAATGCGGGCAAGTGGGGCCTGGATCCCGAGCGGATCGCCGTGACCGGCTTCTCGGCCGGCGGCCACGTGGCGGCTCGCTTGGCCACCCAGTTTGGTCGCGAGACCTATGCCCCGATCGACGCGGCCGACAAGCTGTCGACCCGGCCGTCGGCGGCGGGCCTGTTCTATCCGGTCGTCACCATGACCGCGCCCCACGCCCACGGCAGCTCGCTGAAGTCGCTGCTGGGCGCCAACCCCACCGACGCCCAGCGCCTGGCGGTCTCGGCCGAGCACGACATCCCCGCCGACGCCCCGCCGACCTTCATCGCCGCCGCGGCCGACGACAAGGTGGTGGCGATGGAGAACAGCCTGATGATGTTCCAGGCCCTGCGCGCCCGGAAGATCGCCAGCGAGCTGCACGTCTTCGAGTCCGGCGGCCACGGCTTCGGGCTGAACGGCCCCGGCGGCGTCGCCATGCCCTGGCCGGCCCTGCTGGGCGCCTTCTTCAAACGGCACGGCCTCTACGCATGACCCGCGCGGCGTTCGACGTCCGCGGCTTCGGCGCGAAGGGCGACGGCGCGACGCTGGACACCGACGCGATCAACGCGGCCATCGCCTTCGCCCATGCGGCGGGCGGCGGCGAGGTGGTGCTGCCGGTCGGACGCTGGCTGTCGTTCTCGATCCGGCTGCTGAGCGGCGTCACCCTGCGGCTGGACGAGGACTGCGTGCTGGAGGCCGCCGACCCGGCCCGCCATGACGGCGCCTACGATCCGGCCGAGCCCAACCCGTTCGACCTCTACCAGGACTTCGGCCACAGCCATTGGCGCAACAGCCTGATCTGGGGCGAGGACGTCGAGGACGTGGCTGTCGTCGGTCCGGGCATGATCGACGGCCTGGGCATGACCCGCGAAGGCCCCGGCTCGCGCTGGACGCGTCAGGCCGGCGAGTTCCCGGTCAGCATGGCGGGGCTGTCGCCCGAGGAGATGTCGATCCTCGCGCCCGACCTGGAGGCCATGGCCGGCCAGGGCAACAAGGCCATCGCCCTGAAGAACGCCCGCCGGGTCCGCCTGGACGGCTTCACGATCTGGCGCGGCGGCCACTTCGCGGTGCTGGCCACGGGCTGCGACAATCTGGAGATCCGAAGTCTGCGCATCGACACCAACCGCGACGGCCTGGACATCGACTGCTGCCGCGACGTGACCATCGCCGACTGCCGGGTCAACACGCCCAATGACGACGCCATCGTGCTGAAGAGCTCGCTGGCCCTTGGCGAAGTCCGCGCCACCGAGCGGGTCGAGATCGTCCGCTGCCACGTCAGCGGCTTCGACCTGGGCACGATGCTGGACGGAACCCAGGGCCGCACCCAGCAGCTGGCGCCCGACCAGGACCGCGTCACCGGCCGGATCAAGCTGGGCACCGAGTCCAATGGCGGTTTCCGCCACATCACCATCAGCGACTGCGTCTTCACCCGCTCGCGGGGCCTGGCGCTGGAGACCGTCGACGGCGGCGTGATCGAGGACGTCACGATCCGCGACATCGTCATGCGCGAAGTCACCACCGCCCCGCTGTTCCTACGGCTGGGTGACCGGGGACGCGGTCCGGACGGCACGACCCGCGGGGCGATCCGGCGGGTCAGCATCCGAAGTCTGAGCGCCTTCGACATCCTGCCCGACTACGCCGCGACCCTCTCCGGGCTGGAGGGCGATCCGATCCAGAACGTCGAACTGACCGACGTCCGACTGGTCTATGCCGGCGGCGGCCAGGCCGACTGGGCCGACCGCCGCCCGGGCGACATGGCCCAGGCCTATCCCGAGCCCAGCATGTTCGGCCCGACCCCGGCCCATGGCCTATGGGCCCGGCACGTCGAGGGCCTGACACTGGACAACGTCCGCATCGAGACCCTGACGCCCGATCCGCGTCCGCCCATCCTGTTGCAGGCGACGCGACGCGTGGCGCTGAACGGCCTGGACGCCGTGGAGGAGCCCTGATGAACCGTCGCGCCATCCTCGCCGGCCTGGCCGCCCTGCCCGCCTTTCCCGCTCTGGCCGCCCCGGTCGAGCCCTGGCGTCGCGGCCGCCGCCTGCACGCCGACGACTTCCGCCACGGCCTGGACCAGTGGGCGCTCGAGACCGAGAAGCCCGCCAAGGTCGGCGTCCACAACGGCGTGCTCGACATCGACACCCCCGCCGGCCTGACCCTGTGGTTCCGCCCCGAACTGGTCGGCCCGGTGATCGTCCAGTACGAGGCCCTGGCGGTCTCGGAAGGCGGTCCGAATGACCGGGTCAGCGATCTGAACGCCTTCTGGATGGCCCGCGACGCCGGCGGAGGCAGCCCGCTCGCCACGCCACGAACAGGCGCCTTCGCCGACTACGACACCCTGAAGACCTATTATGTGGGCCAGGGCGGCAACGCCAACAACTCGACCCGCTTCCGCCGCTATGTCGGCCGTCCAGGCGACCGGCCGCTGCTGCCCCAGCACGATCACGCGGCGGCCGACGAGATGCTGGTCCCCAACCGCTGGCAGACCGTGCGGCTGATCGCCGACGGCGGGCTGATCCAATACTGGAACGACGAGCGCAAGCTGTTCGAGCTGAACGACGCCGAGCCCTACACCCGCGGCTGGTTCGGCCTGCGCACCACGCTGAGCCATCTGCGCGTTCGGCGGTTCCGGGTGTTCCAGCTGGCGCGCTAGGCCCGCTGACACCGCCAACAAAGAGAAAAGGCCGCGCCATGCCGGCGCGGCCCTGAAGTCGTTCCTAGATCGTAACGTTCGGAGTGGGCGGCGACGAACGTCCCGGGCTCGACACCGGGACGTCCGCCGCCTGGCTCCGTCCTAGAACTTCGCCGTCATGCCGACGAAGAAGCGGCGACCGAAGTAGCCCAGTTCCGTCAGGCGGATGTCGCCGGCGGTGGAGCGTTCTTCTTCCTTGGTCAGGTTCTTGCCTTCGACGAAGAACGACAGGCCTTGGATGTTATAGAGGTTCGGCTTCCAGGTGATCTTGCCGTCCAGGTAACCGGTGGAGTCGCGATACACGGGCTGGCCCGAGGTGTCGGCGGCCGAGACCAGGTACTTGGAGCGGAAGTTGTAGGCCAGGCGGGCGTTGAACGGGCCCTTGTCGTACCACAGGGTCGCGTTGGCGCTGTCGGGCGACAGACCCGGGAACGGCAGCGGCGAACCGTCGAGGATCGAGTACAGCTCGACGTCCTTGGCCTTCTGGTAGGTGTAGTTGGCGTCGACACCGAAGCCCGACAGGAAGCCCGGCAGGAAGGTGAAGGCGGTCTTGGCCGTGATTTCCACGCCCGAGATCTTGGCGCCGTCGCCGTTGATGTAGGTGTTGACGTTGTACATCTGGCCGTCGCCGTACACGTCGCGCTTGCCGATCAGCGTGCGGGACGAGACGTAGAACTGCTTGATGTCCTTGTAGAACAGACCCACCGAAACCTGGGTGTCCTGGTTCGGATAGTATTCGAAGCTCAGGTCATACTGGTTGGCGCGATAGGGCTTCAGGTCCGGGTTGCCGGCCGTGCAGCTCGGCTCGTCGAAGTCGCCATTGGCGTCCGGCGAGCGGTCGTCGGTGCAGTTCAGCACCGGCTTCAGGAAGTCGAGGCGCGGACGCGCCATCAGCTGGGCGAAGCCGAAGCGGGTCGACAGCTTGTTCGGCACGAACCAGAGGCCCACGTTGAAGCTGGGCAGCCACACCGTGTAGTCCCTCTTGGACGAGGCCTGGCTGTTGCTCAGAACGTAGGTGGTCGAGGTGCCGCCGTTGGTCGCCGAGTAGGTCGAGTTCCGCGTGGACACGTCCGCCGCGGTCACCTTGGTCTGAACCCGACGCCAGCCGAAGTTGCCGTCGATGTCGTAGGAACCGACCGGGAAGTTGTAGTTGAACTTGATGTACTGCGCGTTGGTCTCTTCGCGGATGTTGTACGGGATCTGGGTGTAGGTCTTGCCGTCGTTGCCGACGGTGGACTTCATGTTGTTCAGGTTGAAGTGCGTCGTGTCGAGGCTCTGCGAGATCTTGTCGAAGTCGGGATAGTTCCACATCGACGGGGTCGTGCCGCCGCCGAAGTAGAAGTCGCTGGGCAGCGGCGACATGCTGCTGGCGAACACCGAGTTGGCGTACGCCCGCGACCAGACTTCGCTGGAACCCCAGTAGCCCGTGGTGTTGGCCGCGCCGAGCACCGGATTGGTCTGATCGGGCGCGCCGGCGACGTTCGAGATCGTCGCCGTCGAGTTGACCGCGTTGGAGTAGATCACGGTGTCGTCGAGGGTCGAGTAGGGGTTGGCCCCGCCGTTCAGGATGAAGCCGCCGTAGCCGTAGCCCGAGGTCTTGTAGTCCGTGGCGCGCCCACCGAACTCCACCTTCGTGATGAACGGCAGATGGGTGTCGTAGTCGAAGTCGAGCTTGAACTGCTTTTCTTCCTGGTAGGCCAGCGAGGGGCGGTACTGGATCTGGAACTGACGGATCGCCGCGGCGTCGCTGGGGCTGTAGCCCGGCGCGAACTTGAACGACGGGTTGCCGGTGCCCGGATCCAGGGTCACGGCCAGGCCGGGGGTGTCGAAGGTGACGCTGACGTTGTTGGTCTCGGTGACGTTGTCGGTCTTGGCGGTCGAGCCCAGGAACTCGACCTGCAGGCGGTCGCCCTTGTAGCGGCCGCCGAAGCTGACGTAGTCGCTGGTGGTCTTGAGCGAGAAGTCGCGGGCGCTGATGCCGAAGCCGCTCTGGCCGCCGGCGCTGGCGGTGTTCAGGCAGTTGCCCAGCGTATAGCCGATGACGTTGTGGCCGGCGTCGACCTTGACCGAGCTGGCCGTGGTGTCGGTGCCCGAGCAGGTCGTGGCGGTGGCCGTGTTGCGCAGACGGATCGCCGAGGTGAAGTCGGTGCCATAGTTGATGTCGTTGAGCGTCTGGCTGCGCTCGTTGCGATTGTAGCTGATCCAGGCGTCGAGCTTGTCGGTGAAGCGGTACTGCGCGGTGAACTCGGCGGTCACGCGCTCGTCGCCGCGGTACCAGACGCCGTAGCGGGCCGTGCGCGGCGCGTAGTCGTACCACTGCGACTGACAGGCGGTGCGCAGGTTCGTGGTCGAGATCTGGGTCGAGTCCGGCGTGCTCAGGGCGGTACAGCCGGCCTGGGTCGTGACGTTGCGCGCCAGGTCGTTGATCTGCTGGTTGTAGACGCTGTTGTAGTACGGGACCGTCTTGTCGGCCGAGGCGTCGAAGTCCGCGAAGCGGCCCCACGACGAGTTGCGTACGAAGTCGCCGCGCGTATCGACCTTGTCGTAGGTGACGTTGGCCATCAGGCCCAGGCGGTCGTCGAAGAACTTGCCGGCCGCGATGATGTTGCCGCGCGGGGTCCAGTCATCCATCGTGTCCAGCTTCTGGGCGGAAGCGGTCATCGAGATGGTGGGCTTGGCGAAGTCCAGCGGCTTGCGGGTGATCACCGAGACCGTGCCGCCGACGCCGCCTTCGGTCATGTCGGCGGTGAAGCCCTTGAACACGTCGATCGACTGGACCAGTTCGGCGGCCAGTTCGCGGAAGTCGTTGGAACGGCCGCCGCCGCCGTAGACCGACAGGTTGCCGGCGGTCGACAGGGTGCTCATGCCGTTGATTTCGACGCGGTTCAGGTCGGGTTCGACGCCGCGGATCGAGACCGCGTTGCCTTCACCGAAGTCGCGGGCCAGCTGGACGCCCGTCACCCGGCCCAGGGCCTCGCCGATGTTCTTGTCGGGGAACTGGCCGATGTCTTCGGCGACGATCGAGTCGGAAATCGTGCCGTTCCGCTTCTTGCGGTTCATGGCCGACTGCAGGCTGGCGCGCGTGCCGACGACGACGACTTCCTCGATCGTGCTGGACTCGGCGCTCGCGCCGGCGGCCGGGGCCGTCTGGGCGCTGACGCTCGTGGCGCAAGCCAGGCCGGCCGCCAGGGCCAGCAAGGATGTCGTGGCGATGGCCGCGTGACGACGGCGAGTGGATGCAAGCATTGGGTTCCCTCCCTCTAACCATGACCCAGGAGCTCCCGACGAAGGGCCCCGGGCGCCTTACCGGCCCTGCGGCGGTCCTTGAACGGACGGCTCGCAGCGCACGGCGGCGCATTTCTCATACAATATGAATAGTTCCACATGCTGAGATGTCAACGCAATTTGTGGGAAGACAGAACTTTGTTTCCGTGGTGTAAGGTTGCTGCATCGCTTGCGAGGCGGCCCACGCGCCGACCTGAAGGCCGCGAAGAATGGCCGTCGCAAGCTGGGAAACGGGGAAACACAAGGGATTCGACGCATGAGTAAGCGTGGTGGGAACCGGGTCGCGACGGCGGCTCTGTTGTGCGCGACGGCGCTGTCGTCCGTGGCCGGATCGGCGCTCTCCGCGCCAAAACCTCGTCAAATGGAAGCCCTCGACCGCGGCCTGGTCGCCGTGCCGGCCATCGACGGGGGCGTGCTGGTCAGTTGGAGGCTGCTGGGCGACGATCCCGCCAGGACCGCCTTCAACCTCTATCGCGACGGCGCGAAGCTGAACGCCGCGCCGCTGACGGGGCCCACCGACTTCGTCGACAAGACCGGCGTTTCGTCCGCGACCTACGCTGTGCGCGCCGTCATCGGCGGCAAGGAAGCCCCGGCCGGCAAGCCGGCCAAGGTCTGGGCCGAGGGCTATCTGAGCATCCCGCTGCAACCGCCGGCCGACGGCGTCACGCCCAGCGGCGAGGCCTATTCCTACACCGCCAACGACGCCAGCGTCGGCGACCTGGACGGCGACGGCCGCTACGAGATCGTCCTCAAGTGGGACCCGACCAACTCCAAGGACAACGCCTTCGGCGGCTATACCGGACCGGTCTACATCGACGCCTATACGCTGGAGGGCGAACGCCTGTGGCGGATCGACCTGGGCCGCAACATCCGGGCCGGCGCCCACTACACCCAGTTCCAGGTCTATGACCTGGACGGCGACGGCAAGGCCGAGATCGCCATGCGCACCAGCGACGGCGCGACGGACGGGACCGGCAAGGTGCTGGGCGACCCGAACGCCGACTGGCGCGAGAGCGGCGGCGAGCGGCCCCAGGGCGACAGGACCGGCGCCACAGTTCTCTCGGACGGCACGAAAGTCGCCAGGGTGCAGGGCCGCATCCTCAAGGGCCCCGAATACCTGACGGTGTTCGACGGCCTGACGGGCAAGGCCCTGGCCAGCGCGCCCTATTCGCCTCCCCGCGATCCGCGTACGGACGCCCCCACGGTCGAGCAGATGACGCAGATCTGGGGCGACGGCTACGCCAACCGCTCCGACCGCTTCCTGGCCGGAACCGCCTATCTGGACGGCCAGCGACCCAGCCTGATCTTCGCCCGCGGCTATTACGGCCGCACCACCCTGGCGGCCTGGGACTTCCGGGACGGCAAGCTGACCCAGCGCTGGCTGTTCGACAGCAGCGCGCCGGGCAACGAGAAATTCGGCGGCCAGGGCAACCATCAGCTCAGCGTCGCCGATGTCGACGGCGACGGTCGCGACGAGATCGTCTACGGCTCGATGACCGTCGACGACAACGGCAAGGGCCTGTGGAGCGCCCAGCTGTTCCACGGCGACGCCATGCATGTCTCCGACCTGGATCCCACCCATCCGGGCCTTGAGAAGTTCGGCGTGCACGAGAGCCCCGGCAAGAACGGCGGGATCGGCGCGGCCATGCTGGACGCCCGCACCGGCAAGGTGCTGTGGAGCACCCCCACCGACAAGGACACCGGCCGGGGTCTGGCCGCCGACATCGACCCGCGCTTCCCCGGCGACGAGGCCTGGGGGACCAACAGCGACCTGCTCTACACCGCCCAGGGCAAGCCGATCGAAGGGGTCAAGCATCCGCGCCAGACCAACTTCGCGATCTGGTGGGACGGCGACGACCTGCGCGAGCTGCTGGACAAGAACCAGATCAGCAAATGGGACTGGAAGACCGGCGAGGCCAAGCCCCTGCTGACCGCCGAAGGCATGACCTCGAACAACGGCACCAAGTCGACCCCGACCCTGTCGGCCGACATCCTGGGCGACTGGCGCGAGGAGGTGATCTGGCGCGCCGAGGACAACCGCTCGCTGCGGATCTACGCCACGCCCTACGTCACCCAGCGACGCCTGGTCACGTTGATGCACGATCCGCAGTATCGGGTGTCGATCGCCTGGCAGAACACCGCCTACAACCAGCCGCCGCACACCAGCTTCTATCTGGGCGAAGGCATGAAGTCCCCGCCCCGCACCGACATCCGGACCAAGTGAGGCCGCCGATGAACACCAAGACCACCCTCTTCCGCGCCGCCGCGCTCAGCCTGTTGCTGGTCGCCACGCCCCTCGCCGTTCCGACCGCCCTGGCCCAGGACATGGTCACCCAGCCCAAGGCCGGCCTGCCCGAGGCCCCGCGCGAGTGGGTCGACAAGGACACCGGCCACCGCGTCGTCCGCCTGTCGGACAAGCCGGGCAGCGGCAGCCTCTATTTCAACTACAACGGCTACACCCCCGACGGCCGCTTCCTGGCGATCAGCACGCCCGACGGGATCTCGGTCGTCGATCTGAAGAGCCATGACCTGAAGCCGGTCGTGGAGGGCAAGGTCCGGCTGCTGTTCGTCGGCCGCAAGACCGGCCAGATCTACTATCAACGGGCCGCCGAGGACGGCACGGCCGTGGTCGAGGCCGCCGATCCGGCCAGCCGCAAGGTCCGCCAGATCGCCAAGCTGGCCAAGGGCGTCGGCATTCAGACGATCAACGCCGACGAGACCCTGCTGGCCGGCGTCGCCACGCGCACCGACGTGCCGATCCCGCCCAACATGATGGAGGCCCTGCCCCGCAATCCCGACGACGTGAAGGGCGCGGACGGCCGCGAGCTCAGCTACGCCGAGGGCCGCGAGGTGCAGCTGAACGCCCGCCTGGACAGCCGCATCCCGATGGAGATCTTCACGATCAACACCGCGACCGGCGAGCGCAAGGTCGTGCACCAGGCGACCGACTGGCTGAACCACCTGCAGTTCTCGCCCACCGACCCGCACCTGCTGATGTTCTGCCACGAGGGTCCCTGGCACAAGGTCGACCGCCTGTGGCTGACCCGCACCGACAAGCCCGGCGCCGCCCCGGTCAAGATCCACACCCGGACCATGAACATGGAGATCGCCGGCCACGAGTGGTTCAGCGCCGACGGCAAGACCGTCTGGTACGACCTGCAGACCCCGCGCGGCGAGGACTTCTGGGTGGCCGGCTACGAGATCGCCACCGGCAAGCGCTACTGGCTGCACCTGGACCGCAACGCCTGGTCCGTGCACTTCAACACCTCGCCGGACGGCAAGCTGTTCGCCGGCGACGGCGGCGACAGCGAGATGGTCGCCCACGCGCCGGACGGCAAATGGCTGTACCTGATGCGCCCGCGCGCCATCCCGGACGTCGCCGGCATCCACGCCCCGGGCTCCGAGGCGCTGATCCAGCCGGGCGTGCTGGACACCGAGAAGCTGGTCAACATGCAGGGCCACGACTACCGGCTGGAGCCCAACGTCAACTTCACGCCGGACGCCAAGTGGATCGTGTTCCGGTCGAACATGCACGGGGCCAACCACGTGTATGCGGTCGAGGTGGCGAAGGCTAAGCCTTAGCGCTCTCTGCGCGAACTCACTTGCCCCCTACTGGCCTTCGGCCGTCTTCCCCAAGAGGGGGAAGAGGATCCGCACGTCCTCCGCCCCCTACGGGGCGGACAGACCGCGAAGCGGTCAGGTGGGGGCAAGTGGGTGTGATCCCACGCCCAACTACCGCCCCTTCAGCCGCTCCACGATGAACGCGTCCACCGTATCCGTATAGGCCCCCGGCGCCCCCAGCGTCCGGTTGATGTCGGCATGGGTCAGGGCCTGGGGCAGGACGGGCATGTCGCGACCGCCGGCCCGGGCCTTGGCCTGGAACCGCCGGGCGTCGTCGCAGGGATCGTCGGGCCGCTGGGTCGAGCAGACCAGCATCATCGGCACGGCCCCGGGCGTCCACTGGTCCATCGGCGAGGTCTTGGCCCAGTACGCAGGATCGGCGCCGAACGCCCGGTCGTAGAAGCCGGGATGACGGCCGGCCATGGTCGCCGAGATCTGCAAGGCGGCCGAGTCCAGCACCACCGTCCCGGCCCATGGCCGGCTGACCATGCCGGGCCGCGACGAGACCAGCGCCACAAGGTGCGCGCCGGCCGAGTGTCCCATCAGGATGATCTTCCCAGTGTCCCCGCCCCAGCTCCCGGCACGGCCTTGCGCCCATCGCACCGCCTCGGCGACATCTTGCGCCTGCTCGTAGGCCATGGCGTCGGGCAGCATGCGATAGTTCACGCTGACCACGATCCAGCCCCGGATCAGCCAGTGCTGGAGCTTGTTCTCGACCGAGCCGGTGTTGGCCTTGTCGCCGATCCTCCACGCGCCGCCGTGCACCATGATCAGGATCGGCGCGTCGCGGGCGCCCGGCGGGATGTAGACGTCCAGCCGCTGGGCCGGATCGGCCCCATAGGCGTCGGTCTGCTTGCGGGCGCCGGGCGCGATGGCCTGCAGGTCGATCGGACGCTCTTCCTCGGCCTTCTTCTCTTGCAGACGCTGGCGCAACTGCCCGCGCGCGCCAAGGCCCAGCTGAGCGGCCTCGACGACGCCGGCCCCGCTCAGGGCCACCGCCAGGGCGATCAGCAGGACGGCTCGGCGCAGCGTCATTTCAGGCTCTCGAGCTGGTCGCGGACGGCGGCGACCTCGTCGCGCGACAGGCGGCCGTCATGGTCGCGGTCGGCGCGGTCGAACAACGGGGCCGGCCCGTCGACGAACTCGGCGCGGGTCACCCGCCCGTCCCCGTCGCGGTCGGCGTGGGTGATCACGGTCTTCAGCGCCTGGGCCTTGGGACGGTTCGACTTGGCCAGGCGGGGGAACTCCGACAGCGTCACCACGCCGTCGTCGTTGCGGTCCAGGCGCTGGAACTGCGCCGCGCGCGAGGCTCTGAATTCGTCGCGGGTGACATGGCCGTCGTGATTGGCGTCGGCCTTGTCGAGCGCGGCGCCGGGCGTGCGCGAGGCCGCATCGGCGCTGGAAGCGCCCATGGCGGCCAGACAGATGAGGGACAGGGTCAGGATCTTCATTTTCGGTCTCCGGAAAACGCCCGCCGCGCCGTTTGGGGGAGCCTGGCGCGGCGGGCCTGGACGGGTTCGATCAGGGGCGGGTCACCGTCCCGCTGACGGAACGCGTCGAGCCGTCGTAACCGGTGCGCGAATGGTCGTAGCTGACCGTGCCGTCGTGGTTGTCGACGACGTTGGTGCTGCGGCTGGCCGAGGCGCCGTTGTTGAACGTGCGGCTCGCCCCGCCGTGATAGGCGCCATCGCCCCAGCTGGCGTTGCGGTTGCTGGCCACGCCGCGGCCGGAATTGGTCTGGGTCCCGCGCGACACCGAGATCGCGCCGGGTTGGCGGCTGACATCGCGGTTGTGGACATAGCCGTGGCCGCGCGCGCCTTGGACGCTGACGAAACGGCCGTGCTGGCCGGCTTGGGCGGGCACGGCGATCATGGCGGCGAGAACCGCCAGGGACGAGAGGCCGGCGGCCAGGATGGAAGTCTTACGCATGATGGCTCCATGGGGAGTGGGTCGGTGTCCCTCGACGCCGCCATCTGACCACCGCCGCGCAATTCCCGGTTTGCTCGCGCCCAACGAAGTGTGTCGAAGTGTAAACGGGCCCGGCGGCGGCTTCCGCTGGGCGAAGGCTTGAGGCATCTCCTTGGCCATGGCCGACAACACGCTGATCGCGGTCGTGGAAGACGACGCCGAAATCCGGGACCTGACCTTGGGGCTGCTGCGCCGCGAGGGCTACGAGGTCGTGGGCTGCGCCGACGCCGAGGCCTTCGACCGCCTGGCCGCCCGCCGCCGGGTGGACTTGGTGCTGCTGGACATCATGATGCCCGGCGAGGACGGCCTGTCGGTCTGCCGTCGCCTGCGGACGGCCGGCGACATAGCAATCCTGATGGTCACCGCCAAGGGCGACGACATCGACCGGGTGATCGGCCTGGAGATCGGCGCCGACGACTATCTGTCCAAACCCTACAATCCGCGCGAGCTGCTGGCCCGGGTGAAGGCGATCCTGCGCCGCACACGCGAGGTCCATCGGGTTGCCAGCGCCCCGCCGGGCGAGGTGCTGGGCTTCGCCGGCTGGCGGCTCGACACCGCCAGCCGCGACCTGACCGATCCCGACGGAAAGCCCGTGGTCCTGACCGGCGGCGAGCACGACCTGCTGATGGCCTTCCTGCGTCATCCCCAGCGGGTGCTGAGCCGCGACCAACTTCTGGACTGGACCCGGGGTCGCAGCGCCGAGCCGTTCGACCGCGCCGTCGACGTGCTGCTCAGCCGCCTGCGCCGCAAGCTGGCCGAGGGTCCTGGCGGCGGCGCCCTGATCAAGACCGTGCGCGGCGGCGGCTACCTGTTCAGCGCACCGGCCGAGCGGCTCCAGCCATGATGCTGTCCGACAACCTCTCCACGCGCATGACGGCCATCCTGCTGGCCGGACTGGCGGTCATGCTGGTGATCGGCGCGGCCCTGCTGGTCTGGCCGCAAGGTCGGGGCGAAGGCGGGGTGCGCTTCTATCAACTGCCCCGTCCGTCCGAGGCCCGGGCCATCGTCGAGGCGGTCGAGGCCAGTCCGCCATCGGCCCGGTCCAAGGTGGTCAAGGCGTTGGACACCGGGGTTATCCGCACCACGCTGGAGGCCGATTTCCTGCCCCTGCAGCTGCGCGCACGGGCCGCCGACGCGGGCGATCCCGGCTATCAGGCCTATCGACAGGCGCTGGGCGCGCGGGACCTGCGGATCGACATCCGGCGCGGCGGCCGGTTGCGCCAGGACGCCCTGCCCGGCCGCCAGGCCCTGCGGCTGTCGGTGCGGCTGGCCGACGGCGAAGTGCTGGTGCTGCGTCGCCGCGCGCCGGAGACGGCGCGGCAGTTCTTCAGTCGGGTCTCGCTGGCCGCCGCCGCCCTGCTGGTCGTCACCCTGCTGATGCTGACCCTGGCCGTGCGCCAGACCACCCGGCCGGTCAGCCAGCTGGCCCACGAGGTCGCGCGGTTCGGCGACAACCTGGACGCCAAGGCCCTGCCGCTGCGGGGTCCCCGCGAACTGCGCGAACTGTCCGCGGCCTTCAACACGATGCAGGGGCGGATCCGGAGCCTGATGGACGAGCGCACGCGGATGCTGGCGGCCATCGCCCACGACCTGCGCACCTACCTGACCCGCCTGACCCTGCGCGCCGAGTTCATCGCCGACGAGGCCCAACGCGCCAAGGCCGGAAGCGACCTGGCCGAGATGGCCCAACTGCTGGACGACACCCTGCTGTTCGCCCGCCAGGACGCCGGACGCGGCGACGGCGCGCGGTCGGTCGACGTCCGCCACGAGCTCGAGACCCTGGTCGCCTTGCGCCTCGAGATGGGTCAGGCGGTGCTGCTGGCGCCCGAGGCGGCCGGCGCGGCCTGGGCCTCGCCCCTGGCCCTGCGCCGCATGGTCGACAACCTGATCGACAACGCCGCCCGCTACGGCGGCGCGGTGACCGTCGACGCCCGCCCCTTCGGACGCCGCGTCGAGATCATGGTGCTGGACGACGGGCCGGGCCTGCCGGTCGAGATGCTGGAAACCCTGACCGCCCCGTTCGAACGCGGCGAGGCCTCGCGCAACCGCCGCACCGGCGGGGCCGGCTTGGGCCTGTCGATCGTCCAGGCCCTCGCCAAGGGCCAGGCCGGCCGCCTGACCCTGGCCAACCGTCCCGAAGGCGGGCTGGCGGCGACGATCGAGCTGCCTTCCGGACCGCCGCGAGCCTAGGGCTTGCGATAGAGCTCCGCCTCGATGATCCCCAGGCCGCCGCCGGCCGCCACCTTCTCGGCGCCGGTGTCGAGGCCGGCGCGGGCACCGGTGATCTCGACGATCTTGCCGAAGGCGTCGCGGTCGACCGTGGGGCCGATCAGGGCGATGCGCAGCTTGCGGCCCTTCGCCGGCTTCAGCGGCAGGGTGACGTAGCCCAGGCTCTTGGCGGGCAGGCCCTCGTAGACCGTCACGCCGTCCATCGTGATGCGCAGCGGGTAAGAGCGCAGGCGCCAGCCGATCAGCTTCAGCACCACCTCGTCGACCACCTGCGGCTTGTCGAGCTGGTACTCGATCCAGGCGTTGGCCAGCTGGCCGTCGCTGGCCCAGTGGGTCATCTCGTCATCGTCGACGGTGAGGCCGACGGTGGCCTGGTTCGAGCCCGCCACGGTGGCGGCAGGCTTCAAGGCCACGCGGCGCACCTTGTACGACGGCGTCGAAGGCGTCGGGCCCCGCGCCAAGCTGACCGGCGGCAGGGCGTCGTTCGCCGCCGGAGCGGCGACCTCGAGAGACACGGTCGTGGACTTCAACCCTTCGGCCCGGGCCGTCACCGTGACCTTGCCCGCCTCCAGGGTCGAGCGCAGGGCCACGCGGTTGATCCCGGCCTCGACCGGCAGGTCGCGCGACAGGATGTAGTTGTCGTCGCCGCGCGAGGCGCCGGCGTAGGAGGTCACGCCGTCGACGGTGTGCGCCCCGGTGACGACCTCGCCCGACGAAGCCGGCGCCTGGGTCGGCTTGGCCCCGCCCTTGGAGTCGCCCTGGGCGATGCCGCCGCGCCATTCGGCCGGACCGGACACGTCGAACTTCACCAGGTCCAGCGCCGTGGGCACGCGCCGGCCCTGGGCGTCCACCGCCTCGACGTCGACCAGGGCGATGTCTGCCGCGTCGGCCTTCCAACCGAACGGACCGACATGCGGCGTCAGGCGCAGGGCCACGGCCGGTCCTGTGGTGACGCGCTCGTCGGACGAGACGATCTTGCCGCCGGCGTCGCGACCGACCGCGCGCAGGGTCCCCGGCGTCCAGGCCACGGCCTTGAAGGTGAACAGGAAGCCGTCCGACTTCACGCCCTTGCCCAGCGACTTGCCGTTCAGCAGCAGCTCGACGCTGTCGGCGCTGGAGACCACCAGCACGTCCTTGGTCACGCCCGGCGCGTAGTTCCAGTGGCCGATGATGTGGCTGCGCGGATGCTCGACGTCGACCCAGCCGTCCCACATCACCTGGTGGGCGTAGAAGCCCGCCTTGGGCAGGCGCATGGCGTCGACCTCGCCGCTGCGGCGGTAATTGTTGTCGCCGCGGAAGTGGGTGTTGCTGTCGGAGAAGATGATGTTGACCCCGCCCGAGCTGACGCGGTCGCCGCCGCCGGGCCGTTCGCGCCAGTAGTCGAACCAGCGGCGAACATCCTCGGCCGCGTGGCTGTCCTGGTTGCGGTTGTAGTCGGGGCTGTCGATGTGGAACGGCGGGGTGAAGTCGTCCTGGAACTTCCGGGCCGCCTCGTCGCGGGAATATTCCATGGCCCAGACCGGCTTGGTCCCGCTCTTGTTGATGTACAGCATCTCGCCGCCGTATTCGGCGACCTTGCTGGACAGCATCTCGCGCGAGCCGATGGCGCGGCCGCCGTGCGGGTCGAACTGGTCGCGGACGGCCTTCAGCTGCGCCATGTGCTCGTCGCTGATGTTCTCGTTGCCGCCCTCGTAGAACAGGATCGAGGGGTTGTTGCGGAAGCGGACGATGGCGTCGCGCATCACCTCGATCCGCTGTTCCCAGCGGCGGCCCGTGACGTCGCTCTCGGCGTCGCCGGCCGGCATGGCCTGGGGCAGGCCCACGCGGTCGGCGGACTCGACGTCCTGGGCGGCGGGCGTGATGTGCATCCAGCGCACCAGATTGCCGCCGCTCTCCACCATCAGGGCGTTGGAGAAGTCGCTGACCCACGGCGGGATGTCGGTTCCCAGGGCCGGCCACTCGTTGCTGGTGCGCTGGGCGTAGCCGTGCACCTGCATGACCCGGTCGTTGAGGAAGATCATCCCGTTGCGGAACTCGGTCTTGCGGAAGCCGGTCCGGGTGACGGCCGTGTCCACGGTCGCGCCGTTCTCCACCAGCTCGGTCGTGACCGCGTAGAGATAGCCGTAGCCCCAGCTCCAGAAATGCAGGCCCTTCAGCGGCGCTTGGGCCGAGACGGTGCGGGTCTCGCCCGGGGCCAGGGTGACGGTGGGGCCGTCGAACGCCCCAGCCGACTTGCCGTCGACGTCGCGCAGGCTCACCCGGTACTTGAAGGTGCGCGGTCGGTCGGACTCGTTGCGCACCTGCGACTCCGCATGGACCGTCGCGGCGCCGCCCTTGATGTCGAACCCGTCGGCCCAGACATAGACGCCGGTGGTGCCCAGGCTGGAATACAGCGGCAGGGTCTGGTGCAGGCTGTCGGTCAGGTGCAGGCGCACCGCCCGGTGGATCCCGCCGTAATTGACGTTGAAATTGTTGTTGTTCCACTGGAAGGCGCTGCCCGTGGCGCGCTCCTTGTACTTCCAGTCGCTGTCGACCCGCACGGCCACCACGTTGACGAACGGCGCGGGCTTCAGGGCCTTGGTGGCGTCGACGCCGAAGGCCGTGACGCCGTTCTCGTGGCCGCCGACCAGCACGCCGTTCACATAGACGTCGCCGGCTTGGCGCACGCCCTCGAACGCGATGAAGGCCTTGCCGCCGACCGCCGGCCCGGCGTCGGTCGGCAGGACCAGGCTCTTGCGGTACCAGACGATTGCGCCCTTCAGGTCGTGGATGTCGACCTTGAAGGCCTCGTCCTCGTTCCAGGCGCGCGGCAGGGTGACGGGCTTCCAGGCGGCGTCGTCGAAGTCGGGCTTCTCGGCGCCGGCGATATCACCCGTCGCCATCCGCCAGTCGTCATTGAAGCCTCGATCGACGCGGGGCGCGGCGGTGGCCACGCCGGCCAGGCAGAAGACGGCGCACAGCCAGCCCAGGATCGATCCCGAAACGCGTCGCATCGTGCCGCCTCCAAAATTGGCCAGGCCACTTTCAGGCCTTTCGCCACCTGTGGCTTGACATCCGGTACGCTGTCAAGCATTCTCATTATATCGGATGATGTTCCATATTGTGGAACTTTAGCCGCTGGGATTTGAACCTCGGTTCCTTCCCTCCCCACACACGCACTCGCCCGTTCTTCCCCCTATCCGGGCCAGCGGAGCACCTTCCGGTGCTCCGCTTTTCTTTTGCTCGAAGGATGGGGAGCACCCTCAGGTGCTCCGCTTTTCTTTTGCTTGGAAGTGGGAGGCGCTCGGGCGCTACCGCCCCAGGCAGCGCGGTCCGCCGAGGATCGGCTGGGCGCCGGTCGAGGCCGGATGGACGTAGGCCGAGACCGGCAGCTTCAGAAAAGCCAGGCGCGCGGCCACCAAGGCGGACGCCAGACGCGCCCCGCCCTCGTTGATGTGGGTGGTGTCGCTGATCCCCTGGGGATAGCGCGCGACGCCGTCCTGCGGGGTGTAGATCAGGTAGAAACCGCGCGAGCCCGCCTCGCCTCGCGCCTGCTGGGCGCCCATCATGTCGGCGTCCAGGTCGATCAGCGGCGTGTTGGTGGCCTTGGCCACGTCGCGCACCGCCACGGCGTAGGCGCCGTGGGTCTCCTGGACCTTGTCGCCGGTGAACACGTGCTTGGCGATCGGGGTCATCAGCACCGGCTGGCCGCCCTTGGCGCGGACGTCGGCGACGAAGCGGGTCAGGTTGTCGGTATAGGCGCCCTTGGGATCGGTGAAGCGGACGATTTTCACCCGGTCGGCGTCGTTGTGGCCGAAGGCGATCATCACGGTGTCGCCGGGCTGAACCTTCTCCAGCAGCCCGGTCCACAAACCCTCTTCGATGAAGGTCTTGGTCGAGCGGCCGCCGCGCGCCAGGTTCACCACCTCGACGCGGGGATCCAGCGAGCACTTCAGCACCATGCCCCAGCCCATCTGCGGATAGGCCGAGGCGCCGTAGTTGGCGGCGGTGGAGTCGCTGGCGATCAGGATGCGGGCGACCGGCGCGGCCATCGGCGGCGGCGGCGGCACGGCGGTCAGGTCCGGCGACGGCGCGCCCGGCGCGGCTGCGGAAGTCGCCGCCTGGGCCAACGCCAAGGCCGCGACCAGGGACGCCAGGCTCATCGCTCGACCTTCGCCAGGATGGAGCGGTCGATCTGGTCCAGGGTGTTGACGCCGGTCAGGGCCATGGCCACGCGCATTTCCTTCTCGATCAGGTCCAGCAGCTGGCTGACGCCCGGCCCGCCGCGCGCCGCCAGGGCGTAGACCCAGGCCCGGCCCAAAAGCACGCCCTTGGCGCCCAGGGCCAGCATCCGCACCACGTCCAAGCCCGAGCGCACGCCGCTGTCGGCCAGCACGGTCAGGCGATCGCCCACCGCCTCGGCGATGTCCGGCAGGGCGCGGGCCGAGGACAGCACCCCGTCCAGCTGGCGGCCGCCGTGGTTGGAGACCACGATGCCGTCCGCGCCAATGTCGGCGGCGGCCTTGGCGTCTTCCGGATCGAGCACGCCCTTGATGATCAGCGGGCCCTTCCAGAGGTCGCGGATCCACTCCAGGTCCTTCCACTGGATCGAGGGGTCGAAGTTTGCCCCCAGCCAGCCCATGAAGTCTTCCAGGCCCGAGTTCTCGCCCAGCACCGGCGCGACATTGCCCAGGGTGTGGGGCCGGCCCATGACGCCGACGTCCCAGGCCCAGCTGGGCTTGAACGCCGCCTGCACCAGCCGGCGCATGGCGGCGTTGGGGCCGCTCATGCCGGAATGGGCGTCGCGATAGCGGGCGCCGGGCACGGGCATGTCGACGGTGAACACCAGGGCCGTGGCCCCCGCGTCGGCCGCCTTGGCCAGCAGGTCGCGCATGAAGGCCCGGTCGCGCAGCACGTAGAGCTGGAACCAGATCGGCGTCGGGCTGGCCTTGGACACCTCGGCCAGGTCGCAGACCGAGACGGTCGACAGGCAGAACGGCACGCCCTTGGCGGCGGCGGCCTTGGCGGCCTGGCACTCGCCGCGCCGGGCGTACATGCCCGTCAGCCCCACCGGGGCCAGGGCGACCGGCAGGGCTTGGTAGTGGCCGAACAAGGTGGTCGACAGGTCGGCCTGGGAGACGTCCTTCAGCACCCGCTGGCGGAGGCTGAGGTCGGCCAGGTCCGAGACGTTGCGGGCCAGGGTCCGCTCGGCATAGGCGCCGCCGTCGATATAGTCGAACAGGAAACGGGGCAGCTTGCGCCGCGCCGCTTCCCGGAAGTCCGTCGTCGACGAGACGATCATCGCCGCTACTGCAGGTTCACGAACGCGCCGCCGTCGACCAGCAGGGCCGCGCCGGTCACGTACTTGGCCAGGTCCGAGGCCAGGAAGACGATCGGCCCGGCCAGGTCGTCGGGCTCGCCCAGGCGGCCCAGCGGGATGCGGCCGGCCATGTATTCGCGCTTGGCGACGTCGGCCAGGTCTTCCTTGTTGATCGCCGTCTCGATGGTGCCCGGCAGCACCGAGTTGCAGCGAATGCCGTACTTCCCGAGCGCGATGGCGGTCGATTGCATCAGGCTGTGCACGCCGGCCTTGGTCGGGGTGTAGTGGGTCTGCATGCCGCCGCCGACCAAGGCGCTGATCGAGCTGACGGCGATGATCGCCCCGCCGTCGCCCTGCTTGACCATCTGGTTGGCAGCCGCCTGCACCATGTAATAGGCGCCGAACAGGTTGACCTTCATCGTCCGCTCCATGACCTCGGGCGGCATGTCGAGGAAGGCGTGGAACGGGCAGATGCCGGCGTTGTTGACGAACACGTCGACCCGGCCGAACGCAGCGACGGCGGCGTCGACGAAGGCCTGGGCGGTGGCGACGTCGGCCACGTCGCCCTTCACGGCGATGGCGCGGCGGCCCAGGGCTTCGATCTGGGCGACGGCGTCGGCCGCGCCGGCTTCGTCGGAATGGTAGTTGATCGCCACGTCCGCGCCGTGTTGGGCGCAGCCGATGGCGGCGGCCTTGCCGATACCACCCGAGGCGCCGGTCACCAGCACCACCTTGTCCTTCAGAAGCATCGTTCCTCCACTATGTACTTGTCAGCGGCCTAGCGTTTCGCGGCCGCCCTCTTCTCGTTCCAGCCCAGCTCGACGCCGATGGCGTTGGCGCACTGGCGCACCGTCTCGGTCAGGTCGGCCATGCGCGCGTCGTCCATGTACTGGGCCGCGCCCGAGACGCTGATGGCCGCGACGATCGCGCCGCTGGGGCCGCGGATCGGGGCGGCGACGCAGCGGATGCGGTCTTCGTTCTCTTCAAGGTCGTAGGCCACGCCGCGCTTGGAATAGTCGCGCATCCAGGCGATCCACTGCTCTTCGTCGGGACCGTGCTCCGAGCGCGGACCTTCCTTGCGATAGAGCTCGCGCCAACGCTCCTCGGTCTCGTCCAGCACCAGGGCCTTGCCCAGGCCGGTCGAGCGGATCGGCTGGCGGTCGCCGACGCGCGAGCTGATGTTGATCCGCCTACGCCCGGTCAGCTTGTCCAGATAGTGGGCGCGGTCGTCTTCCATCACGCCCAGGTGGACGGTGTCCTCCAGCTCTTCCCACAGGCGCTCGAGATGCGGGCGGGCCAGGCGCGGCAGGTCCATCTGCTGGCCGGCCAGATAGCCCAGCTCCAGCAGCTTGGAGCCCAGGCTGTAGCCTTCGCGCGGGGTCTGGGCCAGCAGCCGGCGCTCGACCAGGGCGGTCGCCAGGCGGTGAGTCGTGCTGCGGGTCAGGCCCAGGCGCTGGGCCAGGGCGGGCAGGCCGATGGTGCCGGAATCGGCGACCACGTCGAGCAGGTCCAGGCCCCGGAACAGCGTCTGGCTGCCGCTGGGCGCCTTGCCGCCGGCACTGTCTTCCTTGGCTGCCACTGAGGCTCCCCTTGACGCGTCACGTTTCATTTTGTAGCACTCTCTCTCATAATATGGTACCTAGCGCAAGCGGCGAAGGCGACGATCCGGTCACCGAAAGTCAGGGCGCGCCACCGTGTCATAGGACGTCCCGGGGAGGTAGGCGCGGCCGCTCAAGGTTTCGCCAAGCATGTCGAAGGCCTTTGCCTCGCGATAAGCCCTCCTCTTCCTTTAAGTTGATCGCTTCCTCTTAGGAAGTGTCGGGCTGGAGCTGGTTTTTCCCATGCCGTTTCCCCTCATCAAGGCGGTTCGCGCCTATGTCGTCCGCGGCGGCGGGGCCGACTATCACGATCAGGGCGACGGCCACTGGATCGACGACCACATCGCCACACCGATGTCGCGCTATCCGGAATATCGCCAGAGCCGCCAGAGCTTCGGCATCAACGTGCTGGGCACGCTGGTCGTCGAGATCGAGGCAGCCGACGGCACGATCGGCTTCGCGGTGACCACCGGCGGCGAGCCCGCCGCCTACATCGTCGAAAAGCACCTGGCTCGCTTCCTGGAAGGTCGCGATCCCGCCGAGATCGAGAAGATCTGGGATCAGATGTACTTCTCCACCCAGTACTATGGCCGCAAGGGCCTGGTCGTGAACGCCCTGTCAGGCGTGGACCTGGCGCTGTGGGACCTGCTGGGCAAGCTGCGCCAGGAGCCGGTCTATCACCTGCTGGGCGGCAAGGTCCGCGACGAGCTGACCTTCTACGCCACCGGCGCGCGGCCCGACCTGGCCCAGAAGATGGGTTTCATCGGCGGCAAGATGCCCCTGCACCACGGCCCGGCCGAGGGCGAGGAAGGCCTGCGCAAGAACCTCGAAGAACTGGCCACCATGCGCGAGCGCACCGGCGAGGACTTCTGGCTGATGTTCGACTGCTGGATGGCGTTGGACCTGAACTACGCCACCAAGCTGGCCCACAAGGCCCACGAGTACGGCCTGAAGTGGATCGAGGAAGCCCTGAGCCCCGACGACTACTGGGGCTATCGCGACCTGAAGAAGAACGCCCCCAAGGGCATGCTGGTCACCACCGGCGAGCACGAGGCCACCCGCTGGGGCTTCCGCATGCTGCTGGAGATGGAGTGCTGCGACATCATCCAGCCCGACGTCGGCTGGTGCGGCGGCATGACCGAGCTGGTGAAGATCTCCAACCTCGCCGACAGCCGCGGCGTGATGTGCATCCCGCACGGATCGAGCGTCTACAGCTACCACTTCGTCACCACGCGCCATAACAGCCCGTTCGCCGAGTTCCTGATGATGGCCCCCAAGGCCGACGAGGTGGTGCCGATGTTCCACCCGCAGCTGATCGGCGAGCCCGTGCCGGTGAACGGCAAGCTGAAACTCTCCGACGCCCCCGGCTTCGGCGTCGAACTCAATCGCGAGGTCGGTCTGCACCGGCCTTACGCCCGCTAAATCCCCCGAAAGACTAGACCCATGAAACTGCTCCGTTACGGCCCCCGCGGCGCCGAAAAGCCCGGCCTCCTCGACGCCGACGGCAAGATCCGCGACCTGTCGGGCGTGGTGTCCGACATCACCGGCGCCGAGCTTTCGCCCGCCAGCCTCAAGAAGCTGGCCGCGATCGACCCCAAGTCGCTGCCGCTGGTCGAGGGCTCGCCCCGTTACGGGGTGCCGGTGAACGGCATCAGCAAGTTCATCGCCGTGGGCCTGAACTTCGCCGACCACGCCGCGGAGTCGAACCTGCCGATCCCCGAGGAGCCGGTGCTGTTCACCAAGGCCGTCAGTTGCCTGACCGGCCCGAACGATCCGGTGATGATCCCGCGCGGTTCGCTGAAGACCGACTGGGAAGTCGAGCTGGGCGTCGTGATCGGTTCGCGCGCCTGCTACGTCTCGGAAGCCGAGGCCCTGAACCACGTCGCCGGCTACGTGCTGATCAACGACGTCTCCGAGCGCGCCTTCCAGATCGAGCGCGGCGGCACCTGGGACAAGGGCAAGGGCTGCGACACCTTCGGTCCGGTCGGCCCCTGGATGGTCACCTCGGACGAAGTGGGCGACCCGCAGAACCTGGGCATGTGGCTGGACGTCAACGGCCAGCGCAAGCAGGACGGCTCGTCCAAGACCATGATCTTCCCGATCAGCAAGCTGGTCTCGTACATCAGCGAGTTCATGACCCTGGAGCCGGGCGACCTGATCACCACCGGCACGCCGCCTGGCGTCGGCATGGGCCAGAAGCCCGAGCCCGTCTATCTGAAGGCCGGCGACCAGATCCGCCTGGGCATCGAGAAGCTGGGCGAGCAACGCCAGATCGTCGTCGCCTGGTCGAAGGAAGGCGTCGCGTGAGCACCGTCTACCCCAATCGTTTCGCCGGCCGCACGGCCGTCATCACCGGCGGCGCCTCGGGCCTGGGCAAGGCCGTGGCCGCGCGCATCGTCGCCGAGGGCGGCGAGGTCTCGCTGTGGGATCTCGACGCCGAAGGCCTGAAGGCCGCCGCCGCCGAGGTGGGCGCCAAGCACGTCGTCGCCCTGGACGTCTCCGACCAGGCGGCCGTCTCGGCCGCCGCCAAGGCCGCCAACCAGGCCCTGGGCCGCATCGACGTGCTGGTCGCCTCGGCCGGCATCACCGGCGCCACCGCCCCGGTCCACGAGTACCCGCTCGACAGCTGGCGGCGGGTGATCGACATCAACCTCAACGGCCTGTTCTACTGCTGCCGCGAGGTCGCGCCGTTCATGATCGCCAACGGCTACGGCCGGATCGTCAACGTCGCCTCAGTGGCCGGCAAGGAAGGCAACCCCAACGCCAGCGCCTATTCGGCGTCGAAGGCGGGTGTGATCGGCCTGACCAAGTCGCTCGGCAAGGAACTGGCGACCAAGGGCGTGATCGCCAACGCCCTGACCCCGGCCACGTTCGAGAGCCCGATCCTGGAACAGCTGCCCAAGAGCCAGGTCGACTACATGCGCGGCAAGATCCCGATGGGCCGCCTGGGCGAGATCCACGAGAGCGCGGCCATGGTCTGCTTCATGGCCAGCGAAGAGTGCTCGTTCACGACGGCTTCGACCTTCGACACCTCCGGCGGCCGCACCACGTTCTAGGGAAAGCGGAGCGATGACCTATCTCGGCCCGATCATCGACCCGCACATGCACCTGTGGGACCTGGACCGGCATTACTACAGCTGGCTCCAGGACACCCCGCTGCCGAACAACCCGGCCGGCGACATGTCGCCGATCGCTTACCGTTCCTATGGGCTCGACGACTACCTGGCCGACACCGCCGGCTGGAACGTCGTCCAGACCGTCCACGTCGAGTGCGGCCTGCCGCCCAAGGACCAGCTGTCGGAGACTGACTGGCTGCAGGGCCTTGCCGATACCCGAGGGGTGGTCGGGGGCATCGTGGCCGGCGCCAATCTGGACGATCCCCGCGTGGAGCCGCTGCTCGAGGCCCACGCGGCGCGGGCCAATGTTCGCGGCGTCCGCCAGATCGTCAACTGGCACGCCGACCCGGCCAAGACCTACGGCCCGCGCGATCTGCTGCTGGATCCGCAGTGGCGGCAAGGCTACGCCCTGCTGGCCAGGTACGGCCTGTCGTTCGACCTGCAGCTCTATCCCTCGCAGATGGCGACGGCCGCCGCCCTGGCCGGCGCGAACCCGGACATCCCGGTGATCGTCAACCACGCCGGCATGCCGACCGACCGCGACGACGCCGGGCTGAAGGCCTGGCGCGACGGCCTGGCCCTGCTGGCCCAGCGGCCCAACGTCAGCTGCAAGATCTCGGGCCTGGCCATGATCGACCGGACCTGGACCGTCGACAGCCTGCGCCCCTACGTGCTGCAGGTCATCGAAACCTTCGGCCCCAACCGCTGCATGTTCGCCAGCAACTTCCCGGTCGAGAAGGTGCACGGGTCGTTCGGCGGCTTCTACGAGGCCTATGACGCGATCACGGCGGACTTCGGCGAAGCCGAGCGGGCCCTGCTGTTCGGCGGAACAGCCGCCCGCGTCTACCGCCTGCCGCCGCCCACCACCTGAACAACCACAAAAGCAAAAACGGGAGGACACGATGAGCATCCAGGACCGGCCCCTCGCCTTCCGCATGCAGCTCAAGGCCGGCGTCGCCGCCGAATACGAGCGCCGTCACAACGAGCTGTGGCCCGACTTGGCCGCCGCCCTGCGCGACGCGGGCATCCACGACTATTCGATCTTCCTGGACGAAGGGACCATGAGCCTCTTCGCCGTGCTGCGCCTGCGCCCCGACAACAAGAAGGACGCCCTGCCGCTGCAGCCGGTGATGAGGCGCTGGTGGGACTACATGGCCGACCTGATGGAGGTCCACCCGGACAACAAGCCCGTCGAATGGCCGCTGAAGCCCGTCTTCTACTTCGAGGGCTGAGGATGACCCGTCCGTTCCTCCGCGCCCTGAGCCTGGCCACGGCCCTGCTGGCGACCACCGCCTTTGTCGAGCCGGTCTGGGCCGAGCCCGCGCGCTACACGATGACGGCGTTCACCAACGCCAGCCAGTCGAACATGAGCGTCTACGACTCGGCGGACGGGACGCGGTTCACGCTGAAGAAGCCGCTGGCCTACACCCCTCCCAAGGGTCTGATCCGCGATCCCAGCGTGATCAAGCACACCGACGGCTGGTACTATGTCGCCTACACCACCGGCTGGGCCGGAAACACGATCGGCCTGGCCCGCAGTCGGGACCTGACCGACTGGACCTTCCTGCGCGACGTCACTGTCGAAGTCCCCGGCGCGACCAACAGCTGGGCGCCGGAATGGTTCGTCGACCAGGACGGCTCGGTGAACCTGATCCTGTCTGTCTCGACCACCGGCCAGCAAGGCAGCTTCCAGCCCTATCGCATCACCGCGACCGACGCCTCGCTGGCGGCCTGGAGCGCGCCCAAGCCGCTGGCGGGCCTGGGCCCCAACTTCATCGACACCTTCGTGGTGCGCGAGGGCGGGCTCTACAACGCCTTCGCCAAGAACGAGACCAGCAAGTTCGTCGAGCTCTACACCGCCCCGTCGCTGGACGGACCGTGGCAGCCGAAGGGCTCGGGCGACTGGGCCGGCTGGGGCAGGTTCCTGGAAGGCCCCGCCCTGACCCGCGCCCCCGACGGCGCCTGGCGGATCTATTTCGACGAGTACATGTCCAAGCGGTACTGGTACTCCGACAGCAAGGACGGCTTCCGCACCTGGACGCCCAAGACCGAACTGCCGGAGCTTTCCGGCACGGTGCGCCATTTCACGGTGCTGAAGGAAGGCGGCGATCAGGCGGTCGCGGCCAAGCCCGCCGAAGCCCACAAGATCACCTGGGACAAGTACTCGCTGAAGGTCGACGACCAGCGCGTCTTCTCGTGGGGCGGCGAGTTCCACCCCTTCCGCGTGCCCAGCCCCGACCTGTGGCGTGACATCCTCCAGAAGATGAAGGCCAGCGGCTACAACACCGTCGCCATCTATTTCGACTGGGGCTACCACTCGCCCAAGCAGGGGGTCTACGACTTCAACGGCGTGCGCGACATGGATCGCGTGCTGACCATGGCCAAGGAAGAAGGCCTCTACGTCATCACCCGCGCCGGGCCCTATGTGAACGCCGAGCTGACGCGCGGCGGCTTCCCGGGCTGGATGGTCAACCAGCAGGCCAGGGCCCGCACCGACGCCCCGGAATACATCACGGCCGCCGACGAGTGGCTGACCCAGATCAACGCGGTGATCGCCCGCCACCAGCTGACCACCGGCCAGGGCACGGTGATCGCCCACCAGATCGAGAACGAGCTCGACGTCGTCGGCGCCCCGCAGCAGCGCTACATGCAGTGGCTGTACGACAAGGCCAAGGCCGACGGCATCACCGTCCCGATCTTCCACAACGACAAGGGCCGCAACGGCTATTGGGTGCCCAAGGACTCCAAGGTCCCCGGCACGGTCGAAGGACCCAACGACCTCTACGCCTTCGACGGCTATCCGGGCGGCAGCTGCAAGGTCGACTCCACCCCGTCCAGCCCCGGCGTCGCGCCGGACTGGGGCCTGTACGGTCCCGGCGGGGCCAAGGGCGGCGCCTCGGCCAGCCCCAACACGCCCGGCTTCGCGGCCGAGTTCGGCGGCGGCTGGTTCGACTATTGGGGCAGCAATGGCGACTACGACTGCACCGCCCAGCATCGCGGTGTCGGCTACCAGCGGGTGTTCTACGCGACCAACATCGCCAACGGCATCACGCTGCAAAGCTTCTACATGACCTATGGCGGCACCTCGTGGGGCTGGCTGCCGGCCCCGGTGGTGTTCACCTCGTACGACTACGGTTCGGCCATCGACGAGACGCGAGGCCTGCGCGACAAGATCCGCGTGATGAAGCAGATGGGCGAGTTCATCAACGCCGTGCCGGACCTTGCCCGCATGGACAAGGGCGAGGCCGTCACCCCGTCCAACGACAAGGTCCGCGTCTATCACAACGTCAACGCCGAGACGGGCAGCCACCTCTATGTGGTCGTCCACAACCCCAGCAGCGCCACCGGCGACGAGGCCTTCACCTTCAAGGTGAAGACCCGCGACGGCGAGTACGTGGTCCCCTCGCGGATCAAGGGCCAGGACAGCAAGATGCTGATGGCTTCGTACGACCTGGGCGGCCAGCGGCTGGTCTATTCGACGTCCGAGATCCAGACGCACCTGAAGTGGAACGACGGCGACCTGGCCCTGCTCTATGGCCGCGCCGGCGAGGCGGGCGAGACGGTGCTGCGCTATGCGTCGGCGCCGAAGGTCGAGGTCCTTGAGGGCGACGTCGCCCAGGTGTTCGACGCCGCCAAGGGCGATCTGAAACTGACCTACGCGCACAAGGGCCTGGCCCGCGTGCGGATCACCGGCGGCGGTCGGCCGCCCCTGACCCTGCTGCTGGCCGACGCCGAGACCGGCCAGACCTTCTGGCGTCGTGACGCCCTGCTGGTGCGCGGCCCTGGCCTGGTGCGCGGCGACGCGACCAAGGGCGGCGTGCTCAGCCTGACCGGCGATACCGAGACCGACAGCCCGCTGGAGGTCTTCGCGCCCAAGGCCGTGACGACCATCCGCTGGAACGGCGCCAAGGTCGCGACCAAGGCCACCGCTTCGGGGAGCCTGCTGGCCGACAAGCCGCTGGCCGGTCCGGCGGCGATCACCGTGCCCGACCTGGCCACGCTCGATTGGAAGACCGCCGCCGGCACGCCCGAGGCCGATCCCAAGTTCGACGACGCTTCGTGGCTCAAGACCGAAGGCCGCCGCAGCGGCTCGACCGTGCGCGGCCCCACGGGCCAACCGGCGCTGGATATGAGCGCCTATGGCTTCCACCAGGGCGACGTCTGGTATCGCGGCCGCTATCAGGGCAAGCCCGACATCGACACCCTGACCCTGCACTACGGCGGCGGCGGCGCGGGCATGCTGCAGGTCTGGCTGGACGGCCGCTTCCTAGGCCAGCACGAGCTGGACGGCGGCCTGCCGCGCCCGATCACCACGGGCGTGGCGACCTTCAAGCTGCCCGAGGACCTGCGGGGCGCCGGCGAGCACGTGATCTCGGTGATGGTCCGCAACAACGGCCACAACTGGGACCTAGACGCCGACGACTTCCACAAGGAGGCTCGCGGCCTGATCTCGGCCTCGCTGTCCAGCCCGACCAGCTACAGCTTCGCCGTGCCGATCGCCTGGAAGATCCAGGGCAATCTGGGCGGCGAGGACATCCAGGACCCGGTGCGCGGCAACGCCAACAACGGCGGCCAGTACGGTGAGCGCATGGGCTGGCACCTGCCCGGCTTCCCGGATGCGACCTGGACCAAGGCAGACATGGGGACCAAGGCCGACATAGCCGCCACCAAGCCCGCCGCCGGCACCACCTGGTACCGCACCCGCTTCGACCTGAACCTGCCCAAGGACCAGGACACCACCCTGGGGCTGACGATCGGCGATCCCACCGTCCCGCGCTCGCCGGGCCGCTACCGGGTGCTGATCTTCGTCAACGGCTGGAACATGGGCCAGTTCATCGCCAACGTCGGCCCGCAGCGGACTTTCGTCCTGCCCCCGGGCATCGTCGACCTGCACGGCAAGAACACCCTGGCCCTGGCCGTGACCAGCGACGGCGCCCCCGGCGACGCCCTGGAGAGGGTGAAACTCGTAAGCCTGCGCACCGTGCGCGGCGGCATCCCCGTCGCCCGCGTTCCCGCGCCCGATTTCAAACCCTGAACTCTACCTTGCTTGGGCGCTCCCCCGCCCGAGCCAAGACTTTCCAAGGAGACTACCCCGTGCCCAATCTCGCTCACGGCCTCGAGGCCAAGGACATCAAGGCCAAGATCGCCCTGCTGATCAGCAATCTGGTCGACATCCAGGACGAGACCGGCGAGTTCCTGCTGCGCCTCGACGACGGCCGCGTCATCGACACCAAGGGCTGGAACGACTGGGAATGGACCCACGGCGTGGGCCTGTACGGCCTGTGGAAGCAGTACGAGATGACCGCCGATCCGCGGGCGTTCGAGATCATGACCCAGTGGTTCGCCGACCGCTTCGAGGCCGGCACCCCGACCAAGAACATCAACACCGTCTCGCCGTTCCTGACTCTGGCCTATCTGTACGAGGCCACCGGCGACCACACCTACCTGCCCTATCTCGAAACCTGGGCCGACTACGTGATGTACGAGGGTCCGCGCACCGAGGAAGGCGGCTTCCAGCACATCGTCTTCAACAGTGAGAACCCGCAGCAGCTGTGGGACGACACGCTGATGATGAGCGTCCTGCCGCTGGCCAAGATCGGCCTGCTGCTGGGCCGCGACGACTTCGTCGAGGAGGCCAAGCGCCAGTTCATGGTGCACGTGAAGTACCTGGCCGACCGCAAGACCGGCATGTGGTTCCACGGCTGGACCTTCGAGGGCCGGCATAACTTCGCCGACGCCCTGTGGGCCCGCGGCAACTGCTGGGTGACGATCGCCATCCCGGAATTCATCGAGCTCTTGGACCTCAAGCCCGGCGACGCCCTGCGCGACTTCCTGATCGACACGCTGGAAGCCCAGATCAAGGCCCTGGCCCGCTATCAGGACCGCGAGACGGGTCTGTGGCACACCCTGGTCGACGACAACACCTCGTACCTGGAAGCCTCGGCCACGGCCGGCTTCGCCTACGGCGTGCTGAAGGCCGTCCGCAAGCGCTACGTCGGTCGCGAGTACCAGGAGCTGGGCGTCAAGGCGCTGAAGGGCGTCCTGGCCAACATCGACGACAAGGGCGAGCTGCAGCAGGTGTCGTTCGGCACCCCGGTGTTCGACACCCTGCAGGGCTACAAGGACATCCCCCTGACCTCGATGCCCTACGGCCAGTCCCTGGCCATCCTGGCCCTGGGCGAGTTCCAGCGCGCCTTCATCTAAGCGCCGCGCCCAGCGTCGGGCTGGGTCCCTTCTATCAGTCGGAAAGATACGCAAAATGGCGACGCCGGAACCTCGCAAACCCTCCTGGATCAACTACTGGGGCTGGGGTTCCGGCGACATGCTGGGGGCCGGCGCGCAAGCCGTGATCACCGGCTGGCTGGCCTATTTCTTCATCACCTTCTGCGGCCTGTCGGCGGTCGAGACCGGCCTGATCCTGGGCCTGCCTCGGCTGCTGGAGGCGATCACCTGCCCGCTGATCGGCTACATCTCGGACAACCTGCGCCACACCTGGATCGGGCGGCGGATCGGGCGGCGCAAGATCTTCCTGATCCTGACCATCCCGCTGCTGCCCAGCTTCGCCCTGATCTTCGTCACGGGCCAGACGTTCGCCTACTACCTGGTGACGTTCATCTTCTTCGAGTTCCTCTACACGATGTTCCTGATCCCGTGGGAAACCCTCGCGGCGGAAATGACCAAGGATTACAAGGAGAAGGCCAAGTTCGCTGGCGCGCGGATGCTGATCGCCCAGAGCTCGGCGATCCTGGCGTCCTACCTGCCGACCCTGATCATCAACCACTTCGGCGGCAAGGACTCGTCGGGCACCTTCCTGATCATGGCCGCGATCTTCGGCGGGCTGTTCAGCCTGGTCGTTCTGCTGGTCGTGCTGTTCACCTGGGAGCGGCCCTACACCGAGGCCGAGAAGCTGATCCAGCCCGAGCCCATGGACTGGGCCAAGGCGGCGCTGATCCCGGTCAACATGTTCCGCGACCTGTTCTCGACCCTGCGCATCAAGGCCTTCCGCCAGCACCTGTCGCTCTATCTGGGCGGCTACATCTCGCAGGACATCTTCAACACCGCCTTCCCGCTGTTCGTGGCGACGGTGATGATGGGGGCCACCCTGGTGATCTCCCAGTTGATGACCACCATGTACGTCGCCCAGCTGATCTCGGTGATGATCGCCATCAATGTGGTCATCCGCACCGGTCCGACCGTCGCCTACCGCCTGGCCATCAGCTCCGTCGGCGCGGCCCTGCTGCTGTTCCTGGCCTTCTACCTGATCAAGCCGGCGGGCTTCGCCGAGGGCCTGACGGCGATGGGCGGCAACCTGTTCAGCGCCGCCAATCCCATGGTGCTGTTCTGGCTGTTCGTGCCGATCATCCTGGCGGGCCTGGGCCGCGGCACGCTGAACTTCGTGCCCTGGAGCGTCTACAACTACCTGCCCGACATCGACGAGGCGGTCACGGGCCAGCGCCGCGAGGGCATCTTCGCCGGAGTGATGACCTTCGTGCGCAAGATCGCCCAGTCCGGGGCCATCCTGGTCACCACCTCGCTGATCGGCCTGGGGGGCTATGTCTCCGCCGACAAGGCCCACCCCGGCGTGGCCGTGGTCCAGTCTCCCGAGGCGGTGCGCGCCGTGGTGCTGGTGATGGTGGGCGGGCCGATCCTGGTGATGCTGTGGGGCCTCTGGATGTCCTGGTCCTTCCGCCTCAACGCCAGGACCCACGAGGTCCTGATCCACGAGGTCGAGCGCCTGCGGGCCGGCGAGACGCAGGCCGAGAGCGAGGAGTCCAAGCAGATCGTCGAGAACCTGACCGGCTGGCGCTTCGAGCGCCTGTGGGGGCGCGGCTAGGGCCGCGCCCTCAAGCGCCTACCCCTGACCGGGGATCGGCAGGCGTTCCATGATCTCCACCGAGTCCCCGGGGAAGATCGCGAAGTGGGGGTGGTTCGCGAACATGGCCGCCGCCGCCTCGTGGGACTCGGCCTGGACGATGATGTAGCCGGCGACCCGGTTGCGGATGTCGCTGACGCCGTCGGCCGCCGTCTTCTTGGTCTTGCCCACCGGGCCGCCGTGATCGACAACCGCCGCGGCGTGATCGGCCATCCATTGGCCCCAGGCGGCCATGCCCTTGTCCTTGGTCTCGTCGCTGATCGTGCTGGGATCCATCGGGGCGTCGGAGCCCATGTAGAGGGCCAGGAACGTCTTCATCGCCATCTCCCTTGGTCGGCGGGCTCCCCTTTCGCGGGGATTGGGCGGAGCCTAGCGCCTTCCTCGCGACAGGAGACATGAAAGATTGGCGACGTAGCCAAGCCGACTAATACTCAGACAAAACAGCCGAGTGAAGATCGGATGGCGTCGTCGAGACTGGGCCTGAAGCTGGCCTCCGCTGGAGGCCTGGCGGGACGGCAAGTGGATGGAGGTGGCCAAGAACCCCGCCCCGCTGGCCAACGGCGTGGACCGCACGACCTGGCGCCGATCACGACGACGAAGCTGCGGGCGGTGTTCGATCTCACGCCGGGCAAGGACATGCGGCTGATCGAGATGAAGGTGTTCTGAGAACCGGTTGGGGACATGCACATGTGCATGTCCCCATCACAGCCTCGAACCTAGTTCAGATCCAGCACCACCACCGACTTGCTCGGCAGGGTCGCGGTCAGGGTGTCGCCCTTGATCGAGGCCGCCGTGAAGGCCGCCGGCTTGACGGCGTTCGGGGCCTCGAAGGTGTTGTGGGCGCTCATGGTCGGGGCCGTCAGCACCCGGCCCTTGGCGGTCTTGCCGCTCACGCCCGAGAGCTTGACCGTCACCGTCGCCGACTTGTTCGGATCCAGGTTCACCAGCGCCAGGTGGACCACGCCGGCGGCGTCCTTGCCCGCCGAGGCGCTGACCGCCGGAACGCTGGACTTGCCCATCGTATAGGCCGGGCTGTTCAGCTCGACCGGCAGCGAGGTCGCGCCCTGGAAGGGCTTATACAGGTCGTAGACCCAGTAGGTCGGGGTCAGGACCATCTTGTCCTTGTCGGTCAGGATCATCGCCTGCAGCACGTTGACCATCTGGGCGATGGCCGTCAGCCGCACCCGGTCGGCGTGCTTGTGGAAGATGTTCAGCGTCGCACCGGCCGCCACCGCGTCGCGCATGGTGTTCTGCTGGTACAGGAAGCCCGGATTGGTGCCCGGCTCGACGTCGTGCCAGATGCCCCACTCGTCGACGGCCAGGCCGACCCGCTTCTTGGGGTCGTACTTGTCCATGATGGCGGTGTGCTTGGTGATCAGCTCTTCCATGCGCAGAGCCTGGAACATGGTGTCGGCCCAGACCTGTTCGTCGAACTGAGTGGCCGAGCCCTTGTTCTCCCACTTGCCGCTGGGGATCGTGTAGTAGTGGACGCTGATCTGATCCATGTTCTTGGCCGCGCCGGCCATCAGGGTCTCGGTCCAGCTGTAGTCGTCGCTGTTGGCGCCGCCGGCGATCTTCTCGGTCTTCGTCCCCTTCGGCACCCGGATGAACTCGGCGAAGTTGCGGTAGAGGTCGGTGTAGTGGGCCGCCGTCATCTGGCCGCCGCAGCCCCAGTTCTCGTTGCCGACCCCGAAGTAGTCGAGTTTCCAGGGCTTATCGCGGCCGTTGGCGCGGCGCATGTTGGCGATCGTCGAACTGGTCGGCGAGACCATGTACTCGACCCACTCGGCCATTTCCTGCGGCGAACCGGTGCCGACATTGCCGGCGACATAGGTCTTGGCGCCGATCAGCTCGGCGAACTCCATGAACTCGTTGGTGCCGAAGCTGTTGGGCTCCTCGACACCGCCCCAGACGACATTGACCTTGGTCGGGCGCTTGTCGCGCGGGCCCACGCCCTCGCGCCAGTGATAGTCGTCGGCGAAGCAGCCGCCGGGCCAGCGGACCAGCGGCACCTTGATGGCCTTCAGGGCTTCGACCACGTCGGTGCGATAGCCCTTGGTGTTGGGGATCTTGCTGTCCTCGCCGACCCACACGCCCTCGTAAATGCCGTGCCCCAGGTGCTCGGCGAACTGGCCGTAGACTTCGGGCTGGATCACCGGACCGGGCTGGTCGGCGCGCAGGGTGGCGGTGACGGCGGTCTGGGCCGCGGCGGCTCCCGCGCCCATCAGGGCGGCGGTGGCCAAGCCGGCGACGAGCGCGTGCTTCAGCGTGGTCAGCTTCAAGATATTCTCCCTAGGGCTCGCCGTTAGCCGGCGTTTGTCTTCGGTGTGTTAGGTCTAGTGGTTGTCCCTTGGCAGGCCCTTGGTCTGGGCGATGCGCTGGTACTTGACGGCCGGCTCCAGGACCGCGCCGGTCTCCATCTGGCCGACGATGGCCCGCTGGATCTCCTGCCAGGGCGTCTGGCTTTCCGGATATTTGAAGCCGCCGGCCGCCTCCAGCGCCTTGCGCCGGGCGACGATCTCCTCGGGGGTGACCAGCACGTCGACCCGCGACTTGCGCAGGTCGACCCGCACCCGGTC
>NZ_JBFTOB010000032.1:0-58005 GCF_056397765.1 Caulobacter sp. 05L422 | reverse complement strand
GCCCGCGCCCGCGACGACCCCGAGCGCCGCCGCCGCGCCGACCCCGTMGCCGGTCCTGGCCAGCCCCGCGGCCCCGCTGCCGGCCGCCGATCTCGAGGCCTATGTCGACGGCGTCATCCGCGACCGCATGGCCCGCGACCACATCGCCGGCGTGACCATCGCCGTCGTCCAGAACGGCCAGGTGGTGCTGAAGAAGGGCTACGGCGTCGCCAGCCTGAACGACGGCCGCAAGGTCGATCCCGACAGGACCCTGTTCCGCGTCGGCTCGATCTCCAAGACCTTCACCTGGATCGCCCTGATGAACGAGGTCGAGGCCGGGCGCATGCGCCTGGACACCCCGATCAACATCTACCTGCCCGAGAAGCTGCAGTTGAAGGACCAGGGCAAGAAGACGCCCGTGCGGCTGCGCGACCTGATGACCCACACCGCCGGGTTCGAGGACCGGGCCCTGGGCCAGCTGTTCGAGCGCGACGCGCGTCGCGAGCGTCCGCTGGATCTGTACCTGCGTCAGGAGCGTCCCAACCGCGTGCGCGAGCCGGGCCTGCTGCCGGCCTATTCCAACTACGGCGCGGGCCTCGCCGGCGCGGCCCTGGCCAACGTGACGGGCCAGCCGTTCGAGAAGGTGGTCGCCGACCAGGTGATCCTGCCCGCCGGCCTGACCCACACCACCTTCCGCGAGAACCGTCCGTGGCGGGACGACCTGCCCGCCCCGATGGCGCCGGCCCTGGCGGCCGACCTGTCGGACGGCTTCCGCTGGACCCCGCTGGGCTTCCAGACCGAAACGCCCGAGTTCATCGGCCACATCGCGCCCGCCGGCTCGGCCTCCAGCACGGCCGGCGACATGGCCCGCTACATGACGCTGCTGCTGAACGGCGGGACCATCGACGGCAAGACGGTGTTCTCGCCCAAGACCAGCGCGATGTTCCGCACCTCGATGTACCGCCCGGCCGACGGCGCGCCGGGCTGGAACGCCGGCTTCATGGACATCCCCCTGCCCGGCGGCCGCCGGGGCTTCGGCCATGCCGGCGCGACCCTGTGGTTCCATTCCAACATGGTCATGGTCCCCGAGCTGGGCCTGGGCGTGTTCGTGGCGGTCAACACCGACACCGGCGCCGACCTGCCCGCCACCCTGCCCGCCACCATCCTCGAGCGTTTCTACGCGCCGCGTCCCGAGATCCCCGCCGCCAGCCGGATCACCCATGACGAGGCCCAGGCCTACGAGGGCCAGTTCCTGACCACCCGCCGCTCGTACGGCGGGCTGGAAGGCTTCATCGACCGCCTGATCGGCGAGGCGACCGTGCGCGCCGCGCCGGACGGCCGCCTGACCCTGACGATCGACGGCAAGTCCAGCCTATGGACGGCGACCGACCAGCCCGACACCTTCGCGCCGCTCAGCGGTTCGGGCCTGCTGGTCTTCCAGCGCGACGACGGCAAGGTCACGCGGTTCTTCTCGCCGACGGGCGTGGCGGCGTTCGAGCGCATCGGCTTCCCGCATCAACCGGGCTTGCTGACCATGTTCGCGGTGCTGACCGCCCTGGCCGCCATCGCCACCCTGATCGGCGTGGCCACCCGCGACAGCCGCGAGTCGCGCCAGACCCCGACCCAGGCCCGCGCCAGCCTGCTGCAGACCATCCAGGCCATCCTCTGGCTGATCGCCTTGATCGGCGTGGGCGTGTTCGCCAGCGGCGCCCGCGACCTGGCCAAGGTGTTCTACGGCTGGCCCAGCGGCTGGCTGCTCAGCGCCTCGGCCTGCGCCTTCGTCGCCACCCTGCTGACCATCGCCACCCTGGCCATGCTGCCCGTGGTGTGGCGCGGCGGCCGCCGGGTCGACAGCTGGACCTCGCTGCGCAAGCTGGCCTTCACCTGCACGACCCTGGTCTTCCTGGGCTTCGCCCTGCTGCTGGCGGCGTGGGGCTTCCTGGAATTCTGGAACGCCTAGCGCTCTGCGTCCTTCGAGGCTCGCCTGCGGCTCACACCTCAGGATGAGGATCGTGAATTGGCTCTGAATTCCTCATCCTGAGGCGCCCGCGCAGCGGGCCTCGAAGGACGCAGGGGTTCGGCACGCCCCATGCACCGCCCTCCCCGGGGAAGCCTCGGGGGGAGCCGATCGTGTCAAAACTGGACGCCGCCATCTTCAGCCTTGCCGGCCTGCTGGCCTGGCTGGCCGCCACGCTGTTCTACGCGGCCTACGGCGGCGGGCTGCTGGAACAGGCCTTCTGGTTCTATGCGCTGAACGCCTTCGCGGCGGCCGCGGCGGTGACCTTCGTCTTTCAGGCGACGGCGCGGCTGCGGCGCATTCCGCGCGGACGGCGGCTGTTCCCGGCCATGGCCTTCGGCATGCCGATCCTGGCGGGCGCCGACCTGGTGCTGGCCCACTTCCAACAGCTGATGTCCGACGAGCCGGCCAGCCTGGGCCGCTACGGCGCCTTCATGCTGGTGATGCTGGTCGCGGTGGGCTCGTCAGTCTTCGAGCGTGGACCGCAGAAAGCGCGACTCTAGCTTCCGCACCACGATGACGATCCGCTCGCGCTCGGCCGGACGGCGCTCGACCAGCAGCCGGGCGACCTGGGCGTCGTCGTGGAAGGCGTAGCCCTTGATCGCGTCCAGCAGGGCCTTGGCCAGGTTGTCCAGGTCCATCCACGGCGGCTCGCCGACGAACTCCATGCCGATCTCGACCGAGAATTCGCCCCAGGCCGGCCGCGAGCCGCGCCAGACCTTGCGGAAGAACTCGTAGATCAGCGGCTTGTAGTACTTGGCCTGGGTGGTCAGGCCGTCGACCACCAGGGTCAGCTCACCGCCGTCCTCGCGGGCCCGGACCTTGCCGTGATGCGTCCAGCCATCGTCCATGATCAGGCGGTCGGCTCGACCTTCACGGCGGTGCCGTAGGCCAGCACCTCGGTGATGCCTTCCATGATCTCGTTGGCGTCGTAGCGCATGGCGATGATGGCGTTGGCCCCCAACTCGGCGGCGTGGGCCACGAGCAGGTCGTAGGCTTCCTGACGGGCCGCCTCGGCCAGGTTGACGTAGATCGACAGTTTGCCGCCGAAGATCGACTGGATCGAACCGCCGAGATTGCCGATCACGCTGCGCGAGCGAACGGTGACGCCGCGCACCAGGCCCAGATGGGCGACGATGCGGTAGCCAGGCAGATCGTTGGTGGTGGCGACGAGCATGGGCGGTCTCCTTGTCTGCGGTCGGTATAGCCAAGACCGGACGGCCGCGTCCCTTACAAACCCACCATCGCCGCCAGCTTCATCACCGTGTTCCAGTTGCGGACCGTGCCGACCGGAGCCTTCTTGGTCTTCTTCCAGTCGCGGTCGAGCATCGACTCGCCGATGCCGTCGATGAAGTCGACATAGAGCTGCTTGCCGCCGCCCTCGACGCGTTCGCGACCGGTGATCGCGGCGCGCAGCACCTCGACGTCGCCCGCCGGGATCGGCTGCTTGAGGAAGTTGACGACCAGGTGGCTCGGGCGGGCCTCGACCAGGTCGGGGAACGGATTGGCGGCGATGATCGCCTTCAGCTCGGCCGGCGAGCGGACCATGAAGTCGGTGCGCAGGCCCATGCGCTTCTCCAGCCCATCCTCCAGGCGCTTTTCGATGTCGGCGTCCGAACCGGCCTTGCCCCACAGCACCAGGTTGCCGCTGGCCAGAAGGGTCTTGGCGTCGTCGAAGCCCAGGTCCTTGGCCAGGCCCAGCAGGTCGTCCTTCAGCACCTTGCGCCCGCCGACATTGACGGCCCGCAGCAGGGCGATGTGAGGGCTCATGGAAGACTCCTGTTCCGCCAGATTTCGAGGCGTAAGGCCCGTTTGACGCCTTCGCAAGCGCGGAACGTTGCCCTCCGCCCGCCTTGGGTCTAGACCCCGCTCGACCGTTTTTCCGGGAGACCCGCCGCATGACCGCCACGCGCAACGAGACCGACACCTTTGGCCCGATCGCCGTCGAGAACGACAAGTACTGGGGCGCTCAGGCCCAGCGCTCGCTCGGCAACTTCAAGATCGGCTGGGAGAAGCAGCCGCTTCCCGTCGTCCGCGCCCTGGGCATCGTCAAGCGCGCCGCCGCCGAGGCCAACCTGGCCCTGGGGAAGCTGGACCCCAAGATCGCCGAGACCATCGTCGCGGCCGCCAACGAAGTCATCGAAGGCAAGCTGAACGAGCACTTCCCGCTGGTGGTCTGGCAGACCGGCTCGGGCACCCAGTCGAACATGAACGCCAACGAGGTGATCTCGAACCGCGCGATCGAGATGCTGGGCGGCGAGATGGGCTCCAAGAAACCCGTCCACCCCAACGACCACGTCAATATGAGCCAGTCGTCGAACGACACCTATCCGACGGCGATGCACGTGGCCTGCGCCGAGCAGATCGTCCACGACCTGCTGCCGGCCCTGAAGCACCTGCACACGGCCCTGAAGGCCAAGTCCGACGCCTGGGCCAAGATCATCAAGATCGGCCGCACCCACACCCAGGACGCCACCCCGCTGACGCTGGGCCAGGAGTTCGGCGGCTACGCCCAGCAGGTGGCCAACGGCGTCGAGCGCATCGAAAGCACCTTGCCCAAGCTGATGGAGCTGGCCCAGGGCGGCACCGCGGTCGGCACCGGCCTCAACGCCCCGATCGGCTTCGCCGAGAAGGTGGCCGAACAGATCGCCGGCATCACCGGCCTGCCCTTCAAGACCGCTCCGAACAAGTTCGAGGCCCTGGCCGCCCACGACGCCATGGTCTTCAGCCACGGCGCGATCAACACGGTCGCCGCCAGCCTGTTCAAGATCGCCAACGACATCCGCTTCCTGGGCAGCGGCCCGCGCGCCGGCCTGGGCGAACTGAGCCTGCCGGAGAACGAGCCCGGCTCGTCGATCATGCCGGGCAAGGTCAACCCGACCCAGTGCGAGGCCCTCACCCAGGTCTGCGTGCAGGTGTTCGGCAACCACGCCGCCGTCACCTTCGCCGGCAGCCAGGGCCACTTCGAGCTGAACGTCTTCAACCCGGTGATGGCCTACAACTTCCTGCAGTCGGTGCGCCTGCTGTCGGACGCCGCGATCAGCTTCACCGACAACTGCGTCGTCGGCATCGAGCCCCGCGTCGACAACATCAAGAAGGGCGTCGAGAACAGCCTGATGCTGGTCACGGCCCTGAACGGCAAGCTGGGCTACGACATCTGCGCCAAGATCGCCAAGACCGCGCACAAGAACGGCACCACCCTGCGCGAGGAGGCCGTCGGCGGCGGCTACCTGACCAACGAAGAGTTCGACCAGTACGTCCGCCCCGAGAACATGATCTCGCCGGGCTGATCTTGATTCAGCTGATCCGGATCATCGACGACCTGCCGGACGGCTTCGACGCCCTCCTCGCCGACGCGGCGAGCGAGGGCGTTCGCAACATGGTGCTGTTGGCTCGGGACTGGGCCGGCGGCGACCAGCGCTTCGACGGCGACGGCGAGGCCCTGCTGGGCGCGCTGCTGGCCGGCGAACTGGCGGGGATCGGCGGCCTGTCGGTCGAGCCCGCCGCCCACGAGCCGGCCCGCCGCGTGCGCCGCTTCTATGTCCGCCCCGCCTTCCGTCGCCAGGGCGTGGCGCGAACCCTGGCCTCGGCCCTGATCCAGGAAGCCCTCGACCAGGTCGATCTCCTGACCTGCAACGCCGCCGCCTCCCCTGCCGCCGGTCCGTTCTGGGAAGCGCAGGGGTTTTCACCAGACACTTCAGGCCCTTGGACCCACGTGCTGCGGCGGAGTCTGGGATGAGCGCACCCAGCGATTTCGCACGTGACGGCGCCGTCCATTTTCCAGGCGTCCTCTCGCCGGACGACCTCGCCGCCTTGCGCGACCTGGCCGACCAGGTGGTCGGCGCCCGCCCCGGAGCGCGGCTGCGCGACGCTCCCGTGCTCGACGACATCCTGGCAACGACCGGCCCCGTCGGCGCCCTGGCCGCCCGCCTGACCTCGCAGACCGCCCGCCCCGTGCACGCGGTGATGTTCGACAAGACGCCCGACGCCAACTGGGCCGTGGCCTGGCATCAGGACCGCACGCTGCCMGTCGCCGAACGCGTCGAGGTCGAAGGCTTCGGCCCCTGGTCGACCAAGGACGGCCTGCTGCACGTCGCGCCGCCTTTCGAGATCCTGGCGCGGATGATCACCCTGCGCATCCACCTCGACCCCGTCGCCCTGGGCAATGCGCCCCTGCGCGTCGCTCTGGGCTCGCATAGCCTGGGCCGCGTACCGGCGGAGGAGGCGGCCGAACGCGCCGCCGCCCACCCGGTCATCGACTGCCTGGCCGCGCCCGGCGACGTCTGGGCCTACGCCACCCCGATCCTCCACGCCTCGGACCGCGCGGAACCGCCGCGCCGCCGACGGGTGCTGCAGGTCGACTACGCTGATTTCGAGCTGCCGGGCGGCCTCGCCTGGATCGGCATCGTCGCCCCGTAATCGAGCAAAGCCCAGCGGTCCCGCTCGACGCGTCAGCAGCGATCACGTCATCCAACTCTAGGGTGAATTTGGCTATTGCTCGGCACGGTCGAGCTCGCTAAGGCTCCGCCATCAGTACTGGTCGGGGGACCAATGAGTAACATCGACGCTCTCATCGAGGTGAGACGCCAGGCCGCGAGCCTTTTGCCCACCGGCTGGGTTCGTTCGGCCGCCGGCCTCGTGGAGGATATCCGCAGCCTCCCGGCGCGCCTGTCCGATCCGAAACGCTGGGCCGATCCCCTGCAGGTGATCCACCATGTCGGCGGCGGCGATTTCCAGGCGGTCGGCCGACACATCTTCACCCAGTTGCGCGAGCATGCCGGGCTGGCGCCGGATGATCGGGTGCTGGACATCGGCTGCGGCACGGGCCGCGTCACCACCGCCCTCGCCGACTTCCTGTCCCCCTCGGGCGGCTATGCCGGCTTCGACATCACCGAGGCGGCGATCGCGGCCTGCCAGCGCCGGTTCGCCAAGTCGCGGCCGGACTTCCGCTTCATCCACGCGCCCGTGCGCAACGGCGACTACCGCCCCGACGGCGACGTCCCCGCCTCGCGCTTCGAGTTCCCGTTCGCCGACCAGACCTTCGACCTGGTCTTCGCCACATCGGTCTACAGCCACATGCCGCTGGGCGACGTCGCGCGCTATCTGTCGGAGACGGCCCGCGTCCTCGCCCCGGGCGGACGGGTGTTCTTCACGGCCTATCTGCTCGACGACGAACGACGCGAGCGGGTGCGCCGGCGCGCCAACATGCGTCTGCAGGACTGGCGGGACGGCTCGATGGTCGCCGACCCCCGCACGCCCGAACGCGCCATCGCCCACGACCAGACCCTGCTGCTGAACCTGGCCGAAGAGGCTGGGCTGGAGCGGGTCTCGGTCAAGGCCGGCCGCTGGGAAGTCTCTCCGGCCTATGACGGCTGGCAGGACCTGGTGGTCCTGCGCAAGGCCGCCGCCTAGGGGCTTCCGCTCTAGCGGCGGTCGACCACCGTCCGGCCGATCGGGGCGATGGCCACGATGGCCAGCTGCAGGTCCTTGATCGCGAACGGGATGCCGATGATCGTCACCGCCTCGGCGGCGGCGGCGATCAGGTGCGACAGGGCGATGTACCAGCCGCCCAGCAGGAACCAGATCACATTGAGCACGCAGCCCAGGCCGCCAGTGCCCAGGTCGTCGCGGCCGGTCACCAGCTCTCGGGGCACGATCTCCTTGCCGAAGGGCCAGAAGGCGAAGCCGGCGATACGCCAGGCCGCGCCCGCATAGGGCAGGCCCACGATCGTGATGGCCAGCAGCGCACCGCCCAGCAGCCACAGGCAGCCCGAGATGAAGCCGCCGCAGATGAACCACAGGATGTTGAGCAGCAGGCGGATCATGACGGTCTCCGGCGACGACGCGATTGGGGCCCCAGGCGTGCGACAAATCGCGATCGATGTCGAGCTTCACCTTTCTCGGCCGGCGGACGTGACCTTGCCACAAGCTATCGCTATGTGTCGGCCCAGAAACAAAGCCGCCGCGCTTGATTCCAAAGCGCCGCGCTCACGAGGGCTCCATGGGTCTGTTCCGCAAGAAGAAGCACCAGGCGATCTCGCTGCCGGTCGGCGCCGCCCCCGTCCCCACTTCGGTGAAGTTCCGCGGCTGCACGTTCCGCATGCCCGACCACTGGGTGATCACCAAGCAGCTGCTGGACGGCAAGGACTACGAGCCCTGGGTGCTGGACTATTTCCTGCAGACCCTGAAGCCCGGCATGACCGTGCTGGACGTCGGCGCCAGCTGGGGCGCCTTCGCCCTGCCGGCCGGCAAGAAGGTCGGGCCGACCGGTCGGGTGATCGCCATCGAGATGAGCCCCGGCAACGGCCGGGTGATCCTCGAAAGCGCCAAGACCAACGCCATCGACAACATCCGCCTGATCCTGGTGGGCGTGTCCGACAAGCTGGAGACGGCCTTCCTGCGTCGCCAGACCATGCACAACAACCACCAGCTGGAGCCCTCGGGCCAGGCCGCGCCGGACGACCTGAGCGACTACGATTTCGCGCCGGTCGTGCCGATCGACCTGCTGCGCGGGGAGCTGGGCAAGGTCGACGTGATGAAGATCGACATCGAGGGCATGGAATATCGCGCTTTCATGGGCGCCAAGGCCTTCATGGCCGAGCAGAAGCCGATCACGTTCCTGGAATATTCGCCGCGCTTCCAGGCCGAGACCTCGCGCGCCGAGGGTTCGGCCCTGCTGAGCTTCTTCCTGGACCTGGGCTACGGCGTCGAGATCCTGCACCGCAAGAAGAAGCGCGAGGCCGTGAAGGGCGCGACGCCCGCCGAGGTGATCGCCAATGTCGACGCGGCCTGGAAGCGTCACGTCGAGGACGACAACGGCACCCACCTGGACCTGTGCCTGAAGGCGAAGGCTTAAGCGCCTACTTGATCAGCTGCCACTTGCGCGCCCATCGGCCCTTGCCGAAGCGCGTGAGGATCAGCAGGTAGAGCCCGGCATAGATCACCGTGCCGACGCCGACGATCGCCATCGCCCAGGGCCCCGGCGCGTGCCAAGGCGGCGGGACCAGCCAGTTGTGCGGCGGGGCGGTCAGCTCCAGCCACAGCCCGCCCACCCAGGCCAGCGAGAACAGCAGCACGGCCGGATAGCGCAGCAGCGGGCTCTTCTGGACCAGCAGCAGGAACTGCACGAAGGCCACGGCCAGGCCGGCGGCGATCGCCGCCCCGGCCGTCAGCCAGCCGTTGTGCGCCAGGGCCTTGACCCGCACGCCCGCCGAAAAGGCCGCCCACAGCGGCACCCAAAGCACGGGGCCGAACATCAACAGCAGGACACTGAAGCCAACCAGAACGCCCAGGCCGCCGCCGATCACCTGGCCGGCCGCCTCGCCGGCCTGGTGGGCATGACCGTGGGGATCCCCGCTGGGATTTGCCGGCGTGGCCTTCAGAACGGTGTTCAGGGACGGCAGCGGACCTTCCGGCGGCAGCGGAAGCATGTTGCTGGTCTTGTTCCCCCCCGCCCAGGTCATGTCAGGTTCGCCGGCTGACCGCGAAGTCGGCCAGGCTTTCCAGGCTGGCGCGCCAGTCGTTGGCCGGGAAGCCCGACAGCGCCGCCTTGGCCTTGTCGGCGTAGCTGGCGGCCAGGTCGAGCGTGGCCTCCAGGGCCCCGGTGCCGACGATCAGTTCGCGGGCCCGGCGGAAGTCGGCTTCGGTCTGCTCGCGGCGGCCGATGGCCCGTTCCCAGAACTCGGCCTCGCGCGGACCCGAGCGGGCGATGGCCAGCAGCAGCGGCAGGGTGGCCTTGCCTTCGCGGAAGTCGTCGCCGGCGTTCTTGCCCAGGGCTTCGGTGGCGCCGCCGTAGTCCAGGGCGTCGTCGGCCAGTTGGAAGGCGATCCCGAGGTTCATGCCATAGGCGCGCAGATTGTCGGATTGGTCCGGTGACACGCCTGCCGAGACGCCGCCGGCTTCCGACGCCGCCGCGAACAGTTCGGCGGTCTTGGCGGAAATGATCTCCAGATACAGCGCCTGGGAGAGGTTCAGGTCGTGGCTGCGGGTGAGCTGCAGCACCTCGCCCTCGGCGATGACGCGGCTGGCCTTGGCCAGGATCTCCAGCGCCTTCATCGAGTTGGTCTCGACCATCAGCTCGAAGGCCCGGGCGAACAGGAAGTCGCCGACCAGCACGCTTTGGGCCGCGCCCCAGATCAGGTGGGCCGCGACCTTGCCGCGCCGCAGCTGGCTGCCGTCGACCACGTCGTCGTGCAGCAGGGTGGCGGTGTGGATGAACTCGACGGCGGCGGCCAGCTTCAGGCAGGCGGCGTTGTCCGACCCGGCCAGGCGGGCGGCGGCCACGGTCAGCAGCGGACGCAGGCGCTTGCCGCCGGCGGCGATCAGGTGCTCGGCCAGGGCGGGAATGACCGGAACCTCGCTCTGCATGCGCGCGGTGATCAGGGCGTCGACCCCGGCCATGTCGGCGGCGGCCAGCCGCACGAGACGATCCACCGATCCCGGCTCCCGGGCGAGGGTCGCTGCAGCTGCGTCCAAAACCATACTCTCCCTGCTGACGCCCGCCGGCGGTCGGCGTGCGCCTCGCGTCCCTTGGGCTTGATCAGCCGTTGCGAGCGACAATGCTGGCGGGATAGGTCAGGGTCAAGGCGAGCACAAGGCTTGAAACGTTGCCGGACGAGATACCAGCCCCTCCGGAACCCTCGGGGGTCACCGAAGACGCCGTCCTGAACGGCCGCGTAAGGCTGCGTCAGCCCGTGGCGGGCTATCGCGCGGGCATGGACGCGGCCCTGCTGGCGGCGGCCTGCGACGCGGATCCCGGCGAACGGGTGATCGAGGCCGGTTGCGGGGTTGGCGGCGCCCTGCTGGCGGCGGCGAGCCGGTGTCCGGAAGCCCGATTCGTCGGGCTGGAGCGCGATTCCGCGGCCGCCGACCTGGCCCGGGGCAATGTCGCGCTCAACGAAATGACCGATCGGGTCGAGATCGTCGGCGGCGAGGTCGAGCGCGGCTTTCGCGCCCTGGACCTGCCGGTGTTCGATGCGGCGATCAGCAATCCGCCCTTTTTCGACGATCCCGCCGCTCTGCGCGCGCCCTCCCCCGAGAAATCCGGCGCCTGGATGGCCGACGGCGGGCTGGCGGCCTGGACGGCGTTCTGCCTGAAGGCGGTGCGCGAGGGCGGGACCATCACCCTGATCCACCGCGCCGACCGCCTGGCCGACATTCTCGCGTTGCTGGCGCCCAAGGCCGGCTCGTTCAAGATCCGCCCCGTCGCCCCCTTCGCCGACGCTCCGGCCAAGCGGGTGATCGTGCGGGCGATCAAGACCGGCAAGGCGCCGCTGGTCCTTCTGCCGCCTCTGGTGCTGCATGAGCGAGAGGGCGCGGGCCATTCGGCGGCGGCCGAGGCGATCCTGCGCGGCGACTCGGCCCTGGGCTGGTGACGCGCGGCGTCATCGCAGCGCCCGGATCACGCCCTGAGCGACCTCGACGGCCTGGACGCGGATGTCCGGCACGGCGTTGATTTCCCAGAGCGCGCCGCGCGTCATCGGCCCGACCGCGAACAGCGTGGGCTGCGCCTGGCCGGACACGGCGATCACGCGATGATCGACGTCCACATCGACGCCCAGACCCAAGGGATCGGGCCGGACCAGCCCCTGTTCCGACAGCGACGCCAGCAAGGGCTCGGACGATCGCGCCAGGCTCGCCGCCGGACCGGTGCAGTTGACCAGCAGGCCGGCCTCGAACCGCTCGGATCGCGCCGAGCCGCGTGGACGCCAGGTCACGGCGAAACCTTGATCCCGGGCGGCGTCGACGCGCTCCAGCCGCCCCGCGATGACCCTTAGGCGTCCCGTCCGGCGCATGTGGTCGATATGCGCCGCCACCTGAGGGGCCAGGCGATGCCGGTGCACGTCCCAGAACGCCCGCCCGTGGCGCAGGAAGCGGGTCCGCTGCTGGAGGCTCCATCCGCGCCATAGCGCCTTGGTCACGGGCCGAAGGGCGTCGATGGCGGTGCGCCACCCATGCCGCTCCGCCGCCGACCGCAGCCAGGCCAGGGTTCGCGACGGCCCCGCCAAGGGCGACGGCGGCGGCGGAAGCGTGACCGGCGGCGCGCCGTCGTGCCGCAGCGGGGTCAGTCCGCGTCGCGACAGGGCGACGAAGGACTGCCCGGGGCGCGCCTCGTCCAGCGCCAGGGCCACGTCGACCATAGTCAGGCCTGAGCCCAGAAGCAGGATCGGCGCGTCTCCCTCTGGAACGCGCGGCTCCCAGCGCCACGGATCGGCGACGTAGAGATCGGATTCGGCGAAGTCCCGATCGACGCCCTCGGGCCGCGATGGCGGCGGATTGCCGAGCGCCAGCACCACCGCGTCCGCGCTCAGCGTGCGCCCCATCCCGCAGGTCAGGCGCCAGCCGTCGCCGGAGCGCGTGATCGCGGTGATCTCGTCGGGCGTGATCACCAGCCGGCCCGCCGCCTCGGGCCCCTCGGCGACCCCGGCCAGCAGACTCTGGAGGTAGGCGCCGTAGTCTCCGCGGGTCGCGAATCCGCCCGGCCCCACGTCGCGCCCCTGAGCCGCCAGCCAGTCGACGAACGCGTTGGGCTGATCCGGCCACGCGCTCATGTTGCCGGCCCGGACATTGAGCCGATGGCGCGGATTGTCGGTCGCGTAGGCCGCCCCAAGGCCAAGCGGACTGCGGCGCTCGACCAGCACGACCTTCACGGCGGCGTCCTGGCGCAGCAGATGAAGGGCCGTCATGACGCCGCTGAAGCCGGCGCCGACGACGGCGATGGTCGATGAAGGTCTCACGCGGCTTAAATCCTACCAGATTGGAAGACATTGTGATCGACCCCGCCTGACCGGTCGATCCCATTCTTTCGCTTCGGCCTCCGACGCTCGGAAAATCATATAAGGATATCTTTATATCCCTCTTGACGATCGGGCGGAACGGGCGCTTCCTATGCTCGTCGTGGTCTGCGGACGCTCGCGTCCGGAGCTAAGAGGGAAGTCGGTGAGGGCCTGAAAACCCGAATCCGGCGCTGCCCCCGCAACTGTGAGCGGCGAGCCGCTGTCCGTTACGTGTCACTGACGCGCCGAAGCTGGATCGGTGGCGTGTCGGGAAGGCCAGGACAGGGGCGCTGACCCGTGAGCCAGGAGACCTGCCCCGACAGATAACGTCCTCCGGCGGGGTGCCCGGTCTGGTCGCTTGCAAGGCGTGACCGGGGCGTGAGCACCCGTGCGCGGCCGACCGCGCGCCCCGATCAGCCTCCCGCCATCACACCGGCAGAGGCTTTTTGAAATGACCGTCACCGTCGCCACCCTGGGCTTTCCCCGCATCGGCCCCCGCCGCGAGCTGAAGCTCGCGCTCGAGGACCACTGGGCCGGCAAGATCGACGCCCCTTCCCTGCTGGCCGCGGCCGCCGAGTTGCGCGCCAAGGCCTGGGCCCGCCAGAAGGCCCTGGGCGTGGATCACGTGCCCAGCAACGACTTCTCGCTCTACGACCACGTGCTGGACGCCAGCGTGATGGTCGGCGCCATCCCGGCCGCCTACGGCCAGGCCGGCGGACCGGTCGACACCGCGACCTACTTCGCCATGGCGCGGGGGACCCAGGGCCAGGCCGAGGTCTGCGAGCACGGCCATCTCCACGCCCATGGCGCCGGCTTGCCCGCCATGGAGATGACCAAGTGGTTCGACACCAACTACCACTACCTGACCCCCGAGGTGTCGCGCGGCCAGGTCTTCGCCTTGTCCTCGACCAAGCCGATCGACGAGTTCCTGGAAGCCAAGGCCCTGGGGATCCGCACCCGCCCGGTGCTGCTGGGTCCGGTCACCTTCCTGAAGCTCGCCAAGACCCGTGATCCGGACTTCTCGACGCTGTCGCTGCTGTCCTCGCTGATCCCCGTCTATGTCGAGGTCCTGCAGCGCCTGATGGCGGCCGGCGCCGACTGGGTGCAGATCGACGAGCCCTGCCTGGCGCTGGACCTGACCGAATTCGAGCGCGGCGAGCTGCGCCGGGCCTATGGCCTGCTGACCCACGCCACGCCGGGCCTGCGCATCATGCTGACCAGTTATTTCGGAGCCTATGGCGACAACCTGTCGACCGCCGCCAACCTGCCGGTCGACGGCCTGCACGTCGATCTGGCCCGCGCGCCCGAGCAACTGGACGCCGTGCTGTCGGCGGCCCGCGAGGGCCTGGTGCTGTCGTTGGGCGTGATCGACGGCCGCAACGTCTGGCGCGCCGACCTGGAGGCCCTGCTCGACCGGCTGGACCCGATCGTCTCCAAGCGCGGCGGCGACCGCGTCGTCCTGGCCCCGTCGTGCTCGCTGCTGCACACGCCGATCGACCTGGAGCTGGAGACGGCCCTGGATCCGGAGGTTCGCCAATGGCTGGCCTTCGCCGTCCAGAAGATCGAGGAGCTGGCCGTCCTGGCCAAGGCCCTGAACGAAGGTCGCGACGCCGTCCGCCCCGCCCTGGAGGCCGCGTCCAAGGCCGCCGCCGCCCGTCGCGCCTCGCCCAGCATCCACGACCCCGCCGTCCAGGCGCGGTTGGCGGCCGTGACCTCTGACGACGCCCGGCGCGGCGCGGCGTTCTCCCAGCGCATCGCCCTGCAGCAGGCGCGCCTGAACCTGCCGCCGCTGCCGACGACCACGATCGGCTCGTTCCCCCAGACCAGCGCCGTGCGCAAGGCCCGCAGCGCCCACGCCAAGGGCGCCCTGGCCGACGCCGACTACCAAGTGTTCCTGCGTGAGGAGACCGCCGCCGCGGTGGCCTGGCAGGAGGAGATCGACCTCGACGTGCTGGTGCATGGCGAGTTCGAGCGCAACGACATGGTCCAGTACTTCGGCGAGCAGCTGGCCGGCTTCGTGTTCACCAAGCACGCCTGGGTGCAGTCGTACGGCTCGCGCTGCGTGCGGCCGCCGATCATCTTCGGCGACGTGTCGCGGCCCAGGGCGATGACGGTGGAGTGGTGGCGCTACGCCCAGTCGCTGACCGACCGGCCGATGAAGGGCATGCTGACCGGCCCGGTCACCATCCTGCAGTGGTCGTTCGTCCGCGACGACATCCCGCGCAGCCAGACCTGCCGGCAGATCGCCCTGGCGATCCGCGACGAGGTGGTCGACCTGGAGGCGGCCGGCGCCAAGGTCATCCAGATCGACGAGGCGGCCCTGCGCGAGGGCCTGCCCCTGCGCCGCGCCGACCGCCAGGCCTATCTGGACTGGGCGGTCGAGGCCTTCCGCCTGACGGCCTCGGGCGTCCGCGACGAGACCCAGATCCACACCCACATGTGCTATTCGGAGTTCAACGACATCATCGCCGCGATCGGGGCGATGGACGCCGACGTCATCTCCATCGAGACCGCGCGCTCGAAGATGGAGCTGCTGGACGCCTTCGAGGCCTACGCCTATCCGGCGGAGATCGGGCCTGGCGTCTACGACATCCACGCGCCGCGCGTGCCGGGCTCGGAGGAGATGGTCGCCCTGCTGACCACGGCGGGCCGCCGCCTCTCGCCGAGCCAGCTGTGGGTCAATCCCGACTGCGGCCTGAAGACCCGCAAGTGGGACGAGGTGCGCCCCGCCCTGGTCAACATGGTGGCGGCGGCCAAGGCCGCGCGGGCGGCGCTGGCGGCGTTGGCGGCCGGGTAGCTCGCTCATCACCACTTGCCCCCTACGGATCGCTTCGCGATCGTCTTCCCCCATAGGGGGAAGAGGCTCTTGAGCGCGGCGTCCTCCGCCCCCTATGGGGGCGGACAGGCGGCGAAGCCGCCAGGTGGGGGCAAGTGCGTGAGCCGCCCTACTCCGCGTACAGCGCCAGCGCCTCCAGGCACATCTCCAGGCCCGTCAGGTCGTGGAGCGGGTCGTCGGTGATGATCACGAACAGCCGACGGGCCTCGGCCCACAGCATCAGGGTCTCGGGCAGGCCGAAGTCCTCGACCACGCAGCCGTCTCCGTCGCGCCAGACGCCGTGCTCGTCGCGCTGGGCGCCGACATGCACCTCGACCCGGTCGACATATTCGGCCTCGCTCTCGTCGGAAACGTTCACATAGGCCATGACCGGCCGGCCCAGCCCGGCCAGCACCCCGGCCTCGAACGCGGCGGCGCTGGCGCAGGAGGGACCGCGGAACGGCGTCAGATTGATGATCCCGGCGTCGGCCTGCCGCAGCTTGGCCATTCTCTCGGCGTAGAGTTCCCGGGCCTGGATCTCGACATTGTCGGCCTGGGTCTCGACGATGGCGGGAGCGGTCAGGCCGGTGAAGCCGTTATCCAGGCAGAGGGCGCGTTGGCGCGCGGCTTGGGCCTCGGCGTCGGGAAGCCAAGGTTCGGGTCCGGCCAGCCAAATGGAACGTACGGGTCTCATAGACCCTTAGAGCTTGCCGAAACGGGACGCTGTCAACCGCCTTGAGGACCATGATCGCCCCAAACCGCCGCACTCTGATCGCCGCGACCGCTTCCGCCCTGGTCATGCCCAGCCTCGCCCCCAACCCCGCGGGGGCCGCCATCAGCGACCCCTGGCTGGCCTATGACCGCCGCCTGCGTCGCCAGCTGGCCGAGGACAGGGGCGACTTCGATCCCGATTTCGAGACCGACCTGCGCGACCTGGGCGACATCTTCCGACGCGGCCAGAGGCTCTCCGAACTGGCGCCCGATCCCGGCCTGACCCTGGCGGCCCGCGCCCACGCCGCCGACATCGTCCGCACGGGGGTCTTCGACCACATGACCCGCGAAGGCTTCGGTCCCGCCGCCCGGGTGGGCCTGCTGGCCCGCGACCTGATCGGCGCCCCGGGCGAGAACATCGCCGAGCGAATGAACGCGGCCGGGGCGGTGCGGCCCGATCAGATCATGGGGCAATGGAAGACCAGCCCCGGCCACCGCGCCAACCTGCTGGCGCCCGGCTTCACCCACGTCGGCTACGGCGTGCTGCGCCAGGGCCGCGAGGTGATCGCGGTCGGGGCCTATGCCGAGGTCTCGGCCCGCCTGGCCGTCCCCGCCCCGCTGCGGGTGGCGTCGGTCGCCGCCATCGCCACGGCCCTGTCGAACGCCACGCCGCGCATCGACCAGTTCTCGGTGTCCGAGCCGGGCGCCGAGGCGCTGATCGAGACCTATGTAGAGGCTCCCGGCGCCCAGACCCTGCCGCCCGGCGCCTGGCAGCTGCGCCCTCACCTGTCGACCGGCGTGCGGAAGTACCTGGTGGCCTGGGGTCCGGTGTTCGTGCTGGGCTAGGGCCTTACGGCTGCGCCACGCCCAGCGTCTCGATGCGGATGGCCACCGCGTCGCCGATCACGCCCGCCGCCCCGGCGCTGCCGAAGGCCTTGCGGCTGATCGAGCCGGTGATGGTGAAGCCGGCCTGCTTCTTGTTGTTGTTCGGGGCCGAGCCCAGCTTGTTCAGCTTGACGTCGAAGGTGGTCGGCAGGGTCACGCCCATGATCGTCAGGTCGCCGGTGACCTTGGCCGTCGCGTCGCCGGTCTTCTCCACCTTGGTCGACTTGAAGGTCATGGTCGGGTTCTTGGCCGCGTTCAGCCAGCGCTCGCCCTTGAGGTGCTCCTCGCGCGTCGCGTTGCCGGCCTGCAGGCTGTCGACGCTGACCGTGGCCTCGACGCGCGACTTCTCGGGCGCGGCCTCGTCCAGCCAGATCGTGCCTTCAGCCTTGCCGAAGATGCCGATCACCGAGGTGAAGCCGAAGCGGTCGATGACGAAGCTGGTCTCGGTGTGGGTCTCGTCGAGCTTGTAGGCGACCTCGGCGGCGGCGGCCGGCGTGGCGGCGGCCCCCAGGGCGGCGCAGGCGGTCATGACGGCGAGCAGGCGTTTCATCGGGCGTTCCCCTCATCCCGTTCAGCGGGACGGCGGAAGCTTCACGCGAAGGGCGACGAACGGCAAGCGCCCAAACGAAAAGAGCCCGGCGCGAGGCCGGGCTCTTCCGTATCCAGCGATGAAGCCGAAGCCTAGTTCTTGGCCACGTCCACCAGCTTGTTCTTGGCGATCCAGGGCATCATGGCGCGCAGGCGGCCGCCGACTTCCTCGATCTGGTGCTCGGCCGAGCGGCGACGGGTCGCCTTGAAGCTCGGCTGGCCCACCTGGTTTTCCAGCATGAAGTCGCGGACGAACTTGCCCGACTGGATGTCTTCCAGCACGCGCTTCATCTCGGCCTTGGTTTCCGGCGTGATGATGCGCGGACCGGTGACGTACTCGCCGTACTCGGCCGTGTTGCTGATCGAGTAGTTCATGTTGGCGATGCCGCCTTCGTACATGAGGTCGACGATCAGCTTCAGCTCGTGCAGGCACTCGAAATAGGCCATTTCCGGCGCGTAGCCGGCTTCCACCAGCACTTCGAAGCCGGCGCGGACCAGCTCGACCGTACCGCCGCACAGGACGGCCTGCTCGCCGAACAGGTCGGTTTCGCATTCCTCGCGGAAGTTGGTCTCGATGATGCCCGAACGGCCGCCGCCGATAGCCGAGGCGTAGGCCAGGCCGAGGTCCAGGGCGTTGCCGGTGGCGTTGTGGTGCACCGCGATCAGGCAGGGCACGCCGCCGCCCTTTTGATATTCGCCGCGCACGGTGTGGCCAGGGCCCTTGGGGGCGACCATCAGCACGTCGATGGTCTCCTTGGGCTCGATCAGGCCGAAGTGCACGTTCAGGCCGTGGGCGAACAGCAGGGCCGCGCCGTCGCGGATGTTGGGCGCGATGTCGTTCTTGTAGATCGCGGCCTGATGCTCGTCGGGGGCCAGGATCATGATCAGGTCGGCCCAGGCGGCGGCCTCGGCGACGGTCATGACCTTCAGGCCTTCGGCTTCGCACTTCTTGGCGGTGGCCGAGCCGGCGCGCAGGGCGACGGCGACGTTGGTCGCGCCCGAGTCCCGAAGGTTGAGAGCGTGCGCGTGACCTTGCGAACCATAGCCTACGATCGCGATCTTCTTGTCCAGGATGCGAGCGAGGTCGGCGTCGCGATCATAATAGACGCGCATGTTTTTTCTCCAGGACTGGTCAAATAGGCCGCCTCGCGCAACAGCGAAGCGACAAAGGCCGGGCGTTTGAGCGTTTTTTTGCCGTTTCGTCAAGGCGATGACGACAGAACACCGTGACCCGAAAGCCTCTGTGGCGACGTTTTAGACGCTGGGGCGTTCCACCGCCATGGCAAGCCTTCGAGAAGCCCTCCCAAACGCCCTCCTGGACGCGCCGATCGCTTCGCCTGAACCGAGCTGGCCTCAGGCCTTGCGCCACGGGAACAGCGCCCGCAGCGCGGGATCGCGCAACCACAGGCCGCCCCACATGAACAGGCCCAGATAGATCGAGAACAGCTCGTGGCTGAACAACGGGTTCTCGACCCGGACCTGGGTCGCCATGGCGCCGCCCAAGAGGCCGGTCATCAGCACCGCGCCCAGCACGGCCGTGCGCGGAAAGAGGTAGAGCGCGACGAAGGTCAGCTCCATGAGCCCGATCATCAGGACGTAGTCGGCCTTCCAGCCCAGCGCCGTCAGGGTGTCGGCCGCCACCGGCATGCCCGCCAGTTTCGGCAGGACCGACGCGCCCAGCATGAACAGGGCGAACAGGCCGGTCAGGACGCGTCCCGTCCAGACCATGGGCGAAGCTTTCAACATCGTCGTTCCTTTCGAGGCCGTCACGCGGCGGGGAAGGCATTGCGCCAACGCCCCTAGGACGATCCCGTCGTCCGCGATCCGACACCGCCCCGTCGAAAACTTCACCGTCGGAGCCTCGGCCAGACGACAGGCGCTCGAAACGACAAAGCCCGGGCGGATCGGCGATCCGCCCGGGCTTCTTCAACACGCGGCCAAGCTACCAGAACAGGCCGTAATAGACGCTCAGCACCTGGCCGCTCCAGACGTCGACCAGCAGGGCGTCGTTGCCGACCCGCACCCACTCGCAGCCGATGGGCGGATACGGCAGGCCGAACTGCCAGGCGTCCAGATAGTAGGATGAGCCGTACCAGCCGCCCGGCAGGTAGTCGCCGAACGACCAGGACCGCGCATAGAAGCCGCGCGGATAGCGGTAGGCCGGGGCCCGGTAGCGCTGCGCGGCGCGATAGGACGGCCGGTAGCGGCGCTGGTCGTAGCGCTGACGGTCGTTGTCGCGATCGCGGTAGTGGCCGTTGTTCTGACCCGGCCGGCCGTGATCGCCGCGACCTTGATCGCCCCGTCCCTGGTCACCACGACCGGGACCGCGGTCCCAGCCGCCGTTCTGACCACCGTTCTGGGCGTTGCGATCCCAGCCGCCCCGGTCGCCGCCGTTGCGGTCGCCACGGTTCGGGTCACCTCGGTTCTGGTCGCCGCGATTTTGATCGCCCCGGTTCTGGTCCCCGCGATCGCCGCCGCCGGGACGTCCGCCCTGGCCCCGCCAGCCGCCGCCGTCGCGGCCTTGCTGCTGGCCCTGGGCTTGCTGCGGGCTCGGGGCCTGCGGCGCGGGCGCGGCCTGTTGCGGTTGAGGTTGGGGGCGCGGCGTCAGGGGCGAGCGGCCGCCCCCGTCGGAACTAGGGCCGCGATCACCGCGATCGCCGCCCGACTGACGCCAGCCGCCGCCGCGATCCCCGCCGCCGGAAGGCTGTTGTTGCTGTTGCTGCTGCGCTTGAGGCTGCTGCGGCTGGTCCTGTGACTGCTGTTGACGCCAACCGCCCCCACCGCCGTCGCCGCGCCCGCCGCCTTGGCGTCCCTGGCGTTCAGGGCGTTCCTGCCCCAGGCCCGCGCCGGCGGCTTCCGCCGCGACGCCGCCCAGCAAGGACAGGACCATCGCCGTCGTGATCAGACGTTTCATTGCTTTCCAAGTGCTCCAAGGGGCCTCGTGTCGGCCCTGTCGCTCATCCCTTGCGTCGAGTGTCGTCCCTGTTGCATGAACCGCATTTGAACGACGCCGTCCGTTTCAAAAGTCACCCTCAGGGGGATCCGCCATGACCGCCAAACCGCAGGACGTGTTGGGTTTCTGGACCGCCGCCGGTCCGGACAAGTGGTTCGCCAAGTCCGACGCCTTCGACGCCGCCATCCGGCTGAAGTTCGAACCCGTCCACCTGGCCGCCGCGCGGGGCAAGTACGACGCCTGGGCCGCCGACTCGGAAGGCGCCCTGGCCCTGCTGATCCTGCTGGACCAGTTCCCCCGCAACCTCTACCGGGACAGCGGCCACGCCTTCGCCACCGACGGCAAGGCCCGGGCGATCGCCGCCGCGGCCCTCGCGGCCGGCCATGACAAGGCCGTCGCGCCCGAGCTGCGGCCGTTCTTCTACCTGCCCTACGAGCACTCGGAGTCACTGGCCGACCAGGAGACCAGCATCGCCCTTTGCGAAGGGCTTCTGAAGGAGACAGGCGACGCCGATACTTTGAAGTGGGCGATCGCCCACCGCGACATCATTGCCCGCTTCGGCCGTTTCCCTCACCGAAACAAGGCCTTGGGCCGAAGCACGACGGCGGCCGAACAGGACTTCCTCGACGAAGGCGGTTTCGCGGGCTGAGGCAAGCTTGGCCGAGCCTCTGCCTCAAGCTAAGGTTGGTGCTCGTCGGAGTTTTCTGGAGCGTATTATGAAACTGCTATCGGGCCTGGTCACGGCCGGCTTCACGCTGTCTATTCTCGCGCCGAGCGCGGCCCTGGCCCAGGCCAGACCCAGCAACGCCCAGAAGCTCCAGACCCAGGCCGTCGCCGAAATCCCCCGCTGCGCCCGCAAGCTGGGCACGCTGTCGATCATGGACGGCGACGATACGCGCGGCTGGATGCAGTACAATCTGGCCTCGCCGCAGAAGCTGTTGAAGGCGATGGTCCAGAAGTCGGGCTGCTTCAACCTGGTCGACCGTGGCGCGGGCCTCAACGCCGCCCAGATCGAGCGCAATATCGGCGGCAATCTCGGCATGCAGCGCGGCTCCAACGTCGGCCAGGGCCAGATCAAGGCCGCCGACTACGTGCTGGTGGCCGAGGTCCAGGCCGCTGACGGCAATTCGGGCGGCGGCGCCGTGGCCGGCGCGATCGGCGGCCTGATCGGCGGCCGGGCCGGCGGCCTGATCGGCGGCATCAAGACCAAGAAGCTGGAAGCCAACACCGTGCTGTCCCTGACCAACGTGCGCACCACCGAGACGGTGGCCGTGCAGGAAGGCTACGCGGCCAAGAACGACATCGGCTGGGGTGCTGGCGGCGGCATCGGCTTCGCCGGCGCGGTCGGCGGCGGCTATGAAGACACCGAGATCGGCCGGATCATCACCCTGTCGTTCATCAACAGCTACACCAAGCTGGTGACCGACCTGGGCCTGCTGTCGACCACGACCACGGCCGCGGCCGCCGCTCCGTCCAAGACCTTCGTGGCCAGCCGGGTCACAAACCTGCGCGCCACGGCCGCGGCCGGCGGCAAGCTGATCCGCGCCCTCCCCGCCGGCGCGATCGTCTATCCCACCGGCGAGAAGAACGGCCTGTGGTGGGAAGTCGCCGACGAGAACGACAATGTCGGCTGGGTGCTGAACACCGGTCTCGAGCCGGCGCGCTAAGCCTCCGCCAGACCCGCGACAAGACGCCCCGCCCGAGACCTCGAGCGGGGCGTTTTTGTGATTGGCCATCGCGGCGATTCGCGTAGGAGAGTGGCGCCATGAACGCCGTCACCGCCATTCACGCCGAACAGGCCGCCGCCGACCATCCCGAGCGGCAGTACCTGAACCTGCTCGCCGACATCCTGGAGAACGGCGTCCAGCGCGGCGACCGCACGGGCACCGGCACGCTGGGCGTGTTCGGCCGGCAGATCCGCTTCGACCTGTCGAAGGGCTTCCCGGTGCTGACCACCAAGAAGCTGCACCTGCGCTCGATCATCGTCGAGCTGCTGTGGTTCCTGAAGGGCGACACGAACGTAAAGTACCTGCAGGACAACGGCTGCAAGATCTGGGACGAGTGGGCCGACGAAAACGGCGACCTGGGTCCCGTCTACGGCAAGCAGTGGCGTTCGTGGGCGGCTCCGAACGGCCAGTCGATCGACCAGATCGCCAACCTGGTCGAAGGCCTGAAGACCAATCCCAACAGCCGCCGCCACATCGTCAGCGCCTGGAACCCGGCCGACGTCGAGGACATGGCCCTGCCGCCCTGCCACTGCCTGTTCCAGTTCTTCGTCGCCGACGGCAAACTCAGCTGCCAGCTCTATCAACGCAGCGCCGACGTCTTCCTGGGCGTGCCGTTCAACATCGCCTCCTACGCCCTGCTGACGATCATGGTCGCCCGGGTCGTGGGGTTGGAGCCGGGCGAGTTCGTCCACACCTTCGGCGACGCCCACCTCTACCTGAACCACCTGGAACAGGCCCGCGAACAGATCCAGCGCGAGCCCAAGCCCTTCCCCACCCTGAAGATGGCCGACAAGCGCGACCTGTTCGCCTTCGACTACGAGGACTTCCAGCTGGAAGGCTACGAGGCCCACCCGCACATCAAGGCGGCGGTCGCCGTTTGACCTGGGCCACCGACCGGCTGGACCAGATCAAGGGCGGCGACGTCGTCCTGCCGCCGGTGGTTCAAACGCTTCAGCTGGGCGGTCTCGACGACTGGGGCGAGGGCTGGGTCCGCAAGACCTGGACGCCGGCGCCGGAACTGCTGAACGTCGACGGCTCGCTGTTCGGAGGTTACATCGCCGCCCTGGCCGATCAGATCCTGGCCTTCGCGGCCATGACCGTCGCGTCCGCCGACGCCATGTTCCGCACCAGCAACCTGAAGGTCGACTTCATCCGGGTCGGCAAGGCCGAGGTGCTGACGCTGGAAGGTCGCGTGGTCGCCAGGACCAAGGGCATGATCCACGTCGAGGCCGACTTCCGACGCCCCGACGGCGAGCTGATCGCCCGCGCCTCGGCGCAGCAGATCGTGGTCCCGTTCGGCGGCTGATCGCGGTCGCCTTCTTCTCGCGTCATGAACCTGTGGTAGAGCTTTCCACCTCAAGTCGGGGAATGCTCATGCGGTTTCAGGTTCTTCGCGCGCTGGCCGGCGCGCTCGTCGCGGCGCTGACCGTCACGACGGTCCAGGCCGCCGCGCCGCCGCCCGCCAGCCTGCGCTCGACCATCATCGTCCCGGTCATTCCCCCAGGCTGGTTCGTCGGGACCTATTCGGCCAACGGTCGCTCGGAACTGGGCGAGATCACGCCCAAGGATCAGGGCGGCGCGGCCTATATCGACCTGATCGGCTTCAGCGTCACGCCCATGCCGCCGGGCGTCACCCTGGTCCAGGTGCTTGAGGCCACGCGCGGTTCGATCGGGTCGCGCTGCCCCCAGCCGAACGTGCGGGATGTCGCCGATCCCGCCCTGCCCGCCTGGGGCCAGGTCGTCGTCTACTGCCTGACGCCGAAGGACGGCGATACGGTGCTGGAAGTCACCGCCATGGCCTTCCAGGTTCGCGACGGCTATCTGTTCTCCACCTGGCGAGCCCGGCGCGAGCCCTTCGCCAAGACCACCGCCTTCATCAAGGCGCGCCTGCCCTCGAGCAAGCCGATCGCCGCCCAGCGGGACGGCGCCTGGCGCTTCGACGAGGCCGTGCTGGACGAGGTGACGCCGGGCTTGGCCGCCAGCCTGTTCGCCGAGCTCGCCAAGACCGAGGTCTGCAACCTGGCGGCCGGCGAGATCTGCCCCTCGCTGCGCGCCCCCCCGGAGCTGGCCAAATCCACGATCGCCATGCTGCATATCGAAGGCACGAACGAACTGACCATGCGCCAGAGCATGACAGGTCCCGACGGAAAGCCGGTCAGCGACTTCGCCAAGCAGACCCTGGCCGCCGTCAAGGACGACTCGGCGGACAAGCCGTTCACGACCCTGCAGGCGATCTCGCTGACGGACCACGATTGGTCCAGCGGCGCCGGCCTCTCCGCCGCCCTGGCCCAGCCTCTGGTCGGCGCGCGATCGGGCGGTGGAACCCTGTCGGCGGTCGACCACGGGGCGAAGGCCGACCTCGCGACCCGCGGTCGAATGCAAGCCTATATGGTCATGCTCTCCCGGTTCGTCTGGCTGGCCGGCGTGACGCCCGAGCGCGAGCAGTTGGTGCTGACCGCCCCCGCGCGCTAGCGTCGACTCATCGACATCTTGCGGGGTTGAAGGGTAAGACAGGGCATGTCCGTTATCCTTACCGTCGGCCCCGTCGCCCGCTCGCTCAACGGCGTCATTGGCCGCGACAACGACCTGCCCTGGCGATTGAAGTCCGACCTCCAGATTTTCAAGGCCTGCACGATGGGCAAGCCGGTGATCATGGGACGCAAGACCTGGGACAGCCTGCCGCGCAAGCCGCTGCCGGGACGGATGAACATCGTCCTGTCGCGCGACGGCTCGTTCGAGCCGCCCCAGGCGGTGGTTTGCGAGAGCTTCCTGGAGGCCGTGCAGATGGCCAAGGAGCAGGCGGCCGAGGACGGCGTCGACGAGGTCTGCGTGATCGGCGGCCGGGCCCTGTTCGAGACCGCCCTGCCCAAGGCGAGGCGCCTTTACCTAACGGAAGTGCAAGCCGAGGTCGAAGGCGACGTCAGCTTCCCCGCTTTCGACGAAGCGGCCTGGACCGAAGTGCGTCGCGAGGCGCATCCTGCCGGTCCCGACGACGATCACGCCTTCGTCTTCCGCGTCCTGGAGCGCCGCTGATGCGCCTTCTGACCGCCCTGCTCTGCGCCCTGGCCCTTGGCGTCGGCACGACCGAGACCGCCTTCGCCGACGTCAGCCTGGGTCAGACCGACAGCCTGGCGCGGGCCGGCGCCACCGACGTGGTGGTGTTCAACGTGGTCAAGGTGCGGCCGCTGGACGGCGGCGAGGTCGCCAGTTGCCGCGTGTTCGGCCGGGCGATCCGGGCCGAGCGGGGCAAGCGCTTCCGTCCCCGCCAGACGCTGCGCCTGACCGTGCCTTGCGCGACCCAGGGCGCCGACGCCTCGGACGCCACGCCCAAGTGGGTGGACCGCGAGGCCCTGGTGCGTTCGGCCCACGGCCGCGCCTTCCTGAGCGGCGACGGCGGACTGATCGCCTACGAGCTCTATGATCTGAACTGAGGCCGGGGACATGCGCTCGCGCGTGTCCCCACCAGCGCCTCGGATGAACTGGGGACACGCACAAGTGCATGTCCCCGATCGCGGCTTGCGGCGTCGTTCAAACGCCCGTTTACTCCCCAAGCACGCCCGCTAGAGGCGTCATCCAGGGAGAGACGCATGGAGCTGGAACTCGTCGCCGAGGGCCTGCAATTCCCCGAAGGCCCGATCGCCATGGCCGACGGCTCGGTGATCCTCACCGAGATCCAGGGCCTGGTCCTGACCCGAGTGCATCCGGACGGCCGCAAGGAGACCGTCGCCGAGGTCCCCGGCGGGCCCAACGGCGCGGCCATCGGCCCGGACGGGGCGATCTATGTCACCAACAACGGCGGGGCCTTCCACTTCATCGACATGGGCGGCCTGAACGTGCCCGGCCCCACCCCGCCCACACACACTGGCGGCTCGATCCAGCGGGTCGACCTCGCCACGGGCAAGGTCACGACGCTCTACACCGAATGCGACGGCAAGCCGCTGGTCGGGCCCAACGACCTGGTCTTCGACAAGCAGGGCGGCTTCTGGTTCACCGACCACGGCTGCACCACGCCCGAGGGCCGCAAGTACGGAGCGCTGTACTACGCCCTGGCCGACGGCTCGAAGATCGTCCGCTGGCGCGAGCACTTCGTCTCGCCCAACGGCGTGGGCCTCTCGCCGGACGAGAAGACCGTCTACATGGCCGACACCATGCTGGGCCGGCTGTGGTCGTTCGACATCGCCTCGCCCGGCGTGTTGGCCGATCCCGCGCCCTTGGAGCCAGGAAGGGTGGTCTGCAACCTGCCGGGCTACCAGCTGCTGGACAGCCTGGCGGTCGAGGCCGACGGCAAGGTCTGCGTGGCGACGATCATCAACGGCGGCATCACCGCCTTCTCGCCGGACGGGACGACCGAGCACTTCGCCGTGCCTGATGTGATCGTCACCAACATCTGCTTCGGCGGGGCGGATATGCGCGACGCCTGGATCACGGCGTCGGGAACGGGCAAGCTCTATAGGGCGCGGTGGCCCAGGCCCGGACTGAGGTTGAATTTCAACGCCTGAGTCCGATCGACTTGTGAATTGAAGTCACAAGCCATGTGCCCCTGCGGGCATGGCTCCGCTGCCCACGCATGCCCAGTTATGGGCTCGAACGCAACGGAGTCCCTCGATGGATCTCAAACTCAAAGACAAGACCGCCCTCGTCACCGGCTCGACCGCCGGCATCGGCCTGGAGATCGCCCGCACCCTGGCCGTGGAGGGCGCCAAGGTGTTCGTCACCGGCCGTGACCAGGCCAAGCTCGACGCGGCGGTGAGCGACATCCGCGCCTCGGGCAGCGCGAACGTTTCGGGCGTCCTGGCCGACGCGGCCACCGCCGAGGGAGCCGCGTCGTTGCTGGCCGCCGTCCCGCAGGTCGACATCCTGGTCAACAACCTCGGCATCTACGAGATGAAGGCCTTCGCCGACATCCCGGACGAGGACTGGCTGCGGCTGTTCGAGGTCAATGTGATGAGCGGCGTGCGCCTGTCGCGCGGCTATTTCCCCGGCATGCTGGAGCGCAACTGGGGCCGGGTGATCTTCATCTCCAGCGAAAGCGGCCTCGCGATCCCCGGCGAGATGGTCCACTACGGCATGACCAAGAGCGCCCAGCTGGCGGTCGCGCGCGGCATGGCCCAGCAGACCAAGGGCACCGGCGTGACGGTCAATTCGGTCCTGCCCGGCCCGACCCGCGCGGCGGCCATCGCCGACTTCCTCAAGAGCGTGTCCAGCAATCCCGAGGGCACACCTGAGGAACACGAGACCGAGTTCTTCACCAAGCACCGCTCGTCTTCGCTGCTGCAGCGGATGATCGAGCCCCAGGAAGTGGCCAGCCTGGTGGCCTATGTCGCCAGCCCCCTGGCGGCGGCGACCAACGGCGCGTCGCTGAAGGTCGAAGGCGGATTGGTGACGACGATCGCTTAGTCACGTTCCTCCCCCTGTGGGGGAGGCGGCGCGAAGGCGCCGGTGGGGGGAGAAGACCCACCTCGGCAAACTCCCCCCTCCGTCGGCTTCGCCGACACCTCCCCCAAAGGGGGAGGGCCTAGGCAGCGCCTAGTACAGCACCCCCAGCGCCGACCGCTCGAAGCTCTTCAGCTCGTCCTCGCGGCCGTCGCGGATCTTCACGACCCACTCCGGGTCCTGCAGGATCGCGCGGCCGACGCCGACCAGGTCGAACTCGTCGCGCTCCAGGCGCTCCAGCAGGCCGTCGATCGAGGCGGGCTGGCTGCCCTCGCCGCCGAAGGCCGCGATGAATTCGCCCGACAGGCCCACCGAGCCGACGGTGATGGTCGGAGCGCCGGTCAGCTTCTTGGCCCAGCCGGCGAAGTTCAGGTCGCTGCCCTCGAACTCCGGCTCCCAGAACCGGCGTTGCGAGCAGTGGAAGATGTCGGCCCCGGCGTCGGCCAGCGGCTGCAGCCAGGCCTCCAGCAGTTGCGGGGTCTCGGCGTTCTTCACCGCGTAGTCCTGCTGCTTCCACTGCGACAGGCGGATGATCACCGGATAGTCCGGGCCGACGGCGGCGCGGACGGCCTTGAGGATTTCGGCGGCGAAGTTGGCGCGCTCGGCGATGGTCGGACCGCCGAACACGTCGTCGCGGACATTGGTGCCGTTCCAGAAAAACTGGTCGATCAGGTAGCCGTGGGCGCCGTGCAGCTCGATGGCGTCGAAGCCCAGCAGCTTGGCGTTGGCGGCGGCGCTGGCGAAGGCGGCGATGGTGTCGGCCACCTCCTCGTCGGTCATCGGCTCGGTGAACGGCGAGCCGCCGGGCTTGGAGATGCCCGAGGGGCTGTCGATCTTGCCCAGCACGTCCTTGCCCTTGGCCGACCCCACATGCCACAGCTGCGGGGCGATCAGGCCGCCGGCGGCGTGGACCTCGTCGACCACCTTCTTCCAGGCCGCCAGCTCCTTCTCGCCATGGAAGCGCGGGATGTTGGCGTCGTTCAGCGAGGCCGGGCGGGCCACGCCCGTACCCTCGGTGACGATCAGCCCGACCTGGTTCTCGGCGCGGCGGCGGTAGTATGCGGCGACGTCGTCGGTGGCCACGCCGCCGGGCGAGAACGACCGGGTCATCGGGGCCATCACCACCCGATTGGGCAGCTTCAGCGACTTGAATTCGAACGGCTTGAACAGGGCGTCGAGGGCCATGAGGCGGCTCCGGAGAAACAGTTGTTTGAAAAACTTATGCAGTGGGTTTCGTTTCAGGACCACTCAGAAAAACTGAAACGTGAGCGGCGTCCCATGAAGTCGCTGGACGACGTCAGAGCCCCAGCACCAGCTTGGTGATGATGTTCTTCTGGATCTCGCTGGAGCCCGCATAGATCGTGGTCTTGCGGTAGCTGAAATAGGCCGGGGCGACCGGGCCGGCGTAGTCGGGCCCCGCGCGGCCGTCGTTGGTCGGCGCCCAGGTGTCGCGCACGAAGGGCGCGGCGTAGGTTCCCACCGCCTCCAGGGCCAGTTCGGTGATCGCCTGCTGGGTTTCCGAGCCCGCCAGCTTCAGCATCGACGAGGCCGGTCCCACCGCCTTGCCCGCCCCGCGCCCGGAGAAGATCCGCAGCTCGGTGGCGTTCAGCGACTCCACGGCGATCTCCAGCTCGGCGATCCTGCGGCGGAAGTCCGGGTCCTCGATCAGCGCCCCGCCGTCGTCGGCCCGCTCCAGGGCCGCGATCTTCTTCACCTTGCGCAGCATGTGCATCAGGCCGGGCGCATAGGCGTTGCCGCGCTCGAACTCCAGCAGGTACTTGGCGTAGGTCCAGCCCTTGTTCTCCTCGCCGATGCGGTTGGCGACCGGCACCCGTACATTGTCGAAGAAGACCTGGTTGATCTCCTGCTCGCCCTCGGCCGGACCGTCCAGGGTGGGCAGCGGCTTGATCTGGATGCCCGGCAGGGTCATCGGCAGCAGCAGGAAGCTGATGCCCTCCTGCGGCTTGCCCTGGGTCGAGGTGCGCACCAGGCAGAACATCCAGTCGGCCCACTGGGCGTGGGTTGTCCAGATCTTCGAGCCGTTCAGCACGTAGTCGTCGCCGTCTCGCACCGCGCTCATCGACAGCGACGCCAGGTCCGAGCCCGAACCGGGTTCGGAATAGCCCTGGCACCACCAGATGTCGGACGACAGGATCGGCGGCAGGTGCTGCTTCTTCTGCTCTTCCGTGCCGAACGCCATGACCACCGGCGCGCACATCTTCAGCCCCATCGGCGAGGGATTGGGCGTGCCGGCCTGGGCCAGCTCCATGTTGAAGATGTAGCGCTGCGACGGCGTGAAGCCGGCCCCGCCCAGTTCGACCGGCCAGTCGGGGGCCGCCCAACCGCGCTCGAACAGCTTCTTCTGCCATTTCACCTGGCCGGCCTTGTCCAGATAGCCGTTCTTCGACTGGGCCACCTTGCGGCGCAGGTCGTCGTCAAAGGCCGCGGCGATCCAGTCGCGGACCTCCCGCTGGAAGGCCAGGTCCTGCGGCGAGAAGGCGAGATCCAAGGCCCCTACTCCACCGCGTCGAGATATTCGATCTCGGGGCGGCCGGCCATGAACGGCCCCATCGCCGCGCCGGCGGCCTTGAAGTAGTCGGTCCCGCCGTGATGCTTGAGGGCGTCTTCAGAGGCGTAGAGCTCCAGCACCTTGTAGATCCCGGCGTCGGTCTTGCTCTTGGTCAGCTGGTAGACCAGGCAGCCAGGCTCGTTGGCCTTCACCTTGTTCTGGAGGTCGAGGAACACCTTCTCGAAGTCGCCCGCCTTGTCCGGCTGAACCTTCAGCACCGCCACCACGCCGATCATGTCGTCCTCCCGAGGCCTTGCCGGCCAAACACTTGTTTGAAGGCAGTGTCGGGGAAGCGGAGGCGAAGGGCAAGGGGTCCCGAGCGCGGGGCTCGGGATGACAGCGATCTTGTGAATTGAAGGCGGCTGGCTAGCGCCGCTCGTTCCAACCGTAGGCCACCCACGAGTGGCCGCCCATGTGGCGGGCCTCGATCAGGCCGGGGTCGCCGCTGGGAGCGGCGGCGGTCGCGGTGCGGCCGCGCAGGGCGAAGGCGGCGAGGCCGAGAAGGGCCGTGGCCATGAAGCCGATGACGACCAGGGTGGCGGCGAACACCACCGCGATCACGGCGGCGACGGCGACAGCGATGGAGGTCGCGACGGCGCCGGCCAAGGTGGCCAGGCTGCGCCAGGCGATACCGGTAGCCTTAGCTGTCTCCATCGTGGTCCTCGCAGGCGTGCCCCGCCCATGGATTCAAGATGGGGCGCCAGTTCTGAACGTCAACTGAACACCCGGCGGATCGTTCCGTAAAATGAATTCCGCGCTAACCACCGCGAATTGGCCGTCTAGCCCGCGGCGAGACCCGCCAATTCGCGACGCTCGCGCATCACCGTGCTGAACGCGGCGTTGATCGCGGCCGACTTGGCCTCGGCCACCTCGATGAACTCCAGCGGCAGGCCGCGGGCTCGGGCGCGGTCGGGGTGGGCCTCCGACATCGCCGCGCGCCAGGCCGAGTGCACCACCGCGTCGTCGGCGTCGGCCGGCACGTCGAGGATGCGATACGGATCGTCCGGCCCGGTCCCGACGTGGGTGGCGGTCAGGCGGCGGAACGACAGCGGCGACATGCCGAACAGGTCGGCCACGCGTTCCAGATAGCTGAGCTCGTCCTGGGTCACCGCCCCGTCGGCCTTGGCGATGTGGAACAGGCCGTCCAGCACGTCCTCGAGGATCTGCGGGCAGGTGCGATAGCGCTTGGCCAACCGCTTGGCGTAGCTCTCGAAGCCGTGGGTCGTCTGGCGCGCCAGGTCGTACAGGCGGTGGATGTTGTTTTCCGACTCGGGGTCGGGATGGAACACCTCGGCGAAGGCGGCGTATTCGTCGCCGTCGGCCGAGCCGTCGGCCCGCGCCAGCTTCGCGCCCAGCGCCGTGACCGCCGTCGAGAAGGCGGGATCCTGCCCCGGCAGACCCGGCGGACATTCCTGGCATTCCGCCATGTCCAACCGCCGCGCGGCGAGAGTTGCGATGTTACGCCAGAAGGTCATGGCTGCGACGAAAGTCCAGAAGCGTGGCGGAGGTATGACGACCGGAGATGCGTCGCCCGCCCCAACGGATCACGCTCCCGTTTTGCCTTCTAGCATAAAAAAGTCGCGTCCCCACCCGGTCCTTGCTGCGGCGCACATTGAAACTTTGTAACGTACGGAAGAGCACGCGATGTTCGCAACGCGCGGCTGCGCACAGGAATCTTTGTCCGAAGCGGGAGCGTTTGGCCGATCCGTTCGTTATGGTGCCGCTTGACCGACCGCGGTGCAAAACACCTCGGCGCCATGCTCCGGTCCCAATGCGACCGGAAATGCTCTATTCGAACGCGACCGACTCTCTGAGCGACGCCCTACAAGAGGACTTCCGCCCGCATGGCGACCGCCTTCCTTCTCGCCCTGGCCCTGATCGCCCAGGACGCTCCCGTCTCCACCGCGCCGACCGCTTCCGCTCCCCCTGCTCGCACCACGCCGGCCAACACCCCGCCGACCGACGACTACGGTTATGTCGGCTGGTGCTACGGCGCGCTGGGCGGCTATGCCGACCTGTACGACAAGGTGATGCCCGAGGTCACCCGCATCGAGAAGGCGTTCCCCGGTCCCGACGGCTTCAACGCCGCCATGAAGGAATATCCGGCGCTGCGCGACCAGGCCAAGAAAGACATGGTGGTCTACCGCTCGGCGATCGTCGCGGCCGAGAAGGCCAGCCCTCGTCCGATCTCGGAATACGGCGCGGCGGCGATCAAGAAGGGCCGCTCGGTCTGGAGCGGCTCCGACCAGGTCGACAAGGCCCGCCTGGCCCAGGTGTGGATGAGCTGGAGCCCGCCCGGCGACTGCGAGACCCGCGCCAAGACCCTGGAGACCAAGTCCAACCTGTTCGGCCAGGCCCTGAACTTCAACGTCAAGAAGGGCGAAGCCCCCGCCCCCGCCCCCGCTGCAGCGCCTTCCGAGCCGACGCCGACGCCGGCTCCGGAAGCCGCCCCGCCGGCCGCCGAGCCCGAGGCGCCGGCTCCGGCCGCCCCCGTGGCCGAGGCGCCTGTCGCCGAAGCGCCGGTCAAGGCCGCGACCAAGACCACCGCCAAGAAGCCGGCCGACCTGCCGCCGATCGGCGCCAAGCCCGCGGCCATGCCGATCGCCGCCAAGGGCGAGATCATCATCGATCCCGCCAATCCCCAGCCCTGCGCCGGCAGCCTGGTCCCCGCCAAGCGCGGCGGCAAGAACGTGCTGATCTGCAAGGCGGATTAGTCGCCTGATCACGACCGGGGACACGTGCATGCGCGTGTCCCCGACCGCGCCTAGGCGGTCGGCAGCAGCCCCGTCGTCGCCACCTGCTTGAACCACCCGTACGACGCCTTGGGCGTTCGCACGCCGGTCGCCCGGTCCATCGCCACTAGGCCGAACTTGGAGGTGTAGCCGATGTCCCATTCCCAGTTGTCGATCAGGGTCCAGGTGAAGTAGCCGCCGATCCGCGAACCGGCCTCCATGGCGCTCTTCACCGCCTCGAGGTGGCGGCGCAGGTACTGGCTGCGGAAACCGTCGTCGATCACGCCGGGACCATTGCCGAACGGGTCCGAGCAACCGTTTTCGGTGATCATCACCGGCGGGTTGCCATAGTCGCGGCGGACCATCTCCAGCACCTCGACCAGGCCCGACGGATCGATCTGCCGGCCGAAGGCGTCCAGCTCGGCGCCCTTGGGCGGCGCGCCGGGAGCGATGTGGCTGGGGCTGGCGAGGTCCAGCTTCACATAGGCCGGGGCGTAGTAGTTGACCCCCAGGAAATCGATCGGCTGGTGGATAGTCGCAAGATCGCCGTCGCGGACGTGGCCCTTGAGGAAGTCGTCCATCAGCCCCGGATAGGTCCCCTTCAGCAGCGGATCCAGCCAGGCCCTGTTCCACAGGGCGTCCAGTCCGTCGGACGCCGGGCGGTTCCAGAAGGCCAGCGATCCGCCTGACGGCCGGCACGGCTGCAGCGCCTGGGTCGTGCCGATCCGCAGGTCGCCCCGGGCCGCGCGCAGGGCCTGGATCGCCAGGCCCTGCCCCAGGTTCATGTGGTGGGTGGTCGGACCCAGCAGGGCGATGTCCTTCAGCCCCGGCGCGTGCTCGCCCAACACGTGGCCGAACACCGTGTGCACGGCCGGCTCGTTGAGGGTGATGATGTGCTTGAGCCGGTCGCCCAACCGTCCGGCCACGGCGGCGGCGTAGTCGGCGAAGCTCCTGGCGGTGTCGCGCGCGCTCCAGCCGCCCTTGTCCTGCAGGGCCTGGGGCAGGTCCCAGTGGAACAGGGTGGCGTAGGGCGTGACGCCCTTGGCCAGGCACGCGTCGACCAGGCGCTCGTAGTGGTCCAGGCCGGCGGCGTTGACAGTGCCCGCGCCGGTGGGCAGCACCCGCGACCAGGCGATCGAGAAGCGGAAGGCCTTCAGCCCCGCCCCGGCGATCAGGTCGACGTCCTCGGCGTAGCGGCGGTAGCTGTCGGTGGCCAGGTCGGCGCTCGAGCCGTCCTTGATCCGGCCCGGCTGCTTCTCGAAGGTGTCCCAGATGGTCGGGCCGCGCCCGTCGGCGGTGGGCGAGCCCTCGGTCTGGAAGGCCGCCGTGGCGACGCCCCAGACGAAGTCGTTCGGGAATTGCCGCGACTTGATCGTCGCCTCGGTCGGTCCGACGCTGTCGCAGCCGCTGAGGCCCACGCTGGCCACGCCCCCCGCCGCGAGCGCTCCCAGCGCTCTGCGGCTGATGCCGTTGTCGCTCATCTTCGCCCCCTGCCCCGCCGGGGATCGACGTCCCCGTGCGCGGTCAGGATGAACGCAAAGCGCGAGCTTTGGCTAGTCTGCCCGTCGTATCAGGCCCGTCGCCCCTTCACATAGGTGTCGATCACGCCCTCCAGCTCGGTCAGCGGGACGTTGCCGCCCATCACCACCGCGTCGTCGAAGGTGCGCAGGTCGAAGCGTCCGCCCAGCGCGGCCTGGGCCTTGCTCCGCAGCCGGACGATCTCGCTGTGACCGACCTTGTAGCCGCAGGCCTGGCCCGGCCAGGCGCAGTAGCGGTCGACCTCGCCCTGCACTTCCTCGCGGGTCGAGCCGTTGGTGGTCACGAACCAGTCGATGGCCTGGTCGCGGGTCCAGCGCTTGGCGTGGATGCCGGTGTCGACCACCAGACGGCAGGCCCGGAAGGCGATGGACTGCAGATAACCCAGCTGGCCCAGCGGATCCCCGTCATAGGCGCCCAACTCGTCGGCCAACTGTTCCGCATAGAGGGCCCAGCCTTCCGAATAGGCGTTGAAGGCCAGCAGCGAGCGAACCAGCGGCAGCTTGTAGGTGTACTCGCCCTGCCAGATGTGGCCCGGCAGGCCCTCGTGATAGGTCAGGGTCGGCAGGCCGTAGCGCGGCCACATGCCCGTGTCGCGCAGGTTGATGTAGTAGTTGCCCGGCACCGTGCCGTCGATCGAGCCCGCCGCCGCATAGCCGCCCGGCGCGCCGTCCTGGATCTCGACCGGCACCCGCTTGATCAGCAGATTGCCCGGCACCATCGTCGCGAAGGCGCGCGGCAGGCGGGTGCGGATGTCGGCCACCCGGCCGTTCAGATAGGCCAGGATCTGGGCCCGGCCCTCGTCGGTGTTGGGGAACAGGTTCTTGGGGTCCTCGCCCAGCGCCTTCATCCGCGCGCCGACGCTGCCCTGGGTCAGGCCCTGGGCCTTCAGCAGGGTGTCCATGCGCGACGACAGCGCCTTCAGCTCTTCCTGGCCCATCTGGTGGACCTCGTCGGGCGTCAGGCGGCTGGTGGTGCCGGCCCGCAGCGCCCAGGCGTAATAGGCCTCGCCGTTCGGCAGCTTCCAGGCGCCGGCGTCGGACGTGGCCTTGGCGCGATGAGCGGTCAGTTCGGCGATCTGGCGGTCCATGGCCGGGGCGATCTTGCCCTCGACGATGGCGGCGGCGCGGCGCGCGTGGTCGCCCGGGATGTCCTTGGCCTTCTTGGCCAGCGACGTGACCAAGCCCCAGTCTGCGATCGGCTGGGCGCGGGCGCCCTTCTGCTGTTTCAGCGTCTTGTCGAGCAGGAAGTCCGGCGCGATCACGCCCATCGCGCCGTCATGCTTCAGCCGCGCCGTCTCGCCGTCCAGCTGGGCGGCGTAGAGCTCCAGGCGGGCCAGGTAGGACTCGACGTCGGCGGCGTTGCTTACGCCGTGCAGGCTGTCCAGGAAGTCCGGCGTCTCGACGAAGGCCCCGGTGTTCTGGGCCACGACGTAGGGCGCGTTGCGGTAGGACCATTGCGACGACAGGCCGATGGCGTCGCCATAGGGGAAGTCGAAGCCCTCGACGGCCAGTTCGTGGGCGGTCTGGACGACGCCCAGGTCGAGGGCGGCGGCGGGGCTCAGGCCCTTGCGGTCGACCGCCTTCATCCGAGCGACCCGCGCCTTGGCGGCGGCGGCCAGCTTGCCGCGGCCGTCCAGCGAGCGGTCTGTCAGGCTGGACTTCAGGGCGGCCCGCTTGTCCTTGTCCAAGCCCAAGGCCGAGGCGTTCTCGGGATATTCCCGCATCAGGTCTTCGGCGACCGAGGACAGCAGGGCCTCGGCAGCGGCGTCGCCCGGCGCGGCGGCCTGGGCGACGCTCCCAAGGGCCTGCCCGCCGAACGCGGCGGCGGCCGCGCCGAGGGCTAGGACGTCACGTCGATTGAACTGGCTCACGCTGGATCTCCCCGGATTCGAGGAGAGTCCTAGCGCATAAGACGGGGACACACACTCCGGGGGCGTGAGCGTGTGTCCCCTCGCCGCTTACGCCGCCAGGCGTTCGATCTCGGCGTGGGCGCCTTCGACCGACTTCGTGCGCTGGTCGTCGCCCAGGGCCACGCCCTCGGCGCGGATGAAGCGGATGTCGGTGACGCCGAAGAAGCTGAACACGCCCTTCAGATAGGTCTCCTGGTGGTCGAGGAACGCGATCGGCGTGCCCTCGCCGTAGAAGCCGCCGCGCGACGAGGCGATGATCACGGTCTTGCCGCCCGCCAGGCCCTCGACGCCCTTTTCGGTGTAGCGGAAGGTGCGGCCGGCGACGGCCAGGCGGTCGATCCAGGCCTTCAGCTGGGTGGGGATCGAGAAGTTGTACATCGGCGCCCCGACCACGACGATGTCGGCGGCCAGGAAGGCGTCGAGCACGGCCGCGCCGTCGGCGACGTCGGCGGCCAGCGTGGCGTCCTCGGGAACAGCGCCCTGGCCGGCGGCCAGGTGGGCTCCCGACAGGTGGCCGACCGGCTGGGCGGCCAGGTCGCGGTAGCTGACCTCCAGGCCCGGGTGCTGCGCTTGCTGGGCGGCGACGATCGCGGCCGACAGCGTGCGGCTCACCGAGCCGGCGCCCAGGATGCTGGAATCGATGTGAAGCAGTTTCATAGCCTTGGAACTCCGAAGCGCCCTCTGGCGCGACGGGTGATTTAGGCCTTCCGTATCCAGCGCTGTAGCCTATATAATTGGATGATATCCATAGTCAGGAACGATAGATGCTGGATGGCGTCACCCTGGACCAGATGCGCACCTTCCTGGCCGCCGCCGACGAGGGCAGTTTCTCGGCGGCCGGCCGCAAGCTGGGCCGCGCCCAGTCGGTGGTCAGCCAGACCCTGGCCAATCTGGAGGGCCAGATCGGCGTGCGGCTGTTCGACCGCGCCGCCCGCCTGCCGGTGCTGACCGAGGCCGGCCGCGCCCTGGTCGTCGAGGCGCGCGAGGTGGCCGGCCGCATGGACGCCTTCAAGGCCCGCGCCGCCAGCCTGGCCGGCGGGCTGGAGCCCGAGGTCTCGATCGTCGTCGACGTGCTGTTCCCGATGGTGGTGCTGACCCACGCCATCGGCGACTTCCAGCACCATTTCCCCGACACCACCCTGCGCATCCACGTCGAGGCCTTGGGCGCGGTGCTTCAGCCGGTGCTGGACGGACGCTGCGCGTTCGGAGTGATGGGCTCGCTGCCCGACTCTCCGCCGGAGTTGGTGCGCGAGCGGCTGATCACGCTGCGCATGATCCAGGTGGCGGCCGCCGGCCATCCCCTGACCGCCCTGACCGGCCCGCTGAGCCCCGAGGACGTGGCGGGCCACGTCCAGCTGGTGCTGACCGACCGGTCGCCCCTGACCCAGGGCCGCGAGTTCGGGGTGTTCTCGACCCGCACCTGGCGGCTGGCCGACCTGGGGGCCAAGCACGCCTTCCTGCTGGCCGGCCTGGGCTGGGGCGGCATGCCCTGGGACCGGGTCGAGGACGATCTCGCCACCGGGCGCCTGGTCGAACTGACGATGCGCGACGCCCCGACCGGCGGCTTCATGATGCCGATGTACGCCGCCCACCGCGCCGACACCCCGCCGGGCCCGGCCGGGCGCTGGCTGATCGAGCGGCTGAAGGATACGGCCGAGCGATGTCCAAGCCAGGAGGTCGCCGCCTAGGATCGATTGGGGATAGGCGCATGCGCCTGTCCCCAGCCGCGCTCGCTGAGTCTAAGCCGCCGCCTCCCGCGCCTTGGCGCCGGGGTCGTAGTTGAGGATCGGCGACAGCCATTTCTCGGCCTTGGCCAGGTCCCAGCCCTTGCGGCGGGCATAGTCCTCGACCTGGTCGAGATCGACCTTGCCGACGCCGAAATAGTGCGACTGCGGGTGGCTGAAATAGAAGCCCGACACCGCCGCGCCGGGGCTCATGGCGTAGCTCTCGGTCAGGATCATGCCGGTGGCCGCCTCGGCGTCCAGCAGCTTGAACAGCGTGCCCTTCTCGGTGTGGTCGGGCTGGGCCGGATAGCCGGGGGCCGGGCGGATGCCCTGGTACGTCTCGGCGATCATCACGTCGACGTCGCGCGACTCGCCGGGCGCGTAGCCCCACAGCTCGACGCGGGCCTTGTAGTGCAGCCACTCGGCGAAGGCTTCGGCCAGGCGGTCGGCCAGGGCCGAGGCCATGATCGCGCTGTAGTCGTCGCCGGCGTCCTTGAACTTTTTGACGATCTCGTCCTCGCCATGGCCGGCGGTGACGGCGAAGCCGCCCATGTAGTCGCCGCCCTGCCCGATCGGCGCGACGAAGTCGGCCAGGGCCAGGTTGGCCTTGCCCTCGGACTTGTCCATCTGCTGGCGCAGGGTGAACAGGCGGGCCAGCTCGGTCGTGCGGCTTTCATCCGTGTAGAGAACGATGTCGTCGCCGTCGGCCTGGGCTGGCCAGAAGCCGACCACGCCCTTGGCCCCGAACCACTTCTCGGCCACGACCTTGTCGAGCATCTCGCGGGCTTCGCGATAGAGATCGGTCGCGGCCTCACCGACCACGTCGTCCTCGAGAATCTGCGGGAAGCGGCCGATCAGCTCCCAGCTGGCGAAGAACGGCGACCAGTCGATGAACGGGACCAGCTCTTCCAGCGAGGGTTCGAACGTGCGCGCGCCGATGAAGCTGGGCTTGGGCGGCGTGTAGCCCTTCCAGTCGATGTCGAACTTGCGCTTGCGGGCGTCGGCGATCTTGGTGCGCGCCTTGGCCGTCTGGCCCCGCGCGTACTGCTCGCGGATGCGGACATATTCGGCCCGCGTCTCCGCCTGCAACCGGTCGCGCTCGCCCGCCGACAGCAGGCCCGAGACCACGCCGACGGCGCGGCTGGCGTCCAGCACATAGGTGGTCGAGCCCTTGTGGTAGGCCGGCTCGATCTTGACCGCGGTGTGGGTGCGGCTGGTGGTGGCCCCGCCGATCAGCAGCGGCATGGTGAAACCCTGGCGCTCCATTTCGGACGCCACGAACACCATCTCGTCCAGCGACGGGGTGATCAGGCCCGACAGGCCGATCATGTCGACGTTGTGCTTCTTGGCCTCTTCCAGGATGCGGTCGGCCGGAACCATCACGCCCAGGTCGATGACCTCGTAGTTGTTGCACTGCAGGACCACGCCGACGATGTTCTTGCCGATGTCGTGGACGTCGCCCTTGACGGTGGCCATCAGGATGCGGCCGGCCTGCTCGCGCGGCTTGCCGGCCTTCTCGGCCTCCATGAACGGCTCCAGCCAGGCCACGGCCTGCTTCATCACGCGGGCCGATTTCACCACCTGCGGCAGGAACATCTTGCCCGAGCCGAACAGGTCGCCGACCACGTTCATGCCGTCCATCAGGTGGCCTTCGATCACGTGCAGCGGCCGCTCGACCGACAGGCGGGCTTCCTCGGTGTCCTCGTTGATGAATTCGGTGATGCCGTTGACCAGGGCGTGGGTGATGCGCTCGTTCACGCTGCCCTTGCGCCATTCCAGGTTGGCGGTCTGGACCTGGCTCTTGTCGCCCTTGTAACGCGGCGCCATGTCGACCAGGCGCTCGGTGTTGGAGACGTTGGTGCGCTGCGGGCGGTTGAGGATCACGTCCTCGACGGCCTCGCGCAGTTCGGCGTCCAGGGTGTCGTAGACCGGCAGGTCGCCGGCGTTGACGATGCCCATGTCCATGCCCGCCTCGATGGCGTGGTACAGGAACACCGAGTGGATGGCCCGGCGCACGGGCTCGTTGCCGCGGAAGCTGAACGAGACGTTCGACACCCCGCCCGAGATGCGGGCGTAGGGGCAGCGCTTCTTGATCTCGCGCGTGCCCTCGATGAAGTCGACGGCGTAGTTGTCGTGCTCCTCGATCCCGGTCGCCACGGCGAAGATGTTGGGGTCGAAGATGATGTCTTCCGGCGGGAAGCCCACCTTGTCGACCAGGATGCGGTAGGCCTTCTCGCAGATCTCGATCTTGCGGGCGGCGGTGTCGGCCTGGCCGACCTCGTCGAAGGCCATGACCACGACGGCCGCGCCGTAGCGCAGGCACAGCTTGGCCTGCTCGATGAACTTGGCCTCGCCTTCCTTCATCGAGATCGAGTTGACGATGGCCTTGCCCTGCACGCACTTCAGGCCGGCCTCGATCACCTCCCACTTGGAGCTGTCGATCATCACCGGCACCCGCGCGATGTCGGGCTCGGCCGCCATCAGGTTCAGGAAGGTGATCATGGCCTGCTTGGAGTCCAGCAGGCCCTCGTCCATGTTGACGTCGATGACCTGGGCGCCGGCCTCGACCTGCTGGCGGGCCACCGACAGGGCGGCCGGATAGTCGCCCTCGATCACCAGCTTCTTGAACTTGGCCGAGCCGGTGACGTTGGTGCGTTCACCGATATTGACGAAGACAGGTCTCATTGGGCTTTGCTCAAAGTCGTTTGCAGGGCGGCGATCTGGGTGAGCCACGCGTCGTGCTCGTCCCCCTCCTGCCAGAGTTCGTCCAGTTCGGAGGCTGGAGCCACAACGCGCGCCAAGGCCGAACGGGCCAGGGCGACGGCCCCTTCCGGCGGCGCGCCGAGGGCGGCTTTCAGCTCGCGGTGATTGTCGGGCAGGATGGTCACGTCGCCGACGGCGGCCGCCACGATGGCGGCGGCGGCAACGGCGATCTGCCCCTCCGGCGCCTCCAGATAGCCCGCCTGCTTGGTGACGTAGTCGAGCGCCTGCACGACGGTGCGCCAGTCGGGCGCCTCGGCCAGGTCGTCGATGAAGTCCAAGGCGTCGTCGTTGTCGAACAGTCCGCTGGTCCAGGCGCTCATCTTAGACCGCCTCGGCTTTGGCGCGGGCGACCGCCAGGGCGATCTGGCCGTCCAGGAAGTCGCGAAACGCGATGCCCTGGGCCTTCAGCGACTTGGGATACAGCGAGGCGGCGGTCATGCCCGGCAGGGTGTTGATCTCCAGGAAGATCGGACCGTTCGGGGTGACGATGAAATCGCTGCGCGAATAGCCGCCCGCCCCCACGGTCTTGTGGGCCTTCAGGGCGGCTTCCTGCATGGCGGCGTTGACGTCGGCTGCGAAGGTGGCCGGGCAGATCTCTTCCGTCGTCTTGGCCAGGTACTTGCCGACATAGTCGAACGCGCCGTCGGCCGGGCGGATCTCGACCGGCGGCAGGGCGAAGACCTTGCCGTCCTGCTCCAGCACGCCGCACGTGGCCTCGGCGCCGGCCACAAAGGGCTCGATCACATAGGCTTCGCGGGCGGCGGCGGCCTTCAGGGTCTCCAGGTCGGCCGCTTCGTTGACGAAGATCAGGCCGTAGCTGGAGCCGTCGGCCACCGGCTTGGCGACCAGCTTGCCGTACTTCGCCAGCGCCGCTTCGGCGTCGGCCAGTTCGACCGTCGACGGCGCGACGACGCCGGCCTTGGCCACGGCGGCCTTGGTGGCGATCTTGTCGAAGGCCAGGCGGCTGGACTTGCTGTCCGAGCCGGTGAAGGCCACGCCGCGCGCCTCGCACAGGGCCGCCAGGTCGCCGTTCTCGGCCGCGCCGCCGTGCATGCCCAGGACCAGCACGCGGTCCTCGGCCTTGGCCCTGTCGAGCGCCGCTTCGATGCCGCCGATCGGCGCGCCCTCGGTGGGCAGGTCGATCTCGAAGGGACGCTCGTGGGCCTGCAGCACGGCGTCGCTGGCCACATAGACCTGGTCGTCGGGGGCCCAGAACCACAGGTCGGCGTCCGGCAGGGCCGTGGACAAGGCCTTGGCGCTGGCCACCGAGACGAGGCGCTCGCGGCTCATGCCGCCGAAAAGAAGGGTCGTACGCATCGTCACTATCTCTAGGCCAGCTCGAACGGTTCCAGGCCCGCCAGGCGCATGGCCTTCGGACGCTCGGGGATGGCGCGGGGCTTCACGCCGCGCACTTCGTCGGCCACGTGCTTGATGTGGTCCGGCGTCGTGCCGCAGCAGCCGCCCAGGATGTTGACGATGCCGTCCTTGGCCCACTCGTGCAGCTGGTGGCCGGTCTGGTGCGGCTCCTCGTCATACTCGCCCATGGCGTTGGGCAGGCCGGCGTTGGGATAGGCGGCCACCAGGGTGTCGGCGATGCGGGCCATCTCGGCGATGTGCGGGCGCATCAGGTCCGCGCCCAGGGCGCAGTTGAAGCCCACGGCGAACGGCTTGCAGTGCTTGATCGAGTTCCAGAACGCCTCGGCCGTCTGGCCCGACAGGGTGCGGCCCGAGCGGTCGGTGATGGTGCCGCTGATCCAGATCGGCAGCTCCTCGTAGCCCTCGTCGACCAGGTCCATGATCGCCTTGATCGCGGCCTTGCAGTTGAGGGTGTCGGTGATGGTCTCGATCAGGAACAGGTCCACGCCGCCGTCGTGCAGCGCGGCCACCTGCTCGCGATAGGCCTGGTAGACCTGGTCGAAGGTCACCTTGCGCGCGCCAGGATCGTTCACGTCCGACGACATCGACAGCATCACGTTCAGCGGACCGATCGAGCCGGCCACGAAGCGCGGCTTTTCCGGCTCCTTGGCCAGCCACTCGTCGGCCACCGAGCGGGCGATGCGGGCGCCCTCGTAGTTGATGTCGCGCACCACGTCGGTTCCGAGGCGATAGTCGGCCTGGGCGATGGTGGTGCCCGAGAAGGTGTTGGTCTCTGAGATGTCGGCGCCGGCCGCGAAATACTGGTGATGCAGGTCGGCGACGATGTCCGGCCGCGTCAGGCACAGGATGTCGTTGTTGCCCTTCATCTGGCCGTCGTAGTCGGCGAAGCGCTCGGCGCGGTAGTCGGCCTCGGAGAGCTTGCGCTTCTGGAACATCACGCCCCACGAGCCGTCGAGGATCAGGATGCGTTCCTTGGCGGCGGCCTTGAGGGCGGCGACGCGCCCCGCACGGGTGGTGAGATCGGTCATGGTCGGCTCCTGCCGGAGGATCGGGCTCCGGCCGTTCGGGTCTTTCTAGCGCTTCGCGGGGAAGCGGGACTCAATTCTGCTGGCCGGGGGCCAGCGTCACGGTTTGCGCGCGCTCTGCTGGCGCGCCAGTTCCTTGTCGAACGCTTCCTCCGAGGCGGTGGCGTAGCGGGCGAGTTCGGTCGGGTCGATGAAGGCGTTCACGTCGCCGGCCAGCATCTTCTTGCGCTTGGCCAGCAGGCCGCCCTGCTCCTCGTGGCTGGGCAGCATCACGTCGGTGGGCAAGACCTTGAGCGCGGCGAAGGTGGCGCGGTAGTCGGCGACGATGGTCTTGTAGGTCTTGTTGCCCACCAGCACGTTGCCCGCCACCGAGGTCGAGCAGTTGAAGGTGACGTTCAGCGGCCGGCCGCGGTCGACCACCTGGGTGGTCCAGGTGGTGCAGCCGATCGTATGGCCCGGCGTCAGGTGGGCGATCAGGACGTTCTCGCCCAGCTTCAGCTTCTGTCCGTCGCCGAACGCCTTGTCGACCTTGACCGCCGCGAACGGCGTCAGGCCGTTGTCGTTGTCGCCGAAGTGCTGGCCCTTCTTCAGGGCCGGCTCGTCCGCGCGCGACGCCCAGACCTTGGCGCCGGTGTCGGCTTTCAGCTGGGCCAGTCCGCCGGCGTGGTCGAAATGGGCGTGGGTGTTGATCAGGACCTTCACGTCCGAGAGCTTGAAGCCCAGAGCCTGGATATTGGCCTCGATCAGCTTCGCGCCCGCCGCCGACGGACCGCTGTCCAGCAGCACATGGCCTTCCGACGACGAGATCAGCCAGGCCGACAGCCCTTCGGAGCCGACATAGTAGATATTGCCGACCACGCGATAGGGGCGGATCGGCTTGGACCAGTTCGCCGGATCGTCGGCGAACGCCGTCGCCCCCGGGATCACGGTCGCCAGGGTGAAGGCCGCCAGAAGGATCGACGCCGTCCGTTTCACGCCGCGGCCTCCGCCGAGATCGGGGACGGGGCCGGCGCGGTCTCGCGCACGCCCAGCACGCGGCAGATCGCATAGACCAGGTCGGCCCGGTTCAGGGTGTAGAAGTGGAAGTCGCTGAAGCCCTGCTCCTGCAGCTTGGCGCACATCTCGGCGGCCACCGAGCAGGCCAGCAGGCGGCGGGTGTCGGCGTCCTCGTCCAGGCCGTCGAAGATGTTGGCCAGCCAGGCCGGCACCGCCGTCTGGCAGGCGGCCGACATCTTCACCAGGCCCTTGAAGTTGGTCACCGGCATGATGCCCGGCACGATCGGGATGGTGATCCCGGCGGCCCGCACCTTGTCGACGAACCGCAGGAAGGCGTCGGTGTCGAAGAAGAACTGGCTGATGGCCAGGGTGGCGCCGGCGTCGACCTTGGCCTTCAGCACCTCGATGTCGTGCTCGATCGAGGGGCTCTCGGGATGCTTTTCCGGATAGACGCCGACCAGCACGTTGAACGGCGCGATCGAGGTCAGGGCCGCGGTCAGTTCGGTGGCGTTCTTGTAGCCGTCCTCGCGGGGCACGTAGACGCCGCCGATGCCGCCCTCGCCGGGAGGCGGGTCGCCCCGCAGCGACACCACGTGGCGCACGCCGGTCTCCCAGTATTCGCGGATCACCTCGTCCACCTCCGCGCGGCTGGCGCCGACGCAGGTCAGGTGGGCGGCCGGCTTGAGGGTGGTCTCCTCGAGGATGCGCTTGACCGTGCGGTGCGTGCGCTCGCGCGTCGAGCCGCCGGCCCCGTAGGTGACCGAGACGAAGGCCGGGTCCAGCGGGGCCAGGCGCTTGATCGCCGCCCACAGGTTCTCTTCCATCTGCTCGGTCTTCGGCGGGAAGAACTCGAACGAGACGCGCGGGCGGTCGGTGCGCTCGCCGGCGCGGGCGACGGGACCGAGGACGCGGCGGGGAGCCAAGGGGCTGGCGGGAACGGTCGTCATGCTGCGCTTCTTTCGGCGTTTCGAACGGCTGGGCGGCGAGCCGTCCAGATCTTGACGGTGAGCCCCTCGTCGGAATGCGACGGCAGGGCGATGTTGGCGTCCAGGACCAGGCCGGCGGCCTCGATCCAGGGGATGATCTCGGCGTCGGCGAAGCCGAGGCGACGGTGCTGGTGGTTCTCGCGCAGGAACTCGTGATCGTGCGGCGCGAAGTCGGCGATCAGCAACACGCCGCCGTCCGCCACCAGCCGCGCGGCCTCGGAGACCGCCGCGGCGGGATCGCCCAGATAGTGCAGCACCTGATGGACGGTCACCAGATCGGCGCAGCCGCTGGGCAGGCCGGTGGCGAAGATGTCGCCGTGGCGCAGTTCGCACTGGACGAGGCCGGCCTTGGCCACCTCGTCGCGGGCGATGTTGAGCATCTGCTGGGACAGGTCCAGGCCCAGGGCGGTTCCGGCGCGCTTGCCCAGCAGGGTCAGCATGCGGCCCGACCCGGCGCCCAGGTCGACCATCTCGTCGAAGGGCCCCTCGCCGGCCGCCTGCAGGATGGCGGCCTCGACCTCGGCCTCGTCGACGTACAGCGAGCGGATCTCGTTCCAGCGCGCGGCGTTGCGGGCGAAATAGGATTGGGCGCCGGCCGTGCGTTCGGCGCGCACCAGGGCCAGTCGCTCGGCGTCGCCCAGGGCGACGGGGTCCTGCGGATCGATCAGGTCCAGGGCCTGGTCGATCACGGCGCGACCGGGCGACTTCAGGGCCAGGCGGTAGAACACCCAGGCGCCGTCGGGAAAGCGCTCGACCAGCCCGGCCTCGGCCAGCAGCTTCAGATGGCGAGAGACTCGGGGCTGGCTCTGGTCCAGAATCCGGCACAGCTCCAGCACCGACAGCTCTTCGGCCGCGAGCAGGGCCAGCACGCGCAGGCGGGTCGACTCCCCCGCCGCGCGCAGCAGATCCACGACCTGTTCGGACGACACTTTCATAAGGACATAAAGATATCTTTATGTCCGATTTGGCAAGCTAAATCCGTACCCGCCCCGCTCGCGAAGCATCCCCGTTCAAGCGGGCCGGCGCGGTAAACTATGCCTCGGAAGATACCTTGGAAGGCTCCCAAAGCTCAATCTTCACCCCGGCCGGGTCGATGAGCCAGGCGAACCGCCCCATGTCCTCGTCCTGACGCCCGGTCGGCTCGACGCCTTCGGCGGCCGCCTTGGCCAGCACGCCGTCCAGGTCGTCGACGATGTAGTTGATCATGAACGGCGCTTGCGACGGCTCGAAGTAGCGGGTGTCGGCGGCGAACGGCGACCAGTTGGCGACGCCGACCTTCGGATGCTTGAAGATCACCCCGCCCCAGTCGGACACGTCGAAGCCCAGCACCCGGGCGTACCAGGCACGGACCGCGTCGGGGTCCTCCGCCTTGAAGAACACCCCGCCCAAGCCCAGCACCTTGGCCATCTAGATCTCCCTCGTCCCGGCGCACGGATCGTGCGCGCCCAGATCCTCGGCCCAAGCTTGCGACCAGGCCTGCAGCGGCGCAAGGGCGTCCAGCAGCTGGGCTCCGCGCGGGGTCAGGCGATAGCCGCTGGCCTGGTCGACCACCCCGGCCGCCCGCAGCTCGCCCAGGCGGGCGTTCAACGTGCCCGGCGGCAGCTCGGCCGCCGCCTGCAAGGCGCGAAAGGTCAGGACCGCGCCGTCGCGCAGTTCCCAGAGGATCCGCAACGCCCCGCGCCGACCCATCAGGTCCAGCGCCGCCATGACCGGCCGACCGGTCGTCGAACCCCGCACCGGCGCACCCGGCAGCGGCGCCGTGACGGACGCTTCAATTTCTGTAGCGGACTCGGATTTCGCCATGATACAGATTCTGTAGCACGCCCTCGTGCGTTCAGGGAGACCGCCATGTCCGCCCGTATCACGCCCGCCAAACCGCCCTACCCCGCCGCCGTCCAGGAAACCCTCGACCATCTGAAGACGCCCGGCGACCAGCCGCTGTCGCTGTTCCGCACTCTGGCCCGCGACGCGCGGCTGTTCGCCCGTTTCACCGGCGGCGGTCTGCTCGACGAGGGCCATCTCGGCCTGGCCGAGCGCGAGATCGTCATCCACCGGATCTGCGCCCTGAACGGCGCGGCCTACGAGTGGGGCGTGCACGCGGCGATCTTCGCCGAGGCGGCGGGACTGGACACCGAGCGGCTGACGGCCACCACGACGCCGGGCGTGGCCGCCTGCTGGACGCCGCGCGAGGCCCTGCTGATCGCGTTCTGCGATGCGGTCAACGCCAAGGCCGACATCGACGACGCTCTTTGGGCTCGCCTGTCGGAGGCCTTCGCCGAGGAGGCGCGGATCGAGCTGATGATGCTGGCCGGCTTCTACCGGACGGTCAGCCTGCTGACGAACGGTCTGCGGTTGGCGCCGGAGCCGTTCGCGGCGGCCTTTCCGGCCTAAGCGTCGACCGGTGAAGCCAGGCCTTCGCCCTTGAAGAACCGGCGCAGGTTCTCGACCGTCAGCCCGACCATGGCCGGGATGCTGTCCAGCGTGGCGCCGGCCGTGTGGGGCGTCAGCACGGTGTGCGGCACGCCCGCCCAGCGCGCGGCGGGCGTCGGCTCGTGGTCGAACACGTCCAGCCCGGCCATGCCCAGCCGGCCGTCCTTGAGGGCGGCGATCAGGGCGTCCTCGTCGACGAGCGAGCCGCGCGCCACATTGACCAGCAGGCCCTGCGGCCCCAGCGCCTCGATGACCGCCTGGTTGATCATGTGGCGGTTGGTGGCGTCCGGACGGGCGCAGACCACCAGGATGTCGCTGTCCTTGGCCAGGTCGAGCAGGCTCTTGGCGCGTGGACGCTCGGTCTCCTTGGGACGCGGCGCCCACCACGAGACCTTCAGCTCGAAGGCCTCCAGGCGCTGGGCCACCGCCTCGCCGATATGGCCCAGGCCGACGATGCCGGCCTTGCGGCCGCGCAGGCCGTGGCGGGGACTCATCCGCTCCATGCTGGTCCAATGGCCGCTGCGCAGCTTCTGGTCGCCCTCGACGATGCCGCGCCAGGCGGCCAGCACCAGGCCCACGGCATGGTCGGCGACGTCGGCGGCGTTCAGGCCGGTCGAGTGGGTGACGGCGATGCCGTGCTGCTTGCACCACGGCACGTCGACGCCGTCATAGCCGACGCTGACGCAAGCGATCAGGCCCAACCGGGGCATCTCGACCAGCAGGTCCTTGGTCAGGACCATTTCGCCCGCGTGGACGATGGCCCGCACCTGTCGCCCCGGCCCGTCCAGGAACGCTAGGCGGTCGGGATAGTCCCACAGCCGGTGCACCTGGTACGCCCCCTCGAGAAGCGGCTGCAGCGGCATCAGCATCTCGTGCGAAAGGACGATGTGGGGCTTCTCGACGGGCGTTTGGGGCATGCTTTTCTCCATCCCGGACAACGCGCGCGGCCAACGCAGGCCACGCATCCGCGATCTGTTCCTGAAAGATCGGGATCAGTTTCGCCAGATCAAGCTACTCCAGTTCCTGGCGAACGCCATTGCCCGCCGGGTCCCGGAATAGTGATCGCGGGCGAGGAACCGGCCAGCGAAACCCGCCGCGCGCGCCCCGGGTTCCGCGCGCGGAAAAGGCCAAGCTGTGAACTGCGGTCACGCTGAGGGGTTTTGCTAAGCGACGCGATCAGTGTGGACGCGCCAGTTCTGGAGAGAATCCCATGATGATCAGAACGCTCGCCGCCGGCGCCGCGCTGGCCATGCTTGTCGCCGGCGGCGCTTCCGCCGGTACGCACAAGGGCTCGACGGCCTCGACCAGCCCCAAGCAGCCGATCCCCTACGCCCAGCTCGACGCCTATCTGAAGGCCTCGCCCAAGGAACGGGCCAGCAAGGACTGGTGGAGCGGCTCGGCCTCGACCGGCATGTCGGCCGACACCTCGGCCACCACGTCGACCACGACCACCACCACGACCACCCCGGCGCCCGACACCTCGGTGAACCCGCCGGCTTCGACCAGCATGCCCTCGGACTCCTCGACCAGCATGCCCTCCACGCCGCCGACCATGCCGGAATCCTCGACCCCGGCCCCGGGCTCGAACCTCCCCGGCTCGACCACGACGCCCGGCGCGCCGACCGAACCGAAGTAGGACCAACGAAAACGGGGCGGCCCTCGCAGGCCGCTCCGCCTCGTGTTCGACAGGAAAATCAACTGGTTAGATGCGAACCTCGACGACGAATTCGCCTTCCGTCAACCGATCGACGACACCCGCCCAGGCGCGGCGCACGATATCATAGAGCGCAGCGTTGGCGCAGTTTCCGACTCGCAACCTGACGAGCGCCGTTCCGGCCGCGCCCCGCGCGACAAAACCAATGAAATCGCTGTCCTTGCTCACGATCACGGCCCCGAGCGATTCCGCCGTACGCCAGATCAACTGATCCGAAGCCATGGACAGGCCCAGTTGCTTGACGTGAAGCGCCTCGTGCCCAAGAGCGCTCAGCACCTCCGTCAGGCCGACAGGCAGGTTCTGATCGATCAGAAACTTCAAGCGGCGACGGTCACCGAAGCGTGGTCGAGCTCCTGCGCCGCGTAGGTGAGACTGGCCCGAATGTCGTCCGCCTCGAGTTCCTCGTAGTCGGCGAGGATTTCAGCCTCGGACATCCCGCCCGCGAGCCAGCCCAGGATGTCGCCCACGGTGATGCGCATGTGGCGGATGCAGGGGCGTCCGCCGCGCTTGCCGTCTTCGATGGTGATGCGGGACAGGAGATCGCTCATGCCCCGCACCTTACACTAGCGGGCGAACTTCTGGAACTTGATGCGCTTGGGGATCAGACTGTCGGCGCCCAGGCGGCGCTTCTTGTCTTCCTCGTACATCTCGAAGTTGCCTTCGAACCATTCGACGTGGCTGTCGCCCTCGAAGGCCAGGATGTGGGTCGCCAGGCGGTCCAGGAACCAGCGATCGTGGCTGATGACCACGGCGCAGCCGGCGAACTCTTCCAGGGCCTCTTCCAGGGCCTGCAAGGTTTCGATGTCCAGGTCGTTGGTCGGTTCGTCGAGCAGCAGCAGGTTGCCGCCGGTCGCCAGGGTCTTGGCCAGGTGGACGCGGTTGCGCTCACCGCCCGACAGCAGGCCGACCTTCTTCTGCTGGTCGGCGCCCTTGAAGTTGAAGCTGCCGACATAGGCGCGGCTGTTGATCTCGCGCTTGCCGACGACCATCACGTCGGTGCCGCCCGAGACTTCCTGCCAGATGGTCTTGTTCGGATCCAGAGCGTCGCGGCTCTGGTCGACATACGACAGCTTGACGGTTTCGCCGACCTTGACCGTGCCCTGGTCGGGCTGCTCGCGGCCGGTGATCAGCTTGAACAGCGTCGACTTGCCGGCGCCGTTCGGGCCGATGACGCCGACGATGCCGTTGGGCGGCAGCTTGAACGACAGGTCCTTGAACAGCACCTTGTCGCCGTATTCCTTTTCCAGGCCTGAGACTTCCAGCACCAGGTTGCCCAGGCGCGGGCCGGGCGGGATCTGGATGTGGGCCTGGGTCTGGGCGGCGCGGGCGTTCTCCTGCGCCGAAACCATTTCCTCGTAGCTCGCCAGGCGGGCCTTGGACTTGGACTGACGGGCCTTGGGCGAGCTGCGGACCCATTCCAGTTCGCGGGTCAGCGCGCGCTGGCGGCTGTCGGACTCCGACTGCTCCTGCACGACGCGCTTGGTCTTCTGCTCCAGCCAGCCGGAATAGTTGCCTTCGTAGGGGATGCCCTTGCCGCGATCGAGCTCGAGCGTCCACTTGGTGACCTGATCCAGGAAGTAGCGATCGTGGGTGACCAGGATCACGCAGCCCGGGAAGTTTTCCAGGTGATGCTGCAGCCAGGCCACCGACTCGGCGTCCAGGTGGTTGGTCGGTTCGTCCAGCAGCATGATGTCGGGCTTGCTGAGCAGTAGGCGCGCCAGGGCGATGCGGCGCTTCTCACCGCCCGACAGGCTGTCGATGTTGGCGTCGTTGGGCGGGCAGCGCAGCGCGTCGATGGCCATCTCGACCTTGGAGTCGATGTCCCACAGGTCGCGGGCGTCGATGATCTCCTGGAGCTTGGTCATCTCCTCCATCAGCTCGTCGGAATATTCCTCGCCGAGCTTGTTGGCGGCCGCGTTGTAGCGGTCGAAGATCTGCTTGTCCTCGCAGTCGGCGATGACGTTGCCCCAGACGTCGAGCGTAGGGTCCAGCACCGGCTCCTGCGGGAGGTAACCGCGGCGGATGCCGTCGGCGGCCTTGGCCTCGCCCGAGAATTCCTTGTCGATCCCGGCCATCACCTTCAGCAGGGTCGACTTACCCGAGCCGTTAACGCCCACGACGCCGATCTTGGCGTCGGAGTAGAACGACAGCCAGATGTTCTCGAAGACCTTCTTGCCGCCGGGATAGGCCTTGGTCAGGCCTTGCATCTGGAAAATATATTGCTGAGCCATGGGGGGCGTTGGTTCTCGCTGGTCAGATCGGGGAAGATCTTGGGGATCAGGGGTCGGGCGCTCAGATAGCCTTCGGGGCGGGATTCCGCAATGCGCAGGGGGCTCGCGGCGGTGCGACAGCCTGTCATCCGGCCGTCGCCGGACCGTCCGCAACCTGACATGGAACTGTCGAAACTCTGTCGCCGAGCACTGTTACCGCAGATCACTAAGCCGGCGCCGCTCCCCTTGAGCGCCGGCGTGGGGATTCAAATCATGAAACGACACCTGATGCTGGGCGGGGCCTTGTGCGCCCTGCTGTCGGCCACGCCGCTCCTGGCCCTGGCCGCCGAAACCGCGCCCGCCGCGGCCCCCGCCGACGCCGCTCCGGCGGACGCCAACGAAGTCGACGCCGTCATCGTGCTGGGCCAGGGCCAGAGCCGCCAGGTCCAGACGATCACCACCACCCAGATCGAAGTCCTGGCCGCCGGTTCCAGCCCGCTGCGCGCGATCGAGAAACTGCCGGGCGTCAGCTTCCAGTCGGCCGACGCGTTCGGCGCCTACGAGTGGTCGACCCGCGTCGCCATCCGCGGCTTCGACCAGAGCCGCCTGGGCTTCACGCTGGACGGCGTGCCGCTGGGCGACATGAGCTACGGCAACTACAACGGCTTGCACATCAGCCGCGCCGTCACCAGCGAAGACCTGGGCAAGGTCGAGCTGGCCCAGGGCGCCGGCTCGCTGTCGACCGCCTCGACCTCGAACCTGGGCGGCACGCTGCAGTTCTTCACCCGCGACCCGTCGCGCGAGTTCCACGTCCAGACCAACGCCACGGTCGGTTCGGACTCGATGTACCGGGTGTTCGGCCGCATCGACACCGGCGCGATCGAAAGCCTGGGCGGCCTGCGCGCCTACATCTCGGGCGTCGACCAGAAGGCCGACAAGTGGAAGGGCGGCAGCGAGCAGAAGCAGCGCCAGTTCGACGCCAAGGTCGTGCTGCCCCTGGGCGAGACCGGCTCGCTGACCGCGTTCTATAACCACTCCGAGCGCCGCGAGCAGGACTACCAGGACATGTCGTTCGACATGATCAAGCGCCTGGGCCGCGACTGGGACAACTTCCAGCCCGACTGGAACAAGGCCGTCGGCGTCGCCACGGTGCTGAACAACCCGGCCAACTACGCGGGCCCGAACCCGATCCTGAACGGCGGCTACTGGACCGGCGTGGGGACCAACCCCTACGCCCAGTACGGCGTGGCCACGCCTGACGACGCCTATTACGCCGGCGCCGGCATCCGCGACGACGACATCTACGCCGTCACGCTGAAGCACGACCTGGGCGAAATGGCCCGCTTCGACCTGACCGGCTACGGCCACAAGAACGAAGGCCAGGGCCTGTGGTACACGCCCTACACGGTCAGCCCCGGCTACGGCACGGCCGGATCGAACGCCGCCCCGCTGTCGATCCGCACCACCGAATACGACATCGATCGCAAGGGTCTGATCGGCAACGTCTATGTCGATCTGGGCGGCCACGCGATCAGCGCCGGCTTCTGGACCGAGGACAACGATTTCCACCAGGCTCGCCGGTTCTACGCCGAGACCCTGTCTTCCCCGTCGCGCGACCCGCTGGACTTCCAGTCCAACCCGTTCCTGACCTCGTGGGAATACAAGTTCAACACCAAGACCACGACCGGCTACATCCAGGACGTCTGGACCGTGACCGACGCCCTGAAGGTCAATTTCGGCTTCAAGGCCCTGAAGGTCGAGAACGAGGTCAAGTCGATCGTCGGCGCGGTGAACGGCAAGATCGAGTCCAAGGACAGCTTCCTGCCCCAGGTCGGCGCCGTCTATAGCCTGAACAACGGCGTGGAGTTCTTCGCCGGCTACACCGAGAACATGGCCGCCTTCGTGTCGGCCGCGACCTCGGGTCCGTTCGCCTCGCAGAACCAGACCGTCGTCGACTACATCCGCGACAACCTCGAGCCCGAGACCTCCAAGACCTTCGAAGGCGGCGTCCGCCTCAAGACCGACCGCTTCCAAGGCGTGGCGGCGGTCTATCACGTCGACTTCGAGAACCGCCTGGACAGCGCCAGCACGGCTCCGCCGATCCTGGGCCTGCCGGCCGTTCTGTCGAACGTCGGCGCGGTCGAGACCAAGGGGATCGAGCTGGCCGGCCAGTACCGCCTGACCGACGCCTGGTCGCTGTACGGCTCCTACGCCTACAACGACTCCGTCTACCAGGACGACGTCCCCGGCGCCGGCGGCGCGGTAGCGATGCACACCAAGGACAAGGACGTGGTCTTCACGCCCAAGCATCTGTTCAAGGCCGTCCTGGGCTACGACAACGGCCCGGGCCTCTTCGCCAATCTCGGCGTCAGCTACACCAGCTCGCGCTGGTACACGTTCGAGAACGACGGCGGCAACGTCGAGGGCTTCACGGTGGCCGACCTGACGGTGGGCTACCGCTTCGACGGCGGCGACAACGCCTGGCTGCGCGGCCTGGAGGTTCAGGCCAACATCACCAACCTGACCGACGAGGACTACATCTCGACGGTGGGTTCGGGCGGCGCGGCCAAGGCCGACCCGGGCGGCACGGCCATGACCCTGCTGCCGGGCGCCCCGCGCCAGGGCTACGTGACGATCCGCAAGCGGTTCTAGGACCGCGGCGTCACTGACGAAGCGAAGGGCCGGAGGGAAACCTCCGGCCCTTTTTTCATGCGCTCCGCCAGGGTCGCGCCCAAAAAGAAAGCCCGGCCAAAAAGACCGGGCTTGAAGTCATTAGGGAGGAAACGCCCAGGAAGGGCAGAGGCGCTCGGCGCCTCACGGACGAGCTGTTACCGCTAACACCGGTGTCATTGCAAGCGATTCCATCGAGGCGCGGCGAGCTGACGCACCTGCGGCCACGACAAGGGCGAGCCAAACTTCCCTGCTGACAACAGTCACGCTCGCCGATAGCGTCCCGCGCCATGATCAGACCCTCGCTCCTGGCCATCGCGGCCTGCCTCGCCCTGTCGTCGCCTGTGTTGGCGGAAAAACTGACCCCGGAGCGGATCTTCGCCGACCCGGCCTTGAACGGTCCCACCGCCAAGGGCGTGGCCCTGTCGCCGGACGGCAAGCGCGTCACCTATCTGAAGGGCAAGGCCGAGGCGGCCAACGTCCAGGACCTGTGGGCGGCCGACATCAAGGGCGGCGAGCCCTATCGCCTGATCGACTCGGCGGCCCTGTCGGCCGGCGGCAAGGAACTGTCGGAAGCCGAGAAGGCCCGACGTGAACGCGCCCGCGTCTCGGCCCGCGGCATCGTCGAATACAGCTGGGACAAGGAAGGCCGCTTCATCCTGGTGCCGCTGGACGGCGACCTCTATCTGGACAGCGTCGCCGACGGCAAGGTCAGCCGCCTGACCCAGACCCCCGGCGACGAGGTCGACGCCAAGGTCTCGCCCAAGGGCGGCTTCGTCTCCTACGTCCGCGACCAGAACCTCTACATCAAGCCCCTAAATCGGGGGGCGACCGGCGACGCCGAGAAGGCCCTGACGACCGAGGGCAAGGACGCCCTGTCGTTCGGCACGGCCGAGTTCGTCGCCCAGGAGGAAATGGACCGCTTCACCGGCTACTGGTGGAACCCCGCCGAAACCAGCATCGCCTACACCCGCGTCGACGAGAGCACCGTCGACGTGATCCCGCGCGCCGACATCGGTCCGGGCGGCGCCACGGTGGTCGAGCAGCGCTATCCGCGCGCCGGCCGCCCGAACGCCGTGGTCGACCTGTTCGTCCAGGACCTGGCCACCGGCAAGGTCGTGCAGATCGACCTGGGCCCCAACAAGGACATCTATGTCGCCCGCGTCGACTGGTCGGCCGACGGCAAGACCCTGTACGTCCAGCGCCAGACCCGCGACCAGAAGACCGTCGAGCTGATCGCCTACGACCCGGCCAAGGGCTCCAATCAGATGGTTGGGGGCAAGACGATCCTGACCGAGACCGACGCCCACTGGATCGAGCTGAACGACGACTTCCATCCGCTGAAGGACGGCAGCTTCCTGTGGTCGTCCGAGAAGTCGGGCTACAACCACCTCTACCACTACGCCGCCGGCGGCAAGCTGATCGCCCAGGTCACCCAGGGCGACTGGCCGATCACCGCGCTGGAAGGCGTCGACGAAGCTCGCAAGATCGCGATCTTCTCCGCCTCGATCGACACCCCGCTGGAACGCCGAATCTACGAGGTCAGCTACGCCAAACCCGGCAAGCCCAAGGCCCTGACCCCGGCCGGCGGCTGGTGGACCGCCAAGGTCGCCGAGGCGGGCAACGCCTTCACGGCCGGCTACAGCGATCCCAAGACCCCGCCCCAGACCGCGCTCTATGACGCCACGGGCAAGCGCGTGCGCTGGATCGAGGAGAACAAGCTCGACGCCAGCCACCCCTACGGCCCCTACGCCGCCACCTTGCCCGTTCCGGAGTACGGCACGCTGAAGGCGTCCGACGGCGAGGTGCTGAACTACGAGATCCTCAAGCCGGTCGGCTTCGACCCGGCCAAGAAGTATCCGGCCATCGTCTCGGTCTATGGCGGCCCGCACGCCCAGACCGTCAGTCGGTCCTGGCAGAAGGTCGGCGAGCGGCCCTATCTCGAGGACGGCTACGTCATCTTCAAGCTGGACAACCGCGGCAGCAGCAACCGCTCCGCCAAGTTCAAGCGCGCCCTGGACCGCCGCATGGGCACGGTCGAGGTCGAGGACCAGCTGGCCGGCGCCAAGTTCCTGGCGGGCCTGCCCTATGTCGACGCCGACAAGCTGGGCGTGATGGGCTGGTCGTACGGCGGGTTCATGACCCTGATGCTGCTGACCGCGCCGGACACCCCGTTCAAGGCGGGCGCGGCCGGCGCGCCGCCGACCGAGTGGGGCCTCTACGACACCCACTACACCGAGCAGTTCATGGGCAAGCCGGACGAGAATAAGGAAGGCTACGCCAATTCCGACGCGCTCAATCGTCTGAAGAACCTGAAGCCGGACAGCCTGCTGCTGCTGCACGGCATGGCCGACGACAACGTCATCTTCGAAAACAGCACCCGCCTGATCGCGGCGATGCAGAAGAACGCCATCCCGTTCGAGATGATGCTCTATCCGGGCGAGCGCCACAGCGCGCCCGGCAGCAAGACCAAGGGCCTGCACGTGCTGAAGACGCACCTGGAGTTCTTCGATCGCCAGTTGAAGGGCGAATAGACGTCGGCTGGCACGGCTGGGGACACGCGCGCGTGTCCCCAGCGCTTCCTAGACCTCCAACACCTCCAGCAGGACGTCGGCGCGCGCGGCGACGTCGATCTTGGGCAGGATCGAGACCGCGTAGTCCAGCGCCGCATAGGCCTCCAGCAACCGCCCATACTCCGCCCGTGCCGCCTCGAACCCGTGGGGCCGCTCGGGGTCGTTGACATAGATCTCCGGCCAGGGCGGCGTCAGGAACACCTGTCGGTGATAGCGATGGGCGCGGCCCAGCCGCTGCAGCACGGCCTCGCCCGTCGCATGCTCCAGGGCGGCCGCCGCGTCGACCAGGCCCCGGTCGAAGAACACCCAGCCATCCAGGCGCTCGGCCTCGTCCCGATCAGCCAGCGCCATAGCCACGGCTCGCTGCGCGAACGCCGCCGCGTCGACCCATGGCAAGGCCGCGCCGTCGCCGGTCAGTTCCGCCCGCACGATCCGCCGGCCGGGCTCCTCGACCACGGCGAGGCCGCGCCGCTTCAGCTCGTCCAGCAGGGTAGACTTGCCGCCGCTGGAGCAGCCGGAGATCACGACGAAACGATTCAAGTTCGAACTCCTGCGCTGTTGTCTACGTCGTCCCTTGCGAGCCGGGGCGATGGAACGCCCTCCTTTCACCCTCTCCCGGAGGGGAGAGGGAGGGGGCAAGGGCGCTTATGCTCGGCGTTCAGCAAACAAACCCCCGCGATTTCAACGCCCTGAACTTTCTCGACCCGGGTCTGTGCTCACCCCTTCAAAGCGCCCATATCCTGATMTCACCTCGTTGCAGGGAAAGGGCGCATGGCCAGCGACCGATGCGGCGGCGGGGGGCGATCGAGCGGGACTGGGCTGGAGGGGGTTACTTCAGCGTGTCCGGGGAGCCTGGCGTTGCAGGCCCCGCCCGCCGTCGGCGTCGAACGGGGACAAAGCGCGTG
>NZ_JBFTOB010000031.1:0-64068 GCF_056397765.1 Caulobacter sp. 05L422 | reverse complement strand
ATGGCCCGCTGGATCTCCTGCCAGGGCGTCTGGCTTTCCGGATATTTGAAGCCGCCGGCCGCCTCCAGCGCCTTGCGCCGGGCGACGATCTCCTCGGGGGTGACCAGCACGTCGACCCGCGACTTGCGCAGGTCGACCCGCACCCGGTCGCCGCTCCTGAGCAGGGCCAGGCCGCCGCCGGCCGCCGCCTCGGGCGAGGCGTTGAGGATCGAGGGCGAGCCGGAGGTGCCCGACTGGCGCCCGTCGCCGATGCASGGCAGYTGGTGGATGCCGCGCTTGATCAGGTAGTCGGGGGCCCGCATGTTCACGACCTCGGCCGCRCCGGGATAGCCGATGGGCCCGGCGCCGCGCATGAACAGCACGCTGCGCTCGGTGATGCCGACGGCCGGRTCGTCGATGCGATGGTGGTAGTCCTCSGGACCGTCGAACACCACGGCCWGGCCTTCGAAGGCGTCCGGGTCGTCGGGGTCGGACAGGTAGCGGTCGCGGAACTCGGCGGTGATCACGCTGGTCTTCATGATCGCCGAGTTGAACAGGTTGCCGCGCATGACCACGAAGCCGGCGCGCTGGACCAGCGGCTTGTCGAAGGKGCGGATCACCGCCTCGTCCTCGATGGTCGCSCCCCGRCAGGCCTCGCCGATCGTCTGGCCCGACACGGTCAGGGCGTCCTCGCGGATCAGGCCCTGGCCCATCAGCTGGTTGACCACGGCCGGCACSCCGCCGGCCCGGTAATAGTCCTCGCCCAGATACTCGCCGGCCGGCTGCAGGTTGACCAGCAGCGGCACCTCCTCGCCATAGGTCTGCCAGTCGTCGACGCTGAGCTCCACGCCCATGTGGCGGGCCAGGCCGTTCAGGTGGATSGGRGCGTTGGTCGAGCCGCCGATCGCCGAGTTGACGACGATGGCGTTGAGGAACGCGTCGCGGGTCAGGATGTCGGASGGCTTGATGTCCTGCAGGGTCAGCTCGACGATCCGCAGGCCGGTCTCGTAGGCGTTCTGCTGYCGATCCCTGTAGGGGGCCGGGATCGCCGCCGAGCCGGTCAGCGACATGCCCAGCGCCTCGGTCAGCGAGTTCATGGTCGTGGCCGTGCCCATGGTGTTGCAGTAGCCGGTCGACGGRGCCGARCTGGCCACCAGCTTGATGAAGCCGGCGCGGTCGATCTCGCCGGCCGCCAGCAGCTCGCGGGCCTTCCASACGATGGTGCCCGARCCGGTGCGCTGGCCCTTGTGCCAGCCGTTCAGCATCGGGCCGACCGACAGGGCGATGGCCGGGATGTTGACCGTSGCGGCGGCCATCAGGCAGGCCGGGGTGGTCTTGTCGCAGCCGATGGTCAGCACCACCCCGTCGATCGGATAGCCGTACAGGGTCTCCACCAGGCCCAGATACGAGAGATTGCGGTCCAGGCCCGCGGTCGGCCGCTTGCCGGTCTCCTGGATCGGGTGGACCGGGAACTCCAGGGCGATGCCGCCGGCCGTGCGGATGCCTTCGCGGATGCGCTCGGCCAGCACCAGGTGGTGGCGGTTGCAGGGCGACAGGTCGCTGCCGGTCTGGGCGATGCCGATGATCGGCTTGCCCGACTGCAGCTCATCCAGCGACAGGCCGAAGTTCAGGTAGCGCTCCAGATAGAGCGCCGTCATGTCCGCGTTGTCCGGATTGTCGAACCAGGCGCGCGAACGAAGGGCGCGGGGCGGAACGGCGGCAGAGCTCATGACAGTCCTTGATAGGCGGCGACAGCGGGAGGGCCTGGCGGGTGACATGAGGATTGTCCGCCATCTGGACGGAGCGATCGACAGCCCGTTCGGTTCACCCCTGTTTATTTGTCTGACTATACCGGCCAAGACGCGGCGTCAACGTGAGAGCTGCACCGCTCGACAAGGCCGGCAAGCCGTGTTTTCCAATTGAACGCAAAAGAAAATCATTCGCCGTTTGTTGTCGGACGATAGGTCGCTCGGGAGGCGCCGATGGACTCGAAAAATCCGCTCGCGAGGAGCCAATTCCGCGCCCTTCGCCGGACCTTGCTGGCCGCTTCGGTGGCCGCGCCCTGGCTTCCGGGCCTCGCCATGACCGCCAATGGGGCCGCCGATCCCCTCGCCTTCCGCCGCCTGGCCCGGACTCCGCCGATGGGCTGGAACAGCTGGGACAGCTTCGCCACCACCCTGACGGAAGACCAGGCGATCGACAACGCCAAGGTGATGGCCAAGGTGCTGCTGCCGCACGGCTACGACGTCTTCACGGTCGACATCCAGTGGTACGAGCCGGGCGCGACGGGCTTCGACTACCGCAAGGACGCCCATCTCGAACTGGATCCGTGGGGACGGCTGCTGCCGGCCGTCAACCGCTTCCCCTCCTCGGCCGCGCCCACTTCAACTGGCGTCGCGGGGTTCAAGCCGCTGGGCGACCGGCTGCACGCCCTGGGCCTGAAGTTCGGCATCCACCTGATGCGCGGCGCGCCCCGCCAGGCGGCGGATCGGAACCTGCCGGTGCTGGGAACCGACGCCCGCATCGGCGACATCGTCGACCGGGCCAGCCTGTGCCCCTGGAACCCGGACATGTACGGCGTCGACATGACCAAGCCCGGCGCCCAGGCCTATTACGACAGCGTCTTCAAGCTGCTGGCAGCCTGGGGCGTCGACTACGTCAAGGTCGACGACATGAGCCGGCCCTATCACGACCACGCGCCGGAGATCGAAGCCGTGCGCAAGGCCATCGACGCCAGCGGTCGGCCGATGGTGCTGAGCCTGTCGCCGGGCGAGACGCCGCTGGACGCCGCCAGCCATGTGCAGCGTCACGCCAACCTCTGGCGGATCAGCGACGACTTCTGGGACCAGTGGCCGCTGCTGATGGAGCAGTTCGGCCGGCTGGAGCGCTGGAACCCGTACCGCATCCCCGGCTGCTGGCCCGACGCCGACATGCTGCCGCTGGGCGTGCTGGACCTGGGCAAGCGGACCACGCGGTTCACGCCCGACGAGCAGCGCACCATGATGACCCTGTGGTCGATCGCCCGCTCGCCGCTGATCATGGGCGGCGACCTGCGCAAGCTGGATCCGGCGACGACGGCCCTGCTGACCAATGACGAGGTGCTGGCCGTGAACCAGCGCAGCACGGGGAACCGGCCGGTGCTCAACACCGGCGGAAGCGTCGTCTGGACGGCGGAGGTTCCGGGCTCGAAGGCGCGATATGTGGCGCTGTTCAACACGACCGATGCAGAGATGGCGGTCGGGGTCGATTCTAGAACGTTGGGGGTGGGCCCCCTCATGCTGGTGCGCGACCTCTGGACCCGCAAGGCCGATGGCGCGGCCGTGGGCGGGCTGAAACGGACCCTGCCGCCGCATGGCGCGGGACTGTACCTGCTAGACTGATCCCTCCTCCTCCCAAGGGGAGAAGGAAACCAGTCCCTAGGACTCGATCGCCGCCCGCGTGTCTTCCAGCGCCAGCCCCACCAGCCGCTCCATCGCCTGCCGCGCCTGGTCCGGCCTTCCGGCGGCGATGGCGTCGAACACCTTCCAGTGGTCGGGCATCGGGTCGCGCGGCAGCTCGCGCTTGCGCTGCTTGAAGATCGTCGTCCAGCGCACCGCCGCGCCGATGCTGCTGCTGAGCGTGAACAGCGGCGCGTTGGCGGTGGCCTCCAGCACGGTGTCGTGGAAGTCGCGGTCGGCGGCCTGGCCGGCCTCGGTGGCCAGGGTCTGGCTCTCCATCTGGATCAGCGCCTTGCGCATGCGCTCCAACTGGCCGTCGTCGCGGCGCTCGGCGGCCAGGGCCGCGGCAGCCGGCTCGACGATCATCCGCAGCTCGTAGAGCCCCTTGAGGAACTCCTCGCTGGGCTCGGACTCGAAGAACCAGGCCAGGACCTCGGGGTCCAGCAGGCTCCAGCGGTTGCGCTCGGTGACCCGGGTGCCGGTCTTGGGGCGGCTCTCGACCAGACCCTTGGCCGCCAGGATGCGGATGGCTTCGCGGTAAGCGCTGCGCGAGACCTGCAGCTGCTCGCTGGAATCGATCTCGTTGTTGAGGATGTCGCCCGGCTGGTACTGGCCCGAGACGATGGCCACGCCCAGGTTGCGGGCGATCGAACCGTGAATCCGGCTGGTGGCCGCAAGGCTGTCCCGCGCGAAATCGCCGTCCCCGGCCTTATCCTTCTTCTTCCGCACGCGCGCTTTGCCTCCCTGTCCAGTCGATGAACGGAGCCCCCGTCCGTCCGCCGATCTCGACGCAGCGCGACACTAACGAGACAGTTTGTGCGCCGACAAGGGATTTCGCAGCCACGGCGCCGTTCACGCGAAGCGGATTTTCACGCTGAAAAGTATGATGATTGCCAAACGCCGACACGGCGCGGGTTTGCGCCGGTTCTCGTGTTTCCACAGCGCCCCGCCTCGTCCGGACCACCGTCGCGAGCCCGCCGATCCGGGTTTGACACCGCCCGGCAGTTCGCTATTTGTCTGACTAAATAGCCAAACCCGTTGGCCAATCTCTTGGGAGTCACGACAGCCATGGTGCTGCGCTTTGTGCAACTGAAGGAACAGGGCGGGACGCGAATCCTCGCGGCGGTCAACGATGCGGGCCTGGCCCGCAAGGTCGAGGTGGCCGACACCTTGCTGGCCCTGGCCCAGGCCGCCCTGGCGGCCGGCGCCACCCTGGCCGAGGCCGCCCAGGCCAACCCGCTGGGCGCCGAGATCGACATCCCCGCCGCCCTGGCCGAGGGCCGGGTGCTGGCCCCGATCGATCATCCCGATCCCGCCCACCTGATCCTGACCGGCACCGGCCTGACCCACCTGGGCTCGGCCGAGGGTCGCGACAAGATGCACAAGGCCGCCCAGGCGGGTGAACAGCTGACCGACTCCATGCGGATGTTCCTGATGGGCGTCGAGGGCGGCAAGCCCGCCGCCGGCGCGGTCGGCGCCCAGCCGGAGTGGTTCTACAAGGGCGACGGCTCGCACGTGGTCGGCCATGGCGCGCCCCTGACCTCGCCCGCCTTCGCCCAGGACGGCGGCGAGGAGCCCGAGATCGCCGGCGTCTACATCATCGGTCCCGACGGCGCGCCCTACCGCCTGGGCTTCTGCCTGGCCAACGAGTTCTCGGACCACGTGATCGAGCGCGGCAACTATCTGTGGCTGGCCCACTCCAAGCTGCGCCAGGCGGCCCTGGGCCCCGAACTGCTGACCGGCGAGCTGCCGGCCGACGTGCGCGGCGCCAGCAAGATCCTGCGGGGCGGCCAGGTGGTCTGGGAAAAGCCCTTCCTGTCGGGCGAGGCGAACATGTCCCACACGATCGCCAACCTCGAGCACCACCACTTCAAGTACGACCTCTTCCGCAAGCCGGGCGACGTGCACGTGCACTTCTTCGGCACGGCGACCCTGTCGTTCTCGGAAGGCTTCCAGACGAAGGTCGGCGACGTGTTCGAGATCGGCGCCGCGCCGTTCCTCTACTCCGTCAGCAATCCCCTGGCCCAGGCGCAGGACAAGCCGGTGACGGTGCGCGCCCTGTGAGCAAGATCCGCCTGGCCCTGGTCGGCCTGGGCAAGATCGCCCGCGACCAGCACCTGCCCGCCATCGCCGCCGATGACCGCTTCGAGCTGGTCGCCGTGGTCAGCCGCAACGCCGACCTCGACGGCGTCGCCCACTTCACGACCCTGGCCGAGCTGCTGGCCAGCGACGTGGCGGTGGACGCGGTGTCGCTGTGCACCCCGCCCCAGCCGCGCCACGCCTTGGCCCACCTGGCCTTGGCCGCCGGCAAGCACGTGATGCTGGAAAAGCCGCCCGGCGCGACGCTGAGCGAGGTCGAAGACCTGCGCCAGACCGCCGCCGAGCGCGGCCTGACCCTGCAGACCACCTGGCACTCGCGCTACGCCCTGGGCGTGGCGCCGGCCCGCGAATGGCTGGCCGACAAGACCATCAAGTCGGTGCGCATCGACTGGCGCGAGGACGTCCGCGTCTGGCACCCGGGCCAGACCTGGATCTGGGAGGCCGGCGGCCTGGGCGTCTTCGATCCGGGCATCAACGCCCTGTCGATCGCCACCGCCATCCTGCCCCGGCCGTTCTTCCTGACGAGCGCGACCCTGCACGTGCCCGAGAACTGCCAGTCGCCGATCCAGGCCGAGCTGGACTTCGTCGACGCCGCCGGCGCGCCGATCCGCGCCGAGTTCGACTTCCTGCAGACCGGCCCGCAAAGCTGGGACATCACGGTCGAGACCGGCGACGAAGATACCGGTAACAACGTGTTGAAGCTGTCGCACGGCGGCGCCAAGCTATGGATCGACGACGTGCTGCTTCGCGAGGGGCCGGACGCCGAATACGCCGGTCTCTACGACGCCTTCGCGCGCCTGGTGGCCGGCTCCGCCAGCGATGTCGACGTCAGCCCGCTGCGTCACGTCGCCGACGCCTTCCTGCTGGGCCGACGGGTCGTCGCTCCAGCGTTCATTGAATAGAGCGAGACAACGAATGGCCGAAGCCGCCCTGCGGGCCTTGAACCCCGCCACCAACGAACACTTCGGCCAAAGCTTCCCAGAGCCCAGCCCCGCCCAGATCGAGGCGGCGCTCGCCGCCGCGGCCGCCGCGTTCGACGTCTATCGCGAGACCGACCTGGAAACCCGCGCCGCCTTCCTCGAGGCGATCGCCGCCGAGATCGAGGCCCTGGGCGACGAACTGATCCAGACCGCCGTGGCCGAGACCGGCCTGCCGGTGGCCCGGATCACCGGCGAGCGCGGCCGCACCTGCGGCCAGCTTCGGCTGTTCGCCCAGGTCGTGCGGCGCGGCGACTGGATCGGCGCGCGGATCGATCCGGCCATGCCCGATCGCACGCCCCTGCCCCGCTCGGACCTGCGCCAGCGCTTCATCCCGCTGGGCCCGGTCGTGGTGTTCGGCGCCAGCAACTTCCCGCTGGCCTTCTCGACGGCCGGCGGCGACACCGCCTCGGCCCTGGCGGCCGGCTGCCCGGTGATCGTCAAGGGTCACTCCGCCCACCCCAACACCGGCGCCCTGGTCGGAAGCGCGATCGACAAGGCGATCAAGACCGCGGGCCTGCCCGCCGGCGTCTTCGCCATCCTGATCGGCCAGCAACGCACGTTGGGAACCGGCCTGGTCGCTGATTCTCGCATCAAGGCCGTGGGCTTCACCGGTTCGCGGGCCGGCGGCACGGCCTTCATGCGGATCGCCGCGAGCCGACCCGAGCCGATCCCGGTCTTCGCCGAGATGAGCAGCATCAATCCGGTGGTGCTGATGCCCGCCGCCCTGGCCGCCCGGGCCGAGGCGCTGGGCACGGCCTTCATCGGCTCGCTGACCATGGGCGCGGGCCAGTTCTGCACCAATCCCGGCCTGATCTTCGCCCTGGCCGGTCCCGACCTCGACCGCTTCGAGGCCGCCGCCGTCACCGCCCTCACCGCCGCCCAGCCGCACGTCATGCTGACGCCGGGCATCTTCGGCGCCTACGAGCAGGGCGTGGACCAGCTGAGCAATCGCGAAGGCGTCCAGCAACTGGCGCGCGGCTGCGTCGGCGACGGCGTCAACCAGGCGGTCGGCGCGCTGTTCGCCGTCGACGCCGAGACCTTCCAGCGCGACGAAGTGCTGAGCCACGAGGTGTTCGGCTCGTCCTCGCTGATCGTCCGCGTGCGGGACGCCGTCCAACTGGCCGCCGTGCTGGAGGGCCTGGAGGGGCAGCTGACCGCCACCCTGCAGATGGACGCCGCCGACGCCGAGGCCGCGCGCGGCCTGATCCCGATCCTGGAGCGCAAGGCCGGCCGCATCCTGGCCAACGGCTGGCCGACCGGCGTCGAGGTCTCGCACGCCATGGTCCACGGCGGTCCGTTCCCGGCCACCTCCGACCCGCGCGGCACCTCGGTCGGCACCCGCGCCATGGAGCGCTTCCTGCGCCCGGTCTGCTACCAGGACATCCCCGACACCCTGCTGCCGCCGGCCCTGAAGGCGGACAATCCGCTGGGCGTGCGTCGCGCCGTGGACGGCGTGCTGTAAGGAACGGCCCCAAGCTCGTCATCCCCCGCCCCGCCGGGGGATGACGGCTTTATAGTCCGACAATTACAGCTTCCCTTCCGTAACCTCTCCACCGCGGAACCGGGCGTGCGGCCAATCATCATACTTTTGATCTTGCGCCCTCCAGGATTCATCGTTATCCCGCTTTTGTCTGAGTAAATAACTCAGACAATAACCAGCCCCCAATCAAAGGCGGGCGGAAGCAAGAGCGCTCTGGCGCCGTGACCGGGAGGAGACGACGGCTTCACGCCACCCTTCCGTCACGCGTCGCGAGCCGACTGGGGAGTGGATGCGTGGCGCGTGTGCGGCTTGACCATCTGAGCAAGAGCTTCGGTTCCGTCGCCGTGCTCGACGACATTTGCCTCGACATCGCCTCCGGCGAGTTCATCGCCTTCCTCGGTCCGTCGGGCTGCGGCAAGTCCACCCTGCTGCGGATGATCGCTGGGTTGGAGACGGTGGAGACCGGCGAGATCCACATCGGCGAACGCCGGGTCGACGCCCTGGCGCCGGGCGACCGCGGCGTGGCGATGGTGTTCCAGCACTACGCCCTCTACCCGCACATGACGATCTTCGAGAACATGGCGTTCGGCCTGCGTAACGCGAAGGTCCCGAAAGCCGAGATCGAGACCCGCGTGGCCGAGGCGGCGCGCATCCTGGAGATCGAGCGCTTCCTGCAGTCCAAGCCCGGCCAGCTGTCGGGCGGCCAGCGCCAGCGCGTCGCCATCGGCCGGGCCATCGTCAAGAAACCCGACCTGTTCCTGTTCGACGAGCCGCTCTCGAACCTCGACGCGGCCCTTCGCATGCGCACCCGGCTGGAGCTGGCCCAGCTGCGCCGCCGGGTCGAGGCGACGATGATCCTGGTCACCCACGACCAGGTCGAAGCCATGACCCTGGCCGACCGCATCGTCGTCATGAGCGACCGCAGGATCCAGCAGGTCGGCACGCCGATGGAGATCTACGCCCGGCCCGCCAACCGCTTCGTGGCCACCTTCGTCGGCGCGCCGCCGATGAGCTTCCTGGACGTGACGCTGGGCGAAGGCGCCGGCGGCGTGGCCCGCGCCACCCTGCCGGGCGGCGCGACCGTCGACACCGAAGTCCCGCTCGCCGCCCTGCCCGCCAGCGCCGCCTGGCGCCTGGGCGTGCGCGCCGAGGCCGTGAAGGTGGTCGCGCCGGGCGCGGGCCTGGTCGACGCCAAGGTCGAGTTCGTCGAGCGCCTGGGCGACCGCACCCTGGTCTATCTGCGCCTGGCCGACGGGGCGGCGATCACCGCGGAGGACGCCGGGACCAGCCGCGCGGCCATGGGCGACGCGGTCGGCCTGGCCCTGGACGGCGCCGTGCACCTGTTCGACGCCGACGACCGCGCCCACTACGCCCCCCCGCCCATTGGGGCTGTCGCATGACCGCCGCCTCGCCTCGCAAGGGCACCTGGGTCAACAGCCTGTTCGTGACGCCGTACCTGCTGGTCTATCTCACGCTGCTGCTCTACCCGCTGCTGGCCGGGGTGTGGCTGAGCCTGCACAAGGCCGACCTGTTCGGCGGCGAGGCGTTCGTCGGGCTCGAGAACTTCGGCCGGCTGCTGCGCGACGGCGTCTTCCTGCAGGCGGTGCGCAACACCTTCTGGTTCGTGCTGCTGACCGTGCCGCCGCTGGCGGTGATCGCCCTGGCCCTGGCCATCGCCCTGAACCGTCCCACCCGGGCGGCGGCCTTCTTCCGGGGCGTGTTCTTCAGTTCCTCGGTGCTGTCGGTGACCATCGTCACCCTGATCTGGCGGCTGGTGCTGATCCCCGATGGCGGACTGATCGCCAACATCCTGCACGCGGTCGGTCAGCCGCCGATCCCGCTGCTCAGCCATCCCGACCTGGTGCTGCCGGCCATCGCCCTGACCACCGTCTGGTGGTGCCTGGGCCTGCCGATGATGCTGTACCTGGCCGCCCTGCAGCAGGTTCCCGCCGAGCTCTACGAAGCCGCCGCCCTGGACAAGGCCAGCCCCTGGAAGGCCCTGACTCGCATCACCCTGCCCTCGATCCGCCGGACCCTGGTGCTGGTGGTGATCATCCAGTGCGTGCTGCAGTTCCAACTGTTCGGCCAGGCCCAGTTGCTGACCCAGGGCGGTCCCAGCGGCTCCTCGCGGCCGATCGTGCTGTTCATCTACGAGGTCGGTTTCCGGCGCTGGGACATCGGCTACGCGGCCGCCGCCTCGGAGATCCTGTTCGGCCTGATCCTGGTCGCCACCGTGCTGCAGTACGTGACCACGCGCGAGAAGGAGGCGGTCCGATGAGCGCTCTGGACCGCGCCGCCGGGCGCAATCCGTGGATCAACCGCCTGGGCTGGGCCGCATTGACCCTGGCCGCCCTGGTCATGATCATGCCCTTGATGTGGACCGTGGGCCTGTCGCTGAAGTCGAACGGCGAGCTGCTGCGCGACACCGCCTCGGTGTTCCGCGGCCCCTACACGTTGGAGAATTACGGCTCGATCCTGGCCCGGGCGGCGGTGTTCCGCTGGCTGGCCAACAGCCTGCTGGTCTCGCTGTGCACCACGGCCGGCGTGCTGGCCCTGTCGTCCCTGGCCGGCTACGGCTTCGCGCGGCTGGAGTTCCCGGGCCGCAAGTGGCTGTTCGCCCTGGTGCTGTTCGGCCTGGCCGTGCCCGAGCAGTCGGTGATCATCACCCGCCACCAGCTGTTCAGCGCCCTGCACCTGCACAACACCTATCCCGGCCTGATCCTGCCCGGCCTGGCCGCGCCGTTCGGGGTGTTCCTGATGACCCAGTACTTCAAGGCCATCCCGGTCGAGCTGGACGAGGCGGCGATGCTGGACGGGGCCTCGCGCCGCCAGGTGTTCTGGAAGGTGCTGCTGCCCCTGACCCTGCCCGCCCAGGCGACCCTGGGCATCTTCACCTTCCTGTCGTCGTGGAACGACTACTGGTGGCCGCTGATCTCGGCGACGCGGTCCGAGATGTTCACCCTGACGGTGGGCGTGGCCAGCTCGCAGATCAACTTCGCCCAGACCAGCGGCCTGGGCTTCCTGATGGCTCAGGCGGTGTTCGCCAGCGCGCCGATCCTGGTCGTCTACGTGTTCTTCCAGAAGTACATCGTGCGGGCGGTGTCGGGAGCGGCCGTGCGATGAGCCGCCCCCTGCGAGCCCTCGCCCTGGCCGCCGTCGCCCTGGTCCTGACCAGTTGCGCCAAGAAGCCGGACGTCACCCAGATCACCGTCCAGCGGATCTTCGGCGAGTGCCGCTCGGCCGGGGCCGGCGCGCGCAATCCCGACGGCGAGTGCGAGATCATCACCGGCCTGCTGGACCAGTTCCAGCGCGAGAACCCGGACATCCGGCTGAAGGTCAACATCGCCGCCTGGCCCGGCTACGACCAGCTGTCGGCCCAGTTCGCGGCGGGCGATCCGCCCGACCTGGTGACCATGCACATGTCGGCGATCTCGGACTACCAGTCGCGCGGCCTGATCGAGCCGATGGGACCAGGGCTGGAGAGCGTCGGCGTCGATCCCGCCGCCTTCACCCGCGCCGCCCGCGAGGGGGTGACCAAGCAGGGCCAGGTCTGGGGCCTGCCCTTCGACAACTGGGCGCCGCTCTGGCACATCAACATGAACCAGTTCAGCCAGGCGGGACTGGTCAAGGACGGCCAGCCGGTCCTGCCCACCAGCGCCGACGAGCTGCTGGCCCAGGCCCGCCAGTTCAAGGCCGCCACCGGCAAGCCCTACCTGGTCCAGGCCATGGCCAACGAGACGGCCAGCTACACCCGCAACCTCTACACCTACCTGATGACCCAGGATGCGGTGTTCTTCACCGATCCCAAGCACATCAAGCTGACGACGCCGGAAGCCCACCGCATCGTCGCCCTGTTCAAGACTCTGCACGACGAGAACCTGTCGACCCGCGACCAGGACTATCCCGCCGCCACCAGCGGCTTCATGAACGGCGACGGCGGGGTCTATCTGGTCGGCACCTGGATGATCGGGACCTTCGAGGCCGAAGCGCACACGCCCGGCCGGCCGCTGTCGGGCGGCTACGCCGTCGTGCCCTATCCCCGGATCTTCGGGACCAAGGACGCCGCCTATGTCGACGGCCACGCCTGGGTCGTACCGCACCGCGAGCGGACGGCCGAGCAGCGCGCGGCGGTCTATCGCCTCGTTAAGTTCCTGGCCGACCACGACTACGACTGGTCGCGCACCGGACACCTGCCGGCCATGCAGGCGGTGATCGACAGCCCGCGCTTCAAGGCCCTGCCCCACCGCCAGGCCATCGCACCGCTGGCCACGATCGGCCAGACCCTGCCGCCGGAGGTCGAGCGCCAGTTCGCGATCCAGGACATCATCGGCGACGAGATGGCCAACGGCATCACCGGCCGCAAACCGATCGACACCGCCCTCGCCGACGCCGAGCGCCGCGTCAACGACCTGCTGTTCCACCTTCTCTAGCTGCACGAGCTCGCCATGCTGACCGCCAAGATCATCGCCGACGCCGACTTCGTGGTGGCCCCGCTGGACCGCCGGATCTTCGGCACCTTCGTCGAGCACATGGGCCGTTGCGTCTATGGCGGCATCTACGAGCCCGGCCACGCCACCGCCACGCCGGAAGGCTTCCGCCAGGACGTGCTGGACCTGACCAAGGAATTGGGCGTGACCATCGTCCGCTATCCGGGCGGCAACTTCCTGTCGGGCTACAACTGGGAAGACGGCGTCGGCCCCAAGGAGGACCGCCCCGTCCGCCTGGACCTGGCCTGGCACTCGACCGAGACCAACCAGTTCGGCACCAACGAGTTCATCACCTGGTGCCGCAAGGCGGACCTCGAGCCGATGTTCGCGGTCAATGTCGGCACGCGCGGCGCGGACGAGGCCCGCCATTTCCTCGAATACTGCAACCACCCGGGCGGCACCCACTATTCGGACCTGCGCCGCGCCCACGGCTACGAACAGCCGCACGACATCAAGTTCTGGTGCATCGGCAACGAGATGGACGGTCCCTGGCAGATCTGCGCCAAGACCTCGGCCGAGTACGGGCGCATCGCCCAGGAGACCGGCAAGGTGATGAAGTGGGTCGACCCCACCATCGAGCTGACCGCCTGCGGCTCGTCCCAGCGCGCCATGCCCACCTACGGCAAGTGGGAATACGAGGTGCTGGACCAGTGCTTCGATCAGGTCGACTACATCTCGCTTCACCATTATTGCCGCAACGACGCCGACGACATCCACGAGTTCCTGGCCACGATCGACGACCTGGACCACTTCATCCGCGAGGTCGCCGCGATCGCCGACGCCGTGGCGGCCAAGCGCCGCTCCAAGAAGCGGATCATGCTGTCGCTGGACGAATGGAACGTCTGGTACAAGGCCAGCGGCCCCGACGACCTGAAGAAGCCCGGCTGGCCCGAAGCCCCCCCGCTGATCGAGGAAGTCTATAATCACGAGGACGCCCTGGTGGTGGGCGGCTGCCTGATCGTGATGTTGAACAACGCCGACCGGGTGAAGGCCGGCTGCCTGGCCCAGCTGGTCAACGTGATCGGCCCGATCATGACCGAGACCGGCGGCCCGGCCTGGCGCCAGACCATCTTCCACCCGTTCGCCGACTGCACGCGCCACGGCCGCGGCGAGGTGCTGAAGCTGAAGGTCGAGACCGGCACGTTCCCGACCAAGGCCCACGGCGAGGTGCCCAACCTGCTGGCCGCGATCGTGCGCGATCCGCGGACCGGGGCGACGACCCTGTTCGCCCTGAACCGCAGCGTCACCGACGACATGCAGCTGTCGGTCGACCTGCGCGGCGTGGCCGACAACCTGGTGATCCAGGCGTCGACCCAACTTCACGATCCAGACCTGAAGAAGACCAACACCAAGGCCGCGCCCGACGCTGTTTCACCGGTCGCCAACCCGACCGCCAAGCTGGAAGGCGGCCGCCTGACGGCGACGCTGAAGCGCCAATCCTGGAACGTCGTCAGCCTCGCCCGGGACTGACCGTCGACGATGACGACAACGGCGGCGGCGGCGCGGGATCGCCACCGTCGCCATCGACCGTCCCAAGGCGTGGTCATACGAATCTCTCATATTTGTCTGACCAAGATTCGAGCGGTCCAGGTGCCGAACCTGCCTCGGCGAACGAACCTATTCCGCGTTGCGAACCACCCGTGCGCCTACCGTGCCGTTAGGTGACAGGCCTCATAATTCGCTGAATCTATTCAATCTATTGCCATACCCAGCGCCCTGGACGAGGCGCACGCCGAGGCGCGCCATTCCGCACGCGCGAACGAACATCGTTCATATTTCGATGGTCACATTAGTAATACTCTTGCGAATGGATTATTTGTCAGACAAGATAATCAGCATCGAGAAGCTTCCCGCGCAGACGGGGAGACGATGAGACTTGGGAGGGAAATCCATGACTACCGGCGCCCAAAAGCCGATCCGATCCGCCGCGCGCCTCGCGCAGCGGGCCCTGCTGATTTCGGCCGCTTCGGCCATGACCTTGCTGGCCGCCGCGCCGGCCCTGGCCCAGACCGCCGCGCCCCAGGACGCAGAGACGGTCGACGAAGTGGTCGTCACCGGCCAGCGCCAGGCCGCCCAGAGCGCCCAGCAGATCAAGAAGAACAACGACCTGGTGGTCGACTCCATCGTCGCCGAGGACGTGGGCAAGTTGCCCGACAACAACGTCGCCGACGCCCTGGCCCGCGTCACCGGCATCCAGGTCCGCCGCGACTCCGGCGAGGCCAATTCGGTGCTGATCCGCGGCCTGCCCAACCTGGTGACCCTGCAGAACGGCCGCGAGGTGTTCACCACCACCGGCCGCTACATCGCCCTGGCCGACGTGCCGGCCAACATGCTGCAGCGGGTCGACGTCTATAAGAGCGCCGCGGCCGACCAGATCGAAGGCGGCATCGCCGGCGCGATCGACATCCGCACCCGCCGGCCGTTCGACTTCTCCGGCGCCCAGTTCAACGCCTTCGGCCATGCTGCCTATTCGGACAAGGCCAAGAAGTGGAATCCCGACTTCGGGGCCACCGCCTCGAACCGCTGGGAGACCAACGCCGGCGAGTTCGGCGCCCTGCTGGGCGTGTCGTTCGTCGAGCGCGACTACCACGAGGAGCGCGCCTTCAACGTCCGCTCCGATGATCACACCGGCTCGTTCAGCCCGGCTCACCCGCTGCCGCCCGGCATCACCTCGATCAACGGCCCGTTCGTGATGGGCTACATCCCGATCGCCGGCGATCGCAAGCGCAAGGCGGCCAACTTCGCCCTGCAATGGCGGCCGGACGACACCAGCGAGCTGTATTTCGAAGGCTTCGTCACCGACTACAAGAACGTGTTCGAACTGGACTTCCTGGTCGGCCTGCCCTGGCTGGGCGACGGCAACCTGTCGGCCACGGTGTTCCCCGGCACCAATCAGCTGAAGACGCTGACCAACCACAACGTCTTCACGATCATGTCGACCCAGGCCAACGACCAGCACTCCAACACCAACCAGTTCTCGGCCGGCGGCTACAAGGAATGGGGCGACGTGAAGGTGTCGACCGACCTGTCGGTCACCAACTCGTTCTTCAAGTACGAGAACCCGATCATGGACGCCTCGACCATCGTGCCCTTGGTCAGGGTCGACACCAGCGCCGGCGGCACCGCTCAGCTGAACTACAATAGCCCAGGCTACGACATCACCAACCCGGCCGGCTATACGATCGAGAACTGGTTCGACAACTACGGCAAGCAGACCGGCACCTCGGTCGATTGGCGCGCCGACGTCGTCTACACCGCCCCGTCCGACGAGTTCATCCGCGAGATCAGCGCCGGCGTCCGCTATGCCGACCGCAGCGCCGAATCCAACCAGTCGTACGGCGGCGCGGCGTATCCGTTCACCCACACGTCCGTCAGCACCCTGCCCGGCCTGAACGGCATCTCCGAGGCCATGGCGGACGGCGGACCCGACTACATCACCACCCAGTGGTACACGCCCAGCGCCTCATACCTGCTGAACAACACCGACAAGGTGCGGGCTCAGACGGCGCTGCTCTACGATCGCAACGCCACCACGGCGGCCGAATTCGCGCTGCGCAACGATCCGGTCACCGGCAAGCGCCGCATCGACCCCGGCATGTTCTTCTCCGACGTCGAGAAGACCCTTGCCGGCTACGTGCAGTCGAAGATCGGCGGCGACCTGGGCAGCGTGCCGTGGAGCGGCGTGGTCGGCCTCCGGCTGGTGCGCACTGAACAGACCTTGGGCGGCAACAATGTCGACACCGCCACCTCCGTGCTCAGGTACACGCCGACCGAAAAGAAGAACTCGTCGGTCGACCTGCTGCCCAGCGCGAACCTGAGGTTCAACCTGCGGCCGGACCTGATCGGTCGCCTCTCGCTGGGCCGCACGGTCACCCGCCCCGACTTCGCACAGCTCAATCCGGGCGTCTCGCTGTCGACCGTGGTCTCCAACACGACCTTCCTGTCGGGCTCGGGGGGCAATCCCGCTCTGAAGCCGGTGACGTCCGACAGCCTCGACACGTCGCTGGAGTGGTACTTCGCCGCTGACGGCTTCCTGACGCTGGCCTACTTCCACCGCAACATCGACGGCTATGTCGAGACCACCTCGGCCAACGAGGTGATCAACGGCACCACCTACATCATGACCCGCCCCAGCAACTCGGGGAAAGACAAGCTGGACGGCGTCGAGCTGGGCTACCAGCAGTTCTACGACTTCCTGCCCGGCCTGTTCAGCGGCCTGGGCCTGCAGGCCAACGCCACCTTCATGGAGGGCTCGATGAAGAACGCCGTCACCGGCGTGAAGACCGAGTTCCGAGGCCTGTCGAAGTTCTCCTACAACCTGGCCGTCCTCTACGAGAAGGGCCCGATTTCGGGCCGCGTGGCCTACAACTGGCGCAAGCACTTCCTCGACACGCCCAACTTCGAGAACAGCGGCTTCGACCTGATCGCCGACGACACCGCCCAGATGGACGCAAGCCTGTCCTACAAGGTCGGCGACAAGCTCACCTTCACCCTGGAAGGCGTCAATCTGCTCGACACCGAGTTCAAGGACTACTTCACCGACAAGCACCTGTATCCGCGCGACACCCGTCGCTACGACCGTCAGGTCCTGATCGGCTTCCGCTGGAAGATGTAAGACCCGCGCGCGCCCGGTTCCCCTGGAGCCGGGCGCGTCCGCCTTCGCGTCGGAGTTCGTGATGCTGACCCGCAGACATGCCCTGGCCGGAGCCTTGAGCGCAGCGGTCCCCGTTGTCGGCCCAACGGCCGCTCAAGCCGCCGCCGGCCTCAACGACCGGATGACCGGCGACCTGTCGCCCGTCCACGACCCCTGCATCATCAAGCAGGGCGCGACCTACCACCTGTTCTGCACCAGCCAGGCCAATCAGAAGCCCGGCCTGATCCACTGGCGCACCTCGCCGGACTTGACGGCCTGGACCTTGGTCGGCGCCGTCATGCCCGCCCTGCCCGACTGGGCGCAGAAGGAAGTGCCCGGCACGCGCGGCGCATGGGCGCCGGACATCAGCCTGATCAACGGCCGCTATCACCTTTATTACGCGCTCTCGACCTTCGGGAAGAACCGCTCGGTCATCGCCCTGCAGACCACCGCGACCCTGGACCGCTCCGACCCGGCCTTCGGCTGGCGCGACGACGGCGTGGTGCTGGCCTCCAAGCCCGGCGACGACTTCAACGCCATCGACGCCAACATCGTCACCACCCCGGACGGGCGCGTCTGGATGAGCTTCGGCAGCTTCTGGTCGGGCCTCAAGCTGGTCGAGATCGATCCCGCGACCGGCAAGCCCAAACCGGGCGCCCCGCTGGCGGCCATCGCCGCCCGGCCTCACCCAGACGCCATCGAGGCGCCCTGCATCATCGAGCGCGACGGCTGGTTCTACCTGTTCGCCTCGTTCGACTTCTGCTGCCGCGGCGCCGACAGCACCTACTACACGGTGGTCGGCCGCTCGAAGGCGGTGGCCGGCCCCTATGTCGACCGCAACGGCAAGGCGATGATGATGAAGGGCGGCGGGCTGATCGTGCTGCACGCCGACCTGGATCCGGCCAAGCGCTTCAAGGGCCCCGGCCACGTGGCCGTGCTGCGCGACGCGGGCCGCGACTACATCGTCTACCACGCCTATGACGCCAGGAAGGGCGGTGTCCCGACCCTGCGCATCCAGCCCCTGGCCTGGAGCGCCGACGGCTGGCCCGTGGCCGTCTGAACCCTTTTCCCCACCTGAGTTCTGCCCCGCCTGCGCCGTTCCGGACCCGCTCCGGGACGGCGGCTTTCTTTCCGCTCAGGCTTGATTGCATCGGCGGGATTTGTCGGAGTATATGGCAACCAAGCGCCTCCAGAGCCGCTGCGTCATTGGAACGAGGAACCTCATGAAGACTTCAGGCCGCAAGCTGACCGGCGCCCTTCTGGCCGCTACCGCCATGGCCCTTCCGGCGGGAGCCTTCGCGGCCGACTACGCCCGCGCCTCGTTCGGCAAGACGCCCGACGGCGTCGAGGTCGAAGCCATAACCCTGACAAACGGCAAGGGCGTCAGCGCCACGGTGATCACCTACGGCGCCACCCTGCAGTCGCTGATCGCGCCCGGCCGCGACGGGACCAAGGCCGACATCGCCCTGGGCTTCAAGGACGCCGAGGCCTACGCCAAGAACGCCAGCTATTTCGGGGCTTCGGTCGGCCGGTTCGCCAACCGCATCGGCAAGGGCAAGTTCACGCTGGACGGCAAGACCTACCAACTGGCTCTGAACAACAACGGCGTCGCCGCCCTGCACGGCGGGGTGAAGGGTTTCGACAAGCAGGTCTGGAAGGTCAGCGACATCAAGCGCGGCCCGGTCGCCTCGGTCACCTTCACCTATGTCAGCCCCGACGGCGAGGAAGGCTATCCCGGCACGCTCACCGCCACGGCCACCTACGCGCTGGACGAGGCGAACCAGCTGACGGTCGTCTACGGCGCGACCACCGACAAGCCGACCATCGTCAACCTGACCAACCACGCGCTGTTCAACGTGGCCGGCGAGGGTTCGCCCGACGGCGCGATGGGCAACGTCCTGACCCTGGCCTCGGACGGCTACACCCCGGTCGACGCCGAACTGATCCCGACCGGCCAGATCACTCCGGTGGCCGGCACGCCGTTCGACTTCCGCAAGCCCACCGTCGTGGCCGAGCGCCTGCGCGACGCCCGCGATCCGCAGATCGTCGTCGGCCGCGGCTACGACCACAACATGGTGCTGACCGGCAAGGCGGGCGGCGCCCCGCGCCTGGCCGCGCGCCTGGCCGATCCCAAGAGCGGCCGGGTCATGGAGATCCTCAGCGACCAGCCGGGCATCCAGTTCTACACCGGCAACTTCATCGACGGCACGATGGTGGGCAAGAGCGGCAAGATCTATCGCCAGGGCGACGGCATCGCCCTGGAGCCGCAGCACTTCCCCGACGCCCCCAACAAGCCGGCCTTCGCGCCGGTGCGGCTGGATCCGGGCCAGAAGTACAGCAACACCATGGTGTTCAGGCTGACGACGGACGGGAAATAGCCCCCTCTCGCGGAGAACAACGACCTTCCGGGTCATTGCGGAAGGCGGTGGGAGTCTGTTTCCCTCTGGGCATGCCCGCCGCCTTCTCCATCCACTCCGCCCGCACCGCCGACGACCTGGCCGCGGTCGTCGCGCTGTTCGAGGACTATGTCGCCAGCCTGACCGTCGACCTGGGCTACCAGGACTTCAGCGGCGAGCTGGCCGGTTTGCCGGGCAAGTACGCGCCGCCGAAGGGCGAGCTGTTGCTGGCGCGGGACGCGGAGGGCCGGCCACTGGGCTGCGCGGGCCTGCGCCCGATCCCGCCCGATGGCCGCTGCGAGATGAAGCGCCTCTACCTATTGCCCGCCGCGCGAGGCCTTGGCCTGGGCAAGGCCATGACCGAGGCGGTGATCCAGGCGGCCCGCGCCCTCGGCTATGAAGAACTGCGGCTGGATACCCTGCCCAGCATGACCACCGCCATGGCGCTCTACGACGCCATGGGCTTCGAGCGCACCGGCCCCTACTACGCCCCGACGCCCGACGGCACGGTGTTCATGCGGCTGAAGCTCTAGCGAAAAAGACGCTAGACTGACCCAAGGGCGCCGGCGTTCTCCTCGGTTCAGACAATCGTTCTGGGAGGAACGCCGCCATGCCCGAAGCCCTGATCATCGACGCCTGCCGCACGCCGCGCGGCATCGGCAAGGTCGGCAAGGGCGCCCTGGCCGACTTCCATCCCCAGCACCTGGCCGCCACGGTGCTGAAGGCCCTGGCCGAGCGCAACAACCTGAACACCGCCGAGGTCGACGACATCATCTGGGGCACAAGCACCCAGCGCGGCAAGCAGGGCGGGGATCTCGGCCGGATGGCGGCGCTGGACGCCGGCTACGACACCAAGGCCAGCGGCATGACCCTGGACCGGTTCTGCGGCTCGGGCATCACCACGGTGAACCTGGCGGCCGCCTCGATCATGTCCGGCATGGAGGACCTGGTCATCGCCGGCGGCACCGAGATGATGTCCTACACCGCCGCCACCGCCGACCGCACCTCACCCGGCCTGCTGGACAGCGGCAACCTGCGCCTGCGGGCCAGGCATCCGCAGAGCCACCAGGGCGTCTGCGCCGACGCCATCGCCACGTTGGAGGGCATCCCGCGCCAGGCCCTGGACGAGCTGGCCCTGGTCAGCCAGCAGCGCGCCGACCGGGCGATCCGCGAGGGCCGCTTCGACCGCGCCCTGGTTCCGGTCTTTCACGACGACGGGGCGCTGGCCCTGGACCGCGAGGAGTTCCCCCGCCCCGAGACCACCCTGGAAGGCCTGGCCGGCCTGAAGGCCTCGTTCGGCGCCATCGCCGGCGTGCCGATCGACGAAGCGGGCACCACGCTGGGCGGGCTGATCAACCAGGTCTATCCGGACTTGAAGATCGAGCACGTGCACCACGCCGGCAACTCGTCGGGCGTGGTCGACGGCGCGGCGGCGGTGCTGCTGGCCTCGCCGGCCTACGTGGCCAAGCACGGGCTGAAGCCTCGCGCCCGCATCGTGGCCATGGCCAACATGGGCGACAGCCCGACCCTGATGCTCAACGCCCCTGTCCCCGCCGCCCGCAAGGTGCTGGCCAAGGCCGGCCTCACCGTCGACGACATCGACCTGTGGGAGATCAACGAAGCCTTCGCCGTGGTGGCCGAGAAGTTCATCCGCGACCTGGGCCTCGACCGCGACAAGGTCAACGTGAACGGCGGGGCCATGGCCCTGGGCCACCCGATCGGCGCCACCGGCTCGATCCTGATCGGCACGATCCTGGACGAGCTGGAGCGTCGCGACCTCAAGCGCGGCCTGGTGACCATGTGCGCGGCCGGCGGCATGGCCCCGGCCGTGATCATCGAGCGGATCTAGCCGACCTTACCCTTTGGTCGCGCTCAACAGGCTGTCGCGCAGCCGGGCCACGGACGCCTGCACCACGGGGAACTCCGCCTCGCTCAGTCCCGTGGCGTCCATCAGCGCCGCGCCGGGATCGGCGTCGACCAGCTTGCGGCCGGCCGGCGTCAGGTGCAGCCGCACCTGGCGTTCGTCGGCCGGATCGCGCCGGCGCTCGACATAGCCCAGCGCCTCCATCTTCTTGAGGATCGGCGTCAGGGTGTTGGATTCCAGGAACAGCTTCTCGCCCAAGGCGCCGACCGTCTGGTCGTCCTCGTCGGCCAGCGCCACCAGCGCGATGTACTGGGTGTAGGTCAGGCCCAGCGCGTCGAGCAGCGGCTTGTAGGCCCGGCCGAACGCCAGGTTCGCCGAATAGACAGCGAAGCACAGGAACTTCGGAAGCTTGGGGTCGTCGCCATCGGTTGGCCGCGGGGTCGGGGGGGTGTGGGTCATCTGCATATCCAGGGGCGTCAGGGCCTCATCCATATAAATCGTATCCGATTAAATCGGAAGGGCTTGACTCGATATGAGGCGACAACTAATTAGATCGCATCCGATTGAAACGGATGCGATCAACCTCTCTCGAACAAGGAATTCCCCATGACCGCCAAGGTTCTCTTCACCGGCAAGACCCACACCACGGCCGGCCGCGATGGCGCCGCCCGCAGCGCCGACGGCTTCCTGGACGTCAAGCTGCCCCAGCCCCACCCTGCCGCCGAGAACCTGTTCGGCGCGGCCTGGTCGGCCTGCTATCTCGGCGCCATCCAGTTGGCCGCCGGTCAGCAAAAGGTCGCTCTGGTCGACCCTTCCGTCGACGCCGAGATCGACCTGGCCAACGAGGCCGGCGCCTTCTTCCTGCAAGCCCGTCTGAACGTCAGCCTGCCGGGCGTCGATCGCGACGTCGCCCAAGGCCTGATCGAAGCCGCCCACGCGATCTGCCCCTATTCGAAGGCGGTCCACGGCAACATCGACGTCGTCACCACCCTGGCCTGATCTCAAAAGCACCTGTCATCCCGGACAAGCGCGCAGCGCGCCGATCCGGGACCGACGCCTGAGCTCAGCGCTTCAGGGCGGTCCCGGGTCTTCGGCTCGCTTCGCGAGCCTGCGCCCGGGATGACAGCTTGAGAGATGTTCGTTGTCTCAGGCGCGCTTCTTCGCCGCCTTCGGCTTCGAGGCGTTCAGCGCCACGGCGGCGCGGATCAGCGCCTTGAACGCCGCCTCATCGATCGCCTCGCCCTGGCGGAAATCGATGGCGCGCCGCGTGGCGCCCTCAAGGCTCGAATTGAACAGACCCTTGGGGTCTTCCACCGACGCGCCCTTGGCGAAGGTGGTCTTCACGGCGGCCTTGTAGGTTTCGCCGGTGCAGACGATCCCGTCGTGCGACCACACCGGAATGCCCCACTTCCACTCCTCGACCACGTCGGGGTCGGCCTCATGGATCAGCCTGCGGATCTTGGCCAGCGTCTCGCCGCGCCAGTCGTCCAGCGCCGCGATCGCCTTGTCGATCAGCTCGGAAGGAGGTCCTTCCAGCGGTCCGCCCATCTGCTTTTTCATGGCTTCCTCACCTCTCGCCGGCCGCCTACATGCGCTCGCCGGGCAATTGACTGGCCTGCTTCACCCAGCCGATGAACTGCGCCTCGTCGAACGGCTCGTCCTCGTGGATGTGGAAATAGCGTACATCCTTCTGCTTGGAGCCGACCGGCGGCAGGGGATCCAGCGCCGCGCCGCGGAAGAAGGCCACCTTGATATATTTGGCGAAGACGTGGACCCCGAGGAACCAGGTCTTCTCTTCCATGCCATAGAGCGGCGAGTTCCATTTGACCGCCTTGAGCACGCCCGGAACGGCGCCCGAGATGAGCGCGTCCAGCTTGCGACCGACCTCGCTCTTCCAGCCAGGCATGGCCGCGATATAGGCCTGGACCGGCGCGTCGCCGTGGTCCTTGGGGACCTGAGGGTTGCCGCCCGACAGCAGTTTCGGCTCGGCCATGGCGTTCCTCCTATCCGTCCGCGCGGCGCCCGTTCCGCCCCTTGGCGACGTAGGGCAGCACGAACATGTACAGACCGGTGACCAGGAGCAAGATCAGCGGAACCAGCGCGAACAGGCCGACCCACGCCGGGGGCTGCCCCTGGCTCATGACGATCATGTAGCTGATGACGCCCAGCGTGAAGGCGATGGAAAGCCAGCGGTGGGTCTGGCGGATGATCTTGTTCAAGGAAACCTCCTTTGACGAGGTGACGACGCGGACAGGGCGGCGGCCCTAGTCCAGCCGTTCCAGCAGTTGATCCAGGTTGCCGAGGAACTGCTTCCAGCCGGCATGGGCGCCGCCGTAAGCCTGCTTCTGATTGGGATTGAACCCGGCCTGCTCCACGCGCAGGTGCGTGCCCGCGCTGGTCGGCGTCAGGGTGAAGGTCACCACGCTCTGCAGGGCGTAGGCCGGGTCCGAATGCTCGTGGTTCCAGGTGTAGGACAGGGTCCTGTTCGGCTCGACGGCCAGGACCTCGCAGTCCAGCACGCCGCCCCACTCGCCGCGAAGCTGGAAGCCGTGGCCCACCTGGGGCTTGAAGTCGTTCTTCATCAGCCACTCCTCCATCAGGTGCGGCTGGGTCAGCGCGCGCCAGAGCTTTTCGGGGGGATGCGCGATGTCTCGTTCGACGACGACGGTGCGCGTCTCGGTCGCGGTGTTGGTCATTGGTCCATCCTGTTGAGCAGGTCTTCGAGATTGTCGAACCGGGTCTCCCAGAACCCGGCCATGCGGCTTGTCCAGTCGACCAACGGGGCCAGGGCGTTCAGCTGGGCGCTGTAGTGCGTCTGGCGGCCCTCGTGGCGATCGCTCACCAGCCCGGCCTGTTTCAGCACCCCAAGGTGCTTGGAGACCGCAGGCTGGGAAACGCCCGCCAGCGCGGTCAGGGCCCCGACCGTCTGTTCGCCGTCGCGACACAGCCGCTCGAAGATCCCTCGTCGGGTGGGATCGGCGAGCGTCCTGAAAAGCACGTCGTGAGCGTCGGTCATGGGAACTGATAACCCGTTGGCTATGGGTTACTCATAACTGGCGAGTTATGCGTTCGTCAAGCAGCGAGTGCGGGCACGGGGATCGAGGGCCCTCAATCCCCGTGCCAGGCGCCCCCAAACCTGAAACCTTTCAACGCTCTATAGAATAATCAGCGTCACAAGCACCGCCGCGTTCAAACCGCCCGCATACTTGTCCTTGCCCTGTCGTAGGGGAGGACGTCCGGCCGGCGACCTCGACGTGCGGCAGGGGCGGTCGAGCGGGAAGCGCTCGCCGATGGTCTTCAGTGACGCTTCGCATCGTCAGGTCAGGTTCCCTGCAACACGGGACGAAGCCCTGGCGGCGAAGGATCGGCGAACGCACCAGGCGCGGGCTGAAATCGCCCGCGCGGTCCGGACGGGGTACGTCGCCCTTCCGCCCGCCGGGGGCCTCCATCGGAGCGGGTTAAAAATCCGCGATCCGAAGGCTTCTGGAAGACGGCCGCGCGGAGCGCCCGTGACGTGTCGAAACGGTATTCTCCAAACCTACTCTTCCGGGCGCGCCCCGGACGCTCCGCCGCCTCCCCAGCCCTCAGCGGGTTTCCGCGTGAGATCGCACCCGCTTGCCCCCACCTGACCGCTTCGCGGTCTGTCCGCCCCCATGGGGGGCGGAGGACACGCACTCACGCTCCGTAGGGGGCAAGTACCGGTCAGCCGCGAGCGTAATACGCCTCGACCAACTGCCGATGCGGCGGCAGGTGCTTGAGCGCCTCCTGCGCCGCCTCGGCCACCTTGGCGAAGCTCTGCCTGGCGACCGCGGCCTCGTCATAGCGCCCCTCGACCGGCGCGAAGTCGGTGGCCGCGTTCATGCCGTAGAGGATGTACTGGTAGCTGGACGGCAGGAAGGTCTCCAGATCGACCAGGAAGTCGAACCGCGACACCGGCCGGTGCTTCCACTGGGCCAGCAGGTCGCGCAGGGCCTCGGGGCAGGTGGCCGGATCGGCGTTGTCGCGCCAGTAGGGCTCGTCGCGCTTGGTCAGGCAATAGTGCAGCTTGAGGAACGTGACGATCCGCTCGAAGCGGCCGGCCATCAGGCGGTTGAAGTTGCGGGCCCCGGCGTCCATCGCGGCGCGCTCACGCAGCGGGAAGACCTCGGCGATCATCACGGCGGCGGCCTCGATCAGCATGATGCCGGTCGATTCCAGCGGCTCGAAGAAGCCCGCCGACAGACCCACGGCCACGCAATTGCCGATCCACTGGCGCTCGCGATAGCCGGTCTGGAACTTCAGCAGGCGGGCGTTGAGGCCGTCGCCGGCCTTGCCGACATAGCCGCGCAGCACCTGCTCGGCCCGGTCTTCGTCCGTATGTCGGCTGGAGAACACGTAGCCGACGCCCCGGCGGCTATCCAGGCCGATGTCCCAGGTCCAGCCGGCCTCGTGGGCGGTGGCCAGGGTGTAGGGATTGATCGGCGCGTCGGGCGTCTCGTACGGGACCTGGATCGCCAGGGCCCGATCGTTGAACAGCACGTCGTCGACCCGCTTGAACGGCGCGCCCAGGGCCTCGCCGATCAGCAGGGCGCGGAAGCCCGAACAGTCGACGAACAGGTCGCCCTCGATCGTCCCCAGCTCGCCGGCCTGGATCGAGGCGATGTCGCCGCGCATGTCGCGGGTCACCCCGTCGACCTTGCCTTTCAGGTGCGTGACGCCCGCCTCGACCGCCACGCCGCGCAGGAAGTCGGCGAAGCGCGCGGCGTCGAAATGGTAGGCGTAGTTCATCGGTCCCTGGAAATCGGGATCCTCCAGGCGCTTGGGCGCCAGCCCCTGACCGATGATCGCCCCTTGCGTCGTCACCGCATCGGCGAACGGCAAGGAGCCGCCCGCCTGGTGGTCCAACAGCCAGTAAGGCGACATATCGCGGCCATTGGGGCGGAGCGGCAGGTTGAACGGGTGAAAGTATTCGGAAGATTTCCCATTTTCCGAACGCTGTTCCCAATTCACGAACCGGACGCCCTGCTTGAAGGTCGCCGAACTCTCGCGCAGGAACCGCGCCTCGCTGACGCCAAGCTCGGCCAGGGTGGACCGGATCGTCGGAAATGTGCCCTCCCCGACCCCGATGGTGGCGATGTCGGGAGCCTCGATCAGGGTGATCCGCGCGCCGTCGGGCCGATCGGCGCCCAGGCGCTTGGCCAGATAGGCGGCGGTCAGCCATCCGGCCGTGCCGCCGCCGACGATGACGATGCGGTTCCCGGTCATGAGCACGGTTCCTTGGAGACGCCTCGGGACTCTGACGAAAGCCCGAGTCGGCCGCCGAATGTCGGCGCGGAGAAGAAAAAGCCTGGGTGACGGTCAGGAGAGCCGTCACCCAGGGAGCGCAGTCTGGGAGGCAATACGCTCAAAGAAGGGCGGAGCGACAAGCCGGGGGCGACATGCCGCTCCTGAAACGCGACCGTCCTGGGCCGGACGGCGGATCGCGCTTCAAGCACTCGAAACTGGACCTCCCCGCCCGGCGGACCGGACGGGGAGGCTTGGACCTGACCTAGAACTTCGTCCGCAGACGGAAGCCCCAGGTGCGCGGCGGCTGATAGACCGACGACCAGACCACCGGATAGTTGCCCTGGCCGGCCGTGCCGGCGCCGGTCCTGATGTTCTTGTCCTCGAGGTTCTGGACGAAGGCCTCGACCGACCACGGATCGGTCGGCGGCTCGTAGCGCACGCTCAGATCGGTCCGGGTATAGCTCCCCTGCTGATCGGGGGCGCCCTGGTTGAAGTAGGACAGCCACGACTTGCTTTCGAAGTGCGTGCTGATCCGCGGGATGATCCGCGCACCGCTCGACAGCTCGAAGTCGTGCTCGTAGGCGATGTTGCCGGAGAAGTGCGGGGCGTGCGGAAGCTCGTTGCCCTTCACGTCGACGGCGTTGGCCAGGTTGCCGCCGTAGAGGCGCCCGTCGACCGACAGCAGGGTGTCCATCTTGGTGTCCTGGGCGGTCGCCGAGATCTGCAGACGGTCGTTGGCGGTCAGGTTGGCCGTCAGCTCGGCCTCGATGCCCATGGCCTTGGCGCCCTCGGCGTTGTCGGTCACGACCGAGGACGAGATGGTGTTGCCCTGGGCGTCCTTCACGGTGACGACCTGGTTGACCTGGTAGCCCTTGAAGTCGGCGTAGTAGGCCGCGAGGTTCAGGGTGGCCCGGCCGTCCAGGAAGCGGATCTTCGACCCGACTTCGTAGTTGGTCAGGGTTTCCGGGTCGGCCAGGCGGCCGCCGTCCAGGATGTTGCCCGACTTGAAGCCCGTGCTGACGCTGGCGTAGACGAGGATGTCGTCGGTCACGTCGGCGTCGGCGCGCGCCAGCCAGGTGAACTTGTCCCAGCTGCCCTTCACGTCGTTGTTGCTGATGTCGTAGCCGGGGCCCAGCAGGGCCAGCAGCTCGGTCGCCGAGGCGCCGCGGTCGCGGCCGAAGATGCCGGTGTCGCAACGCGACGGGACGCCGCCGCCGGGAAGGGCGGCTTCGGCGGCCAGACAGGCGGAGTAGCCCTTGAACGTGACGTTCCGGCCGCCCTGGTCCTGCTTGGTGTCGTCGGTGTAGCGCAGGCCGGCGGTCAGGCGGACGCGATCGTTCATGTGCCAGACGGCCTGACCGAACGCGGCCTTGGACTCGATGGTCCGCTTGGCCTGGATGAAGCTGCCCGACCAGTTCATCGGACCGTCGCGATAGCCGTCACGCTGGTCGATGTCGAAGCGGATCGAGTTGTCTTCGTGGCTGTAGTAGCCGCCGACGATCCAGTCGACGGTCTGCTGGCCTTGCGACTTCAGCTGGACTTCGTGGCTCCAGGCGTCGTTGCGCGACCAGGTGGTGCGGTTCTCACCGAAACCGCCGCGGGGGAACAGGAAGCCATTGGCGTCGGTGGTGCCGTCGATCCGCAGCAGGCCGGCGTCGGCGTCGCTGACGGCGCTGCCGCCCACGCGTTGCCAGCCGGTGATGTAGGTCAGCCCGACATTGTCGTTGATGGAGTAGTCCATCGTGCTGCGCACGCCGTACGAGAAGCGGTCGCTGTCCGGGGCGGTGTCGATCAGGGCCGACCAGTGCTTCTGGCCGGCGCGCGGCGTCTGCGCCAGGGCGATCACCGGCGCGCCGGTGTCCTGGTAGCCCTCGACGTTGACGTTCCAGGTGAACTTGTCGTTCGGCTGCCACAGGGCGCTCAGGCGAGCCGAGCGCTGGTCCTGGGCGTAGTACTTCTTGCCCTGGGTGACGAAGGCCGACGGATGGATCCCCGCCACTTCCGGCGGACGCTGGAAGTCGACATAGCCGTCGTGACGCTCGGTGATCGCGGCCAGGCGCAGGGCGAACGTGTCGGAAACCGGCATGTTGACCGAGACGCGCGCGCCGAGGCGGTTGTACGAGCCGGCCACGACTTCGGCGCTGCCGTAGTAGTCGCTCAGCGTCGGCTTGGCGGTGCGCAGGCTGACCGCGCCGACCGTGGCGTTGCGGCCGAACAGCGTGCCTTGCGGGCCACGCGCCACTTCGACCGCGTCCATGTCGTACATCAGCACGGCCGCGCCTTGGGCGCGGGGCGAGTAGATGCCGTCGACATAGATGGCGACTTCCGGGTCGGCCACTTCGGTAAAGGCGGTGTCGTTGCCGATGCCGCGCATGGTGATCAGGATCGCGCCCTGGTCGCCTTGCTGGTTGATGGCCATCGACGGCACGAACTTGGCCAGATCGGTGACGTCCTTGACCTGGTTGCGGTCGAGCGCGCCCTGGCCGAACGCGCTGATGGCGATCGGGGTGTCCTGCAGGTTGGTCTCGCGCTTGGTGGCGGTGACCGTGATCTCTTCGAGCTGGTTGTTGTCGGCGGCCGGAGCCGGGGCCGTCTGAGCGTGGACGGCGGTCGCGGCGATCATGGCCGCCACGGCCGACGAGCCAGCCAATAGGGTTCTGCGGAGCTTCATCTTCATCCCTCCCTGCGCGCGATCCTTTGTGGTCGCGACTTGCGTCTTGTGAATAGCTACAGTACGACAACGTTGTCAATCACGTATGTATTTACGACTTAGTTGAAACTCTCGTTTCGTTCGTCGTGAATAGCTAAAACTAGTCGCCGACCGGCAAGATTTGACAAAGAACGCCGCGCGTATAGCTTAAGACGTAAATGGGAGGAAAAAGAATGAAGCGACAGCAGATGCAGGGCCTGATGATGGCTCTGATGCTGACCACGGCGTTGCCGACAGCAGCCGCTCACGCCCAGGCCGCGGCCGCTAGCGCCTCGAAACCTTGGATGAACACCAAGCTGAGCGCCGATCAGCGCGCCGACCTGATCGTTGCGCAAATGACGCAGGACGAGAAATTGACCCTGGTGTTCGGCTATTTCGGTTCGAACCAGGACAAACCCAAGTTCACCCCGCACGCCGAGGCCCGCATGGGCTCGGCCGGCTACATCCCGGGAATCGCCCGTCTGGGCGTGCCCCCGCAGTGGGAAACCGACGCCGGCGTCGGCGTCGCCACCCAACGCGAGTCGAGCGATCCCTATCTGGAGCGCACCTCCCTGCCCTCGGGCATCGCCACGGCCGCGACCTGGAACCCCGAGCTGGCCTTCAAGGGCGGCGCGATGATCGGTTCGGAGGCCCGCTCCTCGGGCTTCAACGTCCAGCTGGCCGGCGGCGTCAACCTGGCCCGCGACCCGCGCAACGGTCGCAACTTCGAATACGGCGGCGAGGATCCGCTGCTGGCCGGCGTCATGGTCGGGGCCCAGATCAAGGGCATCCAGTCCAACAACATCATCTCGACCATCAAACACTGGGCGCTGAACGGCCAGGAGACGAACCGCATGACGGTCAGCTCCAACATCGGCGACGCCGCCGCCCGCCAGTCGGACTTCCTGGCCTTCGAGTTCGCCATCGAGCAGTCGAACCCGGGCTCGGTGATGTGCGCCTACAACCGCATCAACAGCACCTACGCCTGCGAGAACGACTATCTGCTGAACCAGGTGCTCAAGAAGGACTGGGCCTACAAGGGCTACGTGATGTCCGACTGGGGCGGCACGCACTCGACCGCCAAGGCGGCCAATGCCGGCCTGGACCAGGAGTCGGCCTACACCTTCGACAAGCAGCCCTTCTTCGGCGCGCCGCTGAAGGCCGCCCTGGCCGACGGCTCGGTGTCGCAGGCGCGCCTCGACGACATGGCCAAGCGCATCACCCGCTCGATGTTCGCCCACGGCCTGTTCGACCACCCGGTGGTCAAGGGCCCGATCGACTTCGCCGCCCACGCCAAGGTCACCCAGGCCGACGCGGAAGAAGCCATCGTCCTGCTGAAGAACGACGGCGGTCTGCTGCCCATCGCCAAGAGCGCCAAGAAGATCGTCGTGATCGGCTCGCACTCCGACGTCGGCGTGCTGTCGGGCGGCGGCTCCTCGCAGGTGTTCCCGATCGGCGGCATGGCGGTGAAGGGCCTGGGCCCCAAGGGCTTCCCCGGCCCGATCGTCTTCCACCCCTCCTCGCCGCTGAAGGCGCTGCAGGCCAAGAACCCCGGCGCGGCCTTCACCTATGACGACGGCTCCGATCCGGCCGCCGCCGCCAAGGCCGCCGCCGGCGCCGACCTGGTGATCGTCTTCGCCCACCAGTGGGCCGCCGAGTCGCAGGACTACTCCCTGACCCTGGCCGACAACCAGGACGCCCTGATCGACGCCGTCGCCGCCGCCAATCCCAAGACCGCCGTGGTCCTGGAAACCGGCGGCCCGGTGCTGATGCCCTGGCTGACCAAGGTCAGCGCCGTGGTCGAGGCCTGGTACGCCGGCACCAGCGGCGGCGAGGCCATCGCCCGCGTCCTGACCGGCGAGGTCAATCCGTCCGGCCGCCTGCCGATCACCTTCCCGCAAAGCGCCGAGCAGCTGCCGCGCCCGGTGATCGATGGCGACCCGTCCCAACCGGAAGCGTTCTTCGACGCCAACTACGACATCGAGGGCGCGGCCGTCGGCTACAAGTGGTTCGACCAGAAGGGCCACGCCCCGCTGTTCGCCTTCGGCCACGGCCTGTCCTACTCGACCTTCGGCTACAGCGACCTGAAGACCTCGACGGCCGGCGACACGCTGACCGCCAGCTTCAAGGTGACCAACACCGGCAAGACCGCCGGCAAGGACGTGCCCCAGGTCTATGTCGGGCCAAAGGGCGGTTCGGGCTGGGAAGCGCCGCGTCGTCTGGGCGGCTTCAAGAAGGTCGACCTGGCGCCCGGCGCCAGCACCACGGTCAGCATCTCGGTCGATCCGCGCCTGCTGGCGACCTTCGACTCCAAGGCCAAGGCCTGGACCATCGCCGCCGGCGCCTACGAGGTGTCGCTGGGCGCTTCGTCCCGCGACCTGGGCGCCAAGGCCGACGTGACCCTGGCGGCCAAGACGCTGCCAGTGTCGTACGACGGCAAGTAGTCGGCTGGGGACAGGCGCATGCGCCTGTCCCCAATCCCGCTATTTCGGCGCCGGCCCGGTCGAGGCCCGCACCATCAGTTCGAACGGCACCAGGGTGTTGCCGGCGATCTGCTTGTCTCCCGCCGCGCTGGCCACGATCAGCATGTCGGCGGCCTTCTCGGCCATCTTGGCCACGGGCTGGCGCACGGCCGTCAGGGACGGCACGCTCAGCCGCACGCCGATCGTATCGTCATAGCTGAGGATCGACAGGTCGCCCGGCACCGCCAGGCCCCGCGCCTGGGCGACGCTGACCGCGCCCAGCGCCATCTGGTCGTTCGACGCCATGATCGCGGTCGGCGGCTCGGGCAGGTCCAGCAGCGCCTCGGCCCCGGCCACCCCGGCCTCGAACGTGAAGTCGCCCTTGTAGATCCGTTCGTCCGGCACGGGCAGCCCGGCCGCCTCCATGGTCGCCTGGAAGGTCTCGACCCGCAGGATCGACGACGAGAACTTGTAGTCGCCGGCGATCATGCCGATGCGCGTATGACCCAGGCCCAGCAGGTGCTTGGTCGCCTGCCGCGCCGCGGCCCGGTCGTCCATGTAGACCCGCGGCCCCTGCCCGCGCACCGGCGTGTTCAGGCGCACGAAGGGAATGTTGCGCTTCTTCAGCGCGCCCAGCACCACCGGGTTCTCGCAGTTGGGCGGCGTCAGGATCACGCCGTCGGGCTGCAGCGACGACAGCACCGCGGTGATCTGCTTCTCCAACTGGTCCGACTCGCGGTCGACCAGTTCGAACATCAGGTGGTAGCCCGACTGCTCGCAGCGCAGCATGGCGCCGTACAGCATCTGGTCGATCCACTCGTTGCCGCGCTCGCTGCGCCAGTTGTCCAGCGTCAGGCGGCGATCGTTGAAGGCGACCAGCAGGTAGGAGCGCGACCCGGCCATGGTCCGCGCGGCCTTGCTGGGGCTGTAGCCCAGCTTTTCCACGGCCGCGAGCACGCGCGCTTTCAGGTCCGGCGTGACGTTGGGCTCGTCGTTGAGCACCCGCGACACCGTCTTGACCGACACGCGCGCCTTTTCGGCGACATGGATGATCGTGGCCGGCCGCTTCGCCATGCAGAATCCGTTTCCCCCCAGGGTTCGAGCGACCGTAACCGGCGTGAAACATTCTGTCTGCCCCCGTGCCGCTTGACGTCTATGGGAGCGGTATCATTTAAGACCCTGCATTGATCTCAGAGACCCATCTCGAAAGAACGAGGGAACGCGCCTTGACCATCACCGGTGAACTTCTGATCGACGGCGGCGCACGCCACGGCGCCGGCGGCTCGATCCTCGCGGTCGACCCCAGCACGGGCGGCGCGTTGGACGTCACCTTCGGCGGCGCGACCAAGGCCGACCTCGACGAAGCCTGCGCCCTCGCGGCGGCGGCCTTCGGTCCCTACCGCGCCACCTCGCCCGAGCAGCGCGCCGTGTTCCTGGAAACCGTCGCCGCCAAGATCGAGGCGATCGGCGATGACCTGATCGTCCGCGCCATGGCCGAGACCGGCCTGCCCCGCGCCCGTCTGGAAGGCGAACGCGGTCGCACCGCCGGCCAACTGCGGATGTTCGCCGGCGTGCTGCGCGACGGCGGCTGGCTGGACGCCCGCATCGACCCGGCACAGCCGGACCGCAAGCCCCTGCCCCGCGTCGATCTGCGCCTGCGCAACGTGCCGCTGGGCCCGGTGGCCGTGTTCGGCGCGTCGAACTTCCCGCTGGCCTTCTCGGTGGCCGGCGGCGACACCGCCTCGGCCCTGGCGGCCGGTTGCCCGGTGGTGGTCAAGGCTCACCCGGCCCACCCCGGCACCTCGGAACTGGTCGGCCGCGCCGTCCAGGCGGCGGTCAAGGAATGCGGCCTGCCGTCGGGCGTGTTCGCCATGCTGCACGACAGCGGCATCGAGATCTCGCAAGGCCTCGTGGCCGACGCCCGTATCAAGGCCGCCGGCTTCACCGGTTCGCGCCGCGCCGGCCTGGCCCTGCTGGCCATCGCCCAGGGCCGTCCCGAGCCGATCCCGTTCTATGCCGAGATGAGCAGCATCAACCCGGTGCTGCTCCTGCCGAACGCCCTGAAGGCGCGCGGCGCGGCCATCGCGCCGGAGTTCGTCGCCGCCCTGACCCAGGGCGCCGGCCAATTCTGCACCAACCCCGGCCTGATCCTGGGCATCGACGGCCCCGAGCTGGACGCCTTCCTGGCGGCCACCGCCGAGGTCATCGCCAAGGCCCCGGCCGGCCAGATGCTGACCCCCGGCATCTGCAAGGCCTTCGCCGGCGGCGTGAAGTCCCTGGCCGAGACCGCGGGCGTCACCGAAGTGGCCCAAGGCCTGGAAGGCGGCCACGGCCAGGGCCGCGCGACCCTGTTCTCGGTGGACGCCCCCACCTTCCTGACCACCCCGCACCTGCAGGACGAAGTGTTCGGCGCCGCCTCGCTGGTGGTCCGCGCCAAGGACCTGGCCCAGTTGACCCAGGTGATCGCCGCCCTGGAAGGCCAACTGACCATCGCCGTGCACATGGACGAGGCCGACACCGACCTGGCCCGCGCCCTGCTGCCGGCCCTGGAGCTGAAGGCCGGCCGTATCCTGATCAACGGCTTCGGCACCGGCGTCGAGGTCGGCCACGCCATGGTCCACGGCGGCCCGTTCCCCTCGACCTCGGACAGCCGCTCGACCTCGGTCGGCTCGCTGGCCATCTTCCGCTTCCTGCGCCCCGTCTCGTACCAGAATCTGCCAGCCGCCCTGCTGCCGGCGGAACTGCAGGACGCCAACCCGCTGGGGATTGCGCGTCGCGTGGATGGGAAGGTCGTGCTGGCCTAGTTCACCACCTGTCGTTCCAAGCCCTCCCCCTATGGGGGAGGTGTCGGCGAAGCCGACGGTGGGGGGAGTGATCGGCCCACGGCCGCACCCCGGATCGACGATCCGAAAACTCCCCCCACCGGCCTTCGGCCGCCTCCCCCACAGGGGGAGGATTTAGCCATAGCCCCCGCCGCCCGGCGTCTCGATCACGATTGAATCCCCCGTCAGGACCTCCACCGCGTCCGTCGCGCCCAGCACCTGCACCGAACCGTCCGCCCGCTCGACCCGCGCCGCGCCCAGCATCCCTTCACCACCACCCGCCAGCCCGAACGGCGCCACGCGCCTCCGGTTGGAAAGCAAGGTCGCCGTCATCGGCTCCCTGAACCCGATCTTCCGCACCACCCCGTCACCGCCGCGATGCGCGCCCGCCCCGCCCGAACCCCGCCGGATCGAGAATGCCTCGACCAGCACCGGATAGCGGCTCTCCAGCACCTCCGGATCGGTCAGGCGGCTGTTGGTCATGTGGGTCTGCACCGCGTCGGCGCCGTCGAAATCGGGCCCCGCCCCCGCCCCGCCGCAGATGGTCTCGTAGTACTGCCGCCGGTCGTCGCCGAAGGTGAAGTTGTTCATCGTGCCCTGCGCCGCGGCCATCACGCCCAGCGCGCCATAGAGGCTGTCGACCACCACCTGGCTGGTCTCGACATTGCCCGCCACCACCGCCGCCGGATAGCGCGGCCGCAGCATCGAACCCTCGGGGATCACTAGTTCGACCGGCCGCAGGCAGCCGTCGTTCATCGGAATCTCGTCGTCGACCAGGGTGCGGAACACGTACAGCGCCGCCGCCCGGCAGATCGAGGCCGGGGCGTTGAAATTGGTCGGGACCTGGTCGCTGGTGCCGGTGAAGTCGACCCGCGCCGTGCGGGCAGCGCAATCGACGGTGATCGCCACCTTCACCACCGAGCCATCGTCCAGCTCATAGGCGAACGCGCCGTCCGCCAGGGTCGCCAAGACGCGCCGCACCGCCTCCTCGGCGTTGTCCTGCACATGGGCCATGTAGGCCTCGACCACGTCCTGGCCGAATTCGGCGACGAGGCCGGTAAGCGACTCCGCCCCGCGCGCGCAGGCCGCCACCTGGGCCTTGAGGTCGCCAATGTTCTGGTCGGGATTGCGGGCCGGCCACGCGCCCGACGCCAGCAGGGCTCGCACCTCGGTCTCGCGGAACCGCCCGCCCTCGACCAGCAGGAAGTTCTCGATCAGCACCCCCTCCTCCTCGACGGTGCGGCTGTTGGGCGGCATCGAGCCGGGGGTGATGCCGCCGATGTCGCCCTGGTGGCCGCGCGCCGCGACATAGAAGGTCAGCAGACCTGCCGTATCGAACACCGGCATGACCACCGTGACGTCCGGCAGGTGGGTGCCGCCGTTGTACGGGGCGTTGAGCATGTAGACGTCGCCGGGCTTCAGGCCCCGGCCGTCGTGCAGCCGCCCGTCGCGGATCGCCCGCACGCTATCGCCCATCGAGCCCAGGTGAACGGGCATGTGCGGGGCGTTGGCGATCAGATCGCCGTCGCGGCTGAAAAGCGCGCAGGAGAAGTCCAGCCGCTCCTTGATGTTGACCGAATAGGCGGTGTTCTGCAGGGCGAAGCCCATCTCCTCGGCCACCGCCATGAACAGGTTGTTGAACACCTCCAGCATCACCGGATCGGCCTTGGTGCCGGCCGCCTGGCGCGGCGCCAGGGCCGCGACACGGTCGATGATCAGGTTCAGGTGGCGATCGACCGTGGCCCGCCAGCCCGGCTCGATGACGGTGGTGCCGGTGTCCTCGCGGACGATGGCCGGCCCAGCCACCTCGCCGCCGATAGGCAAGGCGGCGCGGTCTAAGACGGGCGTGGCGTGCTCCGCCCCGGCCATGCGGGTGGGTACGACCGCCAGGGGATCGGGCTTGGAGTCCGCGCCGAAGCCCAGATCGGGCGCTTCGCCGGCGTCGGCATGGCCGATGGCCTCGACGGCCAGGGCTTCGACGACCAGCGCCGTGCTCGGCGAGACGAAGCCGAAACGGCGTTGATGCAGGGTTTCAAAGGCCTCGCGAACGGCGGACGCATCGCCCAACGGCACGCGCAGCGGCGTGTCGGTCCCAGCGTACTTGACCAGCAGGCTGGCGATCGTCTCGACACGGATCAACGGCACATTCTGCGCCCGTAGCGCCGCCTCCGCCTCGCCGGCCAGGACCTCCGCGCGGGCCGCCAGGTCATCGGCCGCCTCGGCCAGCGGCCGCTCCACCGTCGCCTCGCGCAGGGTGCGCAGATCGGCCAGGCCCATGCCGTAGGCGCTGAGCACCCCGGCGAACGGGTGGATCATCACCTCGGTCATGCCCAGGGCGTCGGCCACCAAGCAGGCGTGCTGGCCGCCCGCTCCGCCGAAACAGGCCAGGACGTACTTGGTGACGTCGTAGCCGCGCTGGATCGAGATCTGCCGCACGGCCTTGGCCATGTTCTCGACGGCGATGGTCACGAAGCCCTCGGCGATCTCCACGGGCGTCATGGTCTTGCCGGTCGCGGCGAGAATCTCGGCCGTTAAGGTTTCAAACTTGGCCACGACCACATCGCGGTCCAGCGGCTGGTCGGCGTTGGGCCCGAACACCGCCGGGAAGAAATCCGGCGACAACTTGCCCAGCATGACGTTGCAATCGGTCACCGTCAGCGGTCCGCCGCGCCGGTAGCAGGCTGGCCCCGGGTTGGCGCCGGCCGAGGCCGGACCGACGCGGAACCGCGCTCCGTCGAAAGAACAGATCGAGCCGCCGCCGGCCGCCACGGTGTGGATGTTCATCATCGGCGCGCGCATCCGCACTCCGGCCACCACGGTCTCGTAGGCCCGCTCGTACTCGCCCGCGAAGTGGCAGACGTCGGTCGAGGTGCCGCCCATGTCGAAGCCGATCACCCGCTCGAACCCGGCTTGGGCGGCGGTCTTGGCCATGCCCACCACCCCGCCGGCCGGACCGGACAGGATGGCGTCCTTGCCTCGGAAGGCGTGGGCGTCGGTCAGGCCGCCGTTGGATTGCATGAACAGCAGCCGCGTCTCGCGCCCCAGGGCGTTCGCCACCTTCTCGACATAGCGGCGCAGGATCGGCGACAGGTAGGCGTCGACCACCGTCGTGTCGCCGCGCCCGACCAGCTTCATCAGCGGGCTGACCTCGTGACTGACCGACACCTGGGTGAAGCCGACCTCGCGAGCGATCGTCGCGACGCGGACCTCGTGATCGGTGAAACGGAAGCCGTGCAGCAGCACGACGGCCACGGCCCGGAAACCGGCGTCGAAGGCATCCTGAAGACCCGCGCGGGCCGCCGCCTCGTCGAGCGGACGCAGCACCGCGCCCTCGACGGCGATCCGCTCGTCGATCTCGACCACGCGGGTGTAGAGCGCCTCGGGCTTGACGATGTGACGGTCGAACAGCTTGGGCCGGGCCTGGTAACCGATGCGCAGGGCGTCGGCGTGTCCCTGGGTGATCGCCAGGACTGTCGGCTCGCCGGCCCGTTCGAGCAGGGCGTTCGTGGCGACCGTGGTGCCCATCTTGACCGCGTCGATCCCGGCCTCGCCCTCGAGCAGCGCCCGCACGCCGGCCACGGCCGCGTCGTCGTATTGCTCGGGATTTTCGGAAAGCAGCTTGTGGGTCAGCAGCGACCCGTCCGGACGCCGCGCGACGATGTCGGTGAAGGTGCCGCCGCGGTCGATCCAGAACTCCCAGCCGCGGTCGGTCATGTCTCGAAGGCTCCCAACAGTGGGACCCCTTTTGAGGCTGAGGCCCGCCCGCATCAAGGGCGGACGGGCCTCGTCACGTCAAAGCACGTGGAACAGGTACAGCAGCAGGATGATCGGCAGCGGGATGCCCAGCAGCCAGAGGAAAATGCCCTTCATCGAAGCCTCCTAGACGCTGGGGGTGATCACGACGCGGGCGCGCCGATGCCAGACGGGATGGCGGGCGCCGAGGCGACCGCCGGCCACGGCGCCGATCGCGCCCAGCACCATGGTCGCCACGCCCCACCAGGCCAGGCTGGCGGTGACGTCGCCGGCCTGCTCGGCCGCGGCCTTGGCGTCGGCGTCGCTGACCCGGTCGTCCGGACCCGAGACCTCGTCGGCCGCCGTGGCGTAGGCCGTGGCTGCCGTGTCGCCGCCTTGCAGAAGACCGCCGACGCTGCTGCCCAGGCCCGCGAAGGCCAGGACGAAGGCCACGCCCCAGACCGCCAGGCCCTGGAACAGGCCCCGGTGATGGTCCGGATACTTGGCGGCGCGGGCGGCGATAAACGCGCCGACCTGCAGCGCCACGGCGTTGGAGAACGCCACCCACAGGCCGCCGCCGATCGTCAGGGCCTTGGCGTCGCCGCTGTCCATGGTCCAGGGGTTGGCGGCGGTCGCGCCGATGGCCAGGCCCAGCATGTTGAGCAGGGCTCCCAGCGCGATGGCCACCGCCACGCCCGCGATGACCGCGCCCCACGAGATCAGCGGGTGCGCATAGACGTCTTCGTGAAATTCCGATGGCGATAGGTCGCTCATCTTCCCATCCTCCCACAGTTCAGATGCGGGAGAACGGAGAGACGGGGATTTCGGTTGCGTTAGGCGCGGAAGGCCTCGATCCCGGCCCAGATCCCAAGACCCAGGAAGATCAGCGCCGCGCCGGTCCGCACGTACTTCAGCGGCACGATCTTGGTCGCCGCCTCGCCCAGGTACACGGCCGGGATATTGGCGGCCATCATGCCAAGCGTGGTGCCGGCCGCGACCCAAAGCACGTCGTGGAAGCGCGCGCCCAGAGCCACCGTGGCGATCTGGGTCTTGTCGCCCATCTCGACCAGGAAGAAGGCGATGGTGGTGGTCAGGAACACGCCGTAGCGACCCGCGCCGCCGGGCATGTCGTCGTCGGCCTTGTCGGGGATCAGGGCCCAGGCGGCCATGGCGACGAACGAGACCGCGATGGCCCACTTGAACCAGGCGCCGTCGAACAGGCCCGAGACCAGCGAACCGGCCAGGGCCGCCAGGGCGTGGTTGGCCAGGGTGGCGACCAGGATGCCGAGAATGATCGGCACGGGCTTCTTGAAGCGCGTCGCCAGGATGATGGCCAGCAGCTGGGTCTTGTCGCCGATCTCGGCGATAGCGACCACGAGGGCCGAAACGAGCAGGGGTTCCATGGATCTAAAAACACCGTCCGGGCCGAGCGCACGCCAATAGCATCGGAGACCCCGCCCAGCCCGGAACGGAAACCGACGCCATTGGTCTCGCCGCGGAAGCCGGTGGCTTCCTTCACCCGCGCCATATCCCGAAGGATAAGTGTGTTGACGACGGGCCCCGCTGATAGGCGCGGGCGGCTACTCCCCAAAGGTGGCGGGTTGGTAGCGGCGTTGGTCCTGGAGGTCAAGGCGATGAAAGGTCGCGATGCGGCTGGGGACAGGCGCATGCGCCTGTCCCCGTCCTCCTAGACCGCCGCCGGTCCGTCGAACCGCATCACGTGCATCGACACCCGCACCTTGCCGCCGGTGAAGCTGCCGCCCGCGGCCGTGATCACCACCGGCGTGTCGGCGTAATAGGCCGTCGGGCCGATCACCCCGACGTTGCTGGCGTTCTTGGCAACGCCCAGCGACGAGCCGAACTTGCCCGCCTCGCCGGCCACGCCGCAGCTGTACGAGGTCGCCCCCGTGATCGCGACGCTGGTGCGGGTCGAGACGCCCAGCACGACGGCGCGGCTGGGGATCGCCACGCTGGTGGCGACCGAAGCGCCCGACAGGGTCACCTCTTGTTCGAGGATCTCGAACCGGGTGGAGGCGAAGAACGGCGAGCGGGCGGCGGTCAGGTTCTTGAAGGTCGAGGACAGCGGGGTCCAGTTCTCGCCGTCGTGGATCAGGGCCAGGCCCTCGTCGATGATCCAGGCCAGCCAGCCGGCCCTCGGCGTCAGGTCTTGCCAGACGCCGTCAACATAGTGGGCCAGCAGGCCGGCGGCCTTGTCGAACCAGGCGGCGCCGGTCGCGCCGGAGGGCAGGATGTGCATCGCCCCGTCGGACGGCGAGGCCGGCAGGGTGGCGACCGTACGGCTATGGACCGCCAGTTGGACGAGGCCGTCCAGCTTGCCGAGGGCCTCGTTGACGGTGATGTGCTTTTGGGCCTGGCCGGCGGCCACGAAGGGCAGCGACAGGCGAGGCGTCGTGTCGTTGGACATGGGAGCTCCTGGAGGGTTTCAACGCCTCCAGTTTCCCCCCGCCGGGAGTCCCGGAGGACCGACGGCTGTCGATCCCCCTGCCCGTCCCCGCCTACTGGGCCGCGAAAGCCAGGCGGTTTCCCGAAGTCAACGCCGTCTTGGCCGCCAGCTCCGCCTTGGCGTTCTCGTACTGCTCCGCGAACTTGGCGACCAGTTCGCCGGCGGTCAGCACCGCGTCGATGGCGCCGACGCCCTGGCCCGAACCCCAGATGTCGCGCCAGGCCTTGGCCTCCTGGTTGCCGCCCGAGCCGAAGTTCATGGCCGAAGGGTCGCTGACCGGCAGGTTGGCGGGGTCCAGCCCCGCCCGCTCGATCGACTGGCGCAGGTAGTTGCCGTGCACGCCGGTGAACAGGTTGGAATAGACGATGTCGTTGGCCGAGGCCTCGACGATGGTGTCCTTGTAGCCCTGGGGCGCGTTGGCTTCCTGGGTCGCGATGAAGGCCGAGCCGATATAGGCCAGGTCCGCGCCCATGGCCTGGGCGGCCAGGATCGAGCGGCCCGAGGCGATCGAACCCGACAGCGCCACCGGCCCGTCGAACCACTGGCGGATCTCCTGGACCAGGGCGAACGGCGACAGGGTGCCGGCGTGGCCGCCCGCGCCGGCGGCCACCGGGATCAGGCCGTCCGCGCCCTTCTCGATGGCCTTGTGGGCGTGCTTGTCGTTGATCACGTCGTGCAGGGTGATGCCGCCGTACGAGTGGATCGCGCCGTTCAGGTCCTCGCGAGCCCCCAGCGAGGTGATCACCACCGGCACCTTGTGCTTGACGCACATGGCGATGTCCTCCTCGAGCCGGTTGTTGCTCTTGTGGACGATCTGGTTGACCGCGAACGGGGCCGAGGGGGCGTCGGGATTGGCCCGGTCATAGGCCGCAAGCTCCTCGGTGATCCGCGCCAGCCACTCGTCCAGCTGCGAGATCGGCCGCGCGTTCAGGGCCGGAAACGAGCCGACCACGCCGGCCTTGCACTGCGCGATGACCAGGTCGGGATTGCTGATGATGAACAGCGGAGACGCGATGACGGGCAGGCGCAGGCGGTCGCGCAGGATCGGCGGCAAGGCCATGAGGGACGTCTCCTTTGGGGCGACCGCTCCGGGCCGCTCATGTAAACAGCGTTAGCTTAAACGGTCGTTCGGGCCGTGCGCAAGCGCTTGACCTACCCTAGGGCACAGGCGCATCTGCTGGCCAAAACAAGAAAATGCTGCGGTGCAGGAGACAGACGTCGTGAATCACCCGCCCACCCCGCTGGCCGAGGATTTTGGCGCCCCGGATCGGTCCAAGTGGATGGCCCTGGTCGAGAAGACCCTCAAGGGCCAAACGTTCGACGACGCCCTGATCACCCGGACTCCCGACGGCATCGCCATCCGTCCGCTGTACACCGCGGAAGATGGGGTGGCCGTGGCGCGCGACCTGCGGGCCCGCGACGCCGAGCGTCCCTGGGACCTGCGCATGCGCGCCGCCCACCCCGATCCCCGCCAGGCCGCCGCCGAGATCATGAAGGACCTGGAAGGCGGCGCGGCGTCGGTTTTGCTGGCCCTCGACCCCGCCGGCGTAAACGGCGTCGCCGTGGGCTCGACGCAGGACCTGGCCCAGGCGTTGAGCGGCGTGCTGCTGGACCTGGCCCCCGTCGCCCTGGACGCCGGCTTCCTGGGACCCAAGGCCGCCGACTGGCTGGGCGGCCTGGCCAAGGCCGCGCCCAACGCGCCGATGGCCTTCCACATGGATCCACTGACCGCCTTCGCCCAGGCCGGCGTCAGTCCCGGGCCGATCGAAGGCCACCTGATCTCGGCCGCGACGGTCGGGGCGCGGCTGTCCCAGACCTACGCCAAGGCCAGCCTGATGCTGGCCACCGGCCGCGCGGCGCATGACGCCGGCGGCTCCAACACCGAGGAGCTGGCGGTGATGGCCGCCTGCGCCCTGGCCTACGCCAAGGCCCTGGTCCGCGCGGGCCTGTCGATGGAAGAGGCCTTCTCGCGCATCACCCTGGGCGTCAGCCTGGACGCGGAATACTTCACCGGCGTGGCCAAGGTCCGAGCCGCCCGGGCCTTGTGGGCGCGGATCACCGACGCCTGCGGCGTGTCGGTTCCGGCCGTGATCGAGGCCCGGTCCTCGCAGCGCATGCTGACCCGGGCCGACGCCTGGACCAATCTGCTGCGCCTGACCTCCGCGGGCTTCGCCGGCGCGGTCGGCGGGGCCGACGCCATCGTGCTGGGCGCCTTCACCGACGCGATCGGCCTGCCCACCGCCTTCGGCCGCCGCCAGGCCCGCAACACCCAGCTGGTGCTGATGGAGGAGAGTCATCTGGGCCGCGTCGCCGACCCGGCCGGCGGGTCCTGGTACCTGGACAGCCTGACCGACCAGTTGGCCCGCGCCGCCTGGGGCGGCTTCCAGGCCATCGAGGCGGCCGGCGGGATCGTCAAGGCGCTGGAGAGCGGCCTGATCACCGACATCGTCGCCGCCACCCGGGCGGCGCAGGAAGCCGCCTTCGCCGACAAGAGCCGCAAGATCCTGGGCGTCACCGCCTTCCCCAACGCCGACGACAAGCCGGTCGAGGTGGCCACGCCCAAGACCGATGACTTCGCCGTCGATCCGCCCAGCGCCCGCGTGCCAGGACCGGACTCCCGCTGCCCGCCCCTGACGCCCATCCGGTTCTCGGCCGCCTTCGAGGGAGCGCAAGCATGAGCCAGTTCCCCGACTTCACGAACGTCGCGTTCGAGACCGGCCCGACCGCCGCCGCCCCCGAGGGCGCGGCTTGGGTCACGCCCGAGGGCGTCGACGTGGCCCCGGCCTTCACCGCCGACGACACGGCGGACCTGGACTTCACCGACGGCTATCCCGGCGTCGCGCCCTATCTGCGCGGCCCCTACCCGACCATGTACGTCACCAACCCGTGGACGGTGCGGCAGTACGCGGGCTTCTCGACCGCCGAGGACAGCAACGCCTTCTATCGCCGGAACCTGGCGGCCGGCCAAATGGGCCTGTCCGTGGCCTTCGATCTGGCCACCCACCGCGGCTACGACAGCGACCATGAACGGGTGAAGGGCGACGTCGGCATGGCCGGCGTGGCCATCGACTCGATCCTCGACATGCGCACCCTCTTCAGCGGCATCCCGCTCGACAAGATGAGCGTGTCGATGACCATGAACGGCGCGGTGCTGCCGATCCTGGCGCTCTACATCGTCGCCGCCGAGGAACAGGGCGTCAGCCCCGACAAGCTGTCCGGGACCATCCAGAACGACATCCTCAAGGAGTTCATGGTCCGCAACACCTACATCTATCCGCCCGCCCCCTCGATGCGGATCATCTCGGACATCTTCGCCTTCACCTCCGAGAAGATGCCGAAGTTCAACTCGATCTCGATCAGCGGCTACCACATGCAGGAGGCCGGGGCGTCGGCCGACCTGGAGCTGGCCTACACCCTGGCCGACGGCGTCGAATATGCCCGGGCCGGCGTGGCGGCGGGCATGAGCATCGACACCTTCGCGCCCCGCTTGTCGTTCTTCTGGGCGATCGGCATGAACTACTTCATGGAAGTGGCCAAGATGCGCGCCGCCCGGCTGCTGTGGGCCCGGCTGATGAAGCGCGAGTTCGATCCCAAGGACGATCGGTCGCTCAGCCTGCGCACCCACAGCCAGACCTCGGGCTGGTCGCTGGCGGCCCAGGACGTGTTCAACAACGTCTCGCGGACCTGCGTCGAGGCGATGGCGGCCGTCAACGGCCAGACCCAGAGCCTGCACACCAACGCCCTGGACGAGGCCCTGGCCCTGCCCACCGATTTCTCGGCCCGCATCGCCCGCAACACCCAGCTGTTCCTGCAGATGGAGAGCGGCACGACCCGCGTCGCCGACCCGTGGGGCGGCTCCTACTATGTCGAGCGCCTGACCCACGACCTGGCGGTCAAGGCCCTGGCCCACATCGAGGAAGTCCAGGCCGTGGGCGGCATGGCCAAGGCCATCGAGCAGGGCATCCCCAAGCTGCGCATCGAGGAAGCCGCCGCCAAGACCCAGGCCCGCATCGACGCCAATCGCCAGAGCGTGGTCGGGGTCAATCGCTACAAGCCCGAGGTCGTCGACGAGATCCCGATGCTGAAGGTCGACAACACTTCGGTGCGCAACCAGCAGCTGGAGAAGCTGGCCCGGCTGAAGGCCGAGCGCGATCCGGCCAGGACCGCCGCCGCACTCAAGGCGCTGGAGGACGGAGCGCGAGGGACCGAGAACCTGCTGGCCCTGGCCGTCGACGCGGCCCGGGCCCACGCCACGGTCGGCGAGATCAGCCTGGCCATGGAGAACGTCTTCGGCCGCCACCGCGCCACCATCCAGTCGATCCAGGGGGTCTACATGAAGGAAGCCGGCAGCGACCCGGCCGCCGCCCGGGCCAAGGCGATGGTCGAGGCCTTCGAACAGGCCGACGGCCGCCGCCCGCGCATCCTGGTCGCCAAGATGGGCCAGGACGGTCACGACCGCGGCCAGAAGGTGATCGCCACCGCCTTCGCCGACCTGGGCTTCGACGTCGACATCGGCCCGCTGTTCCAGACCCCGGCCGAGGCCGCCAGGCAGGCGGTCGAGAACGACGTCCACATCGTCGGCGCCTCGTCCCTGGCGGCGGGCCACCTGACCCTGGCCCCCGAACTGAAGGCCGAACTGGCCAGGCAGGGACGCGGCGACATCATGATGGTGGTCGGCGGCGTGATCCCGCCCCAGGACTTCCAGGCCCTGCGCGACGCCGGCGCCGCGGCGATCTTCCCGCCCGGCACGGTGATCGCCGAGGCGGTGATCGAGCTGCTGGACAAGCTGAACAAGCAGCTGGGCTACACCCAGGGCGAGGCGGCGTAGGGGCTGCCTGACAGCGGACAGCGGCTCACGCCCTTGCCCCCTACGGACCGCTTCGCGGTCGTCTTCCCCCATAGGGGGGAAGAGGAGCGTGAGCGCGGCGTCCTCCGCCCCCTCGCCGCGACAGACCGCGCAGCGGTCAGGTGGGGGCAAGTGGGTGTGATCCCACGCGGAAACCCGCTGAGCTTGATGGGAAGGGTGCGAAGCGCCCGGGCCTTGCCCGGATGATTTGCAGTTGTGAATACCGTTTCGACGAAGTCAGACGCTTCGCGCGGCCGTTATCCGGAAGCCTTCGGATCGCGGATTTTTAACCCGCTCCGATGGAGGCCCCCGACGGGCGGAGCATTGGCTTGCTCCGGACCGCATGGGCGATTTCAGCCCACGCCTGCCGCGTCCGCCGATCCTCCGCCGCCTGGGTTTCGTCCCGACTAAGGGGAACCTGCCCAGGACCGTCGCGAAGGCTGTCACCGAAGACCACCGACAAACGCTTCCCGCTCGACCACCCCCGAAAGCCGCATCGGTCGCCGTACGTGCGCCCTCCCCGTGCTCTCAGGTGCAAGCAGGATACGGGCGGTTCGGAAGGGTGAGGACCAAATCGGGTCGAGAAAGTTCAAGGCATTGAAAACGCTCAACTCTGTTCGCTATCCGCCGAGCATGGCGGTCAGCGCCTAGAGCGACGACACCAGTGTTATGTGCCCGCCAGCCCCAGCAAAACGTCACAACTAGCCGCCTCCGACAGCACGCGCTCGACGGTCGGCGTTCGACTGGTGGGAAGCGACAAACGGTAAATCTGAACGACCTTAACCGCCAGATTGGACACTTTTATCTGTCGCTGGACTTCCGCATCGACCTGTTCTGGATCAGCGAGGGCCGCGCTTAGCTGCTGATTTGCGAGAGCCTCGCGAAACGCCCAATTCTGCTTGCTGGATGCGACCTTTTTCACAGCGCCCGGCCACGGATATTCCTTCCAGGCATCGGGTGACCGGGTTTCTCCGGAGAGAGTCCCCATAATCCGATAGTAGCCAACGCACTTGGCCAGCGGATGTGCGGGAGGCGCTTCAGCAGTCTGAGCGTGGGCGACAGCGCTCGCCGCGGCGCAGGCAATTGCGACTAGCGCCCCAAACGTCCTCATCGCCCGTCCCTCGATTTGTTTGATCCGGCGTGCCGCAATTTGGAGTGGAAGTCCACAAGGCAGCGCTTGGTCGGCGGATTCCCCAAAAGCGGAATTTTCCACGCCCCAAGGGGGTGGATGTCGGAAGTTATGGCTCTGGTCCGGCCTGCTTCAAATGGCGCTTCCCAGGCACGCGTGTAACGATGGCCGCATGGCTCGGGGACACCGCAAACAGCACTACGTCGCGCAAAGCTATCTGTTGGCTTGGGCCGACCCCAACGTGCCAAGCCATCACGACCCTTACGTCTGGTCCTTCCCCGCCGAAGGAGGCGACGCAAAGAAGAAGGCCCCCAAGAAAATCTTTCACGAAATCGATATGTACACACGCCCCGTTGGGCCAGACGGCCGCGACGTGACTATCGAGCAGGGGCTGAACAAGCTGGAAGGCGCCTTTGCCCAGGTGCGCCGGCACAAGCTGGACCAGCGCAAAGCCCTGGAGACTGACGACGAACTGGCGATCCTGGCGTTCGCGGCAGCGCAGTATTTCCGAACCCCAGCCATGCGCGAACATATCCGTGGGCAATGGTCGCCGGTCATCAGTTCTATGGAGCGGATGAAGGCCAGCTTTGAGCGGATGACCCCGGAGCAACGGAGGGTTGCCACGAGCATATCCTCCCCCGGTGAGGGCCCATCGATGACTGAGGAGGATGTACGGCAGCTTGTCGCTTTCCCGCTACAGCACAGCCTGATGTCGAATATCCGAACGGTCCTGCCCCATCTCACGCAGTTCGACCTAGCGTTCCTATGCACGAGCGAGGTGGACCCGTTTATTACCTCGGACAATCCCTGTGTTTGGTTTGACCCCGCTGGTCATAAGCGACCACCACTCCATCGCGGCCCAGCACTTATGTATCCAACGCTCGAAATCACTATGCCCTTGAGCCCGACCTGTCTGTTGCTGCTGAACAAGAAGGGAGTAAGCGGATATTTTGAGATTCCGGCTATCCATGTCGGCGAATTGAACCGTCGTACTCGCGCGCACGCGGAGAACTATTTCGTCTCGCGGACGAATGCCTCTGACCCGTTCTGGTATATTCGGGGCGAGCCACCGCAGGATAACGAGATAGGCCCGTCGATCCTCTACTAGGCCAGTTGGACGACGCTCAGACCGAAGTCCAACTTGGGCCGATCTGAGCCGGCCGTCTTCATGCCGAAGACGGACATGGCCATGACCTAGGCGGCCACATCCCCCAAACCCTGCACCAGCTCTTGACCACATCTCCCACAAGACCCCGACCGAGGACGCACCGGCGCGGCGCGTGATGAGGCCTTCCGACCTCAACCGCCAAGGCGCCGCCCATGCTTCCGCCCCTCGCCCGCGAGACGACCAGCTTCTCCCGCATCGTCTCCGCGATCGTCTTCGCCTTCGCCTTTCCCGCCGTGGTCCTGTCGCAGACGATGATCTGGACCGACGACGCCACGGCGCTCGCCCAGCGCGCCGCCACGGCCGCCTCGGCGGCGATCACCGCCCTGCCGTTCGGCGCGGTGCTGGGCTGGCCCTACGTGTTCTGCGCCGCCTGCGCCTGGGCCTGCCTGCATCAGTTCGGACGCCATCACCGCAGCCTCGCCAGCTTGATCGGCGCCGTCACCGGCGCGGCGGTGGCGGTGAAGCTGACCGGCTGGCACGGCGCCGACGCCGCGCTGCTGTGGCCGCTGAGCGCCGTGCTGGGCCTGCTCACCGGCCTGGGCGTGTGGATGATCGCCTATGGCCGCCGACAGCCCGCTCGGGCGCCGCGCGGGACGTCTCCGGCATGAGCCAGATCGCCCGCGCCGGCCTGCTGACGGCGGCGTGGTGGATCAGCTGTCGCCTGGAGGCCGGCCTCCGCGACGAGCGGCCGGCCTCCGACGATCGACGCGGCGGCTGACCTCGCCTACGCCGTCCTGGCCACCTTGCGGCCCAGGAAGTCGACGATCAGCGCGCCGATCTCGGCGCTGTGGGTCTCCAGCGCGAAGTGGCCGGCGTCGAAGAAACGCACCTCGGCCTCGGGCTGGTCGCGCTTGAAGGCCTGGGCGCCGGGCGGCAGGAAGAAGATGTCGTTGCGGCCCCAGGCGGCCAGGATCGGCGGTTTGTGGTCGCGGAAATAGGCGTGCCAGGCCGGATACGAGGCGACGTTGGTGCGGTAGTCGCGGAACAGGTCCAGCTGGATGTCGTCTTGCCCCGGTCGCGCCAGATAGGCGGTGTCCAGTTCGTAGCCGTCCGGCGAGACCAGGCTGGCGTCGGCGCCGGCCAGGTACTGGGTGCGGGTCATCTCGGGCGTCAGCATGGCGCGCAGGGCCTCGCGGTTGGCCGGGGCCGGATCGGCCCAGTAGGCCCGCAGCGGCGCCCAGGCCGGGCTCAGTCCTTCTTCGTAGGCGTTGCCGTTCTGGGTGATGATCGCCGTGACGCGCTCGGGATGGGCGGCGGCCAGGCGGAAGCCCGTGGGCGCGCCGTAGTCGAAGACGTAGATCGCGTAGCGCGACAGGCCAAGGGCCTGGGTGAAGCCGTCCACCACCTTGGCCAGGTTGTCGAAGGTGTAGTCGAACTGGCCGCGCGGCGGAGCCTTGGTCTGGCCGAAACCCGGCAGGTCGGGGGCGATCACCCGGTAGCGGCCGGCCAGCTGCGGGATCAGGTCGCGGAACATGTGGCCGGAGGTCGGGAAGCCGTGCAGCAGCAGGATCACCGGCGCGTCCTTGGGACCGGCCTCGCGGTAGAACACGTCGACCTCGCCGACGACCTGCCGGCGATAGTGGATCTTGGCGGCTTGGACGATCCGCGCGGCGCCCGCGGCGGTGGCTGGATCGGCCACGGCGACGCCGGCCAATCCGGCGAGGGGCGCCAGCAGGGCAAGGCGGCGGCTGACGCCGCGGGGCGAGGTTTCGGCGACGGACATGATCGGCTCCTGGGTCCGAAAAGGTTGACGAAGCCGGTGGTCGCGCTCAAATACGACCGACCGGTCGGAAACACAAATACTACCGATCGGTCGGATGTAAAGAGGCGAAAATGAAAGCGACCTTGGGCGACATCGTGCTCGAAGCCCGCGAGCTGTTTCGGGAGCACGGCTATGACGGCGCCTCCATGCAGGACCTGGCCGAGCGCGTGGGCCTGAAGAAGGCCAGCCTCTACACGCGGTTCCCCAGCAAGGAGGCCCTGGTGCCCGAGGTGCTGACGGTGACCCTGGACGAGACCTTCGCCGGCCTGCCCCGTCCGGGCGGCGACTGGCGCGCCGACTATGCCGAGATCGTCGAACGCATCGCCGGCTCCCTGACGCAGACCAAGCGCTGCGTCGGGCTGCATCTGGCCTATGGGGTCTCTGGCGAGACGCCGGAGGCCAGGATCGCGGTCGAGGGGTTCTTCACCGGGCAGCGCGACCGCATCGCGGCGATCCTCGAGCCCGGCCTCGGCGTCGAGGAAGCCCAGGCCGTCGCCGCCGACACGCTGGCGCGGCTGGAGGGCGCGACCCTATGGCTAGCCACGACGGGCGACGCGCGTCCCATGCAGCGCGCCGTGAAGGCGCTGGTGAGCGCCCAGGCCGAGGCCTAGCGCCGCCCCTTCTTCACCCGCCGCTTCTTGCGGGTCTTGGCATCGATCTCGTCGGGCAGGCCGTGCCTGGACTCGATGTCCTTCTGCAGGGCCTTGGCGGCCATCAGGTGGCCCGGGAACAGGGTGTCGACGGCCCAGCCCAGCATCGGCACGGTGTCGGACAGGTTGTCGGCGGCCAGATAGGCGGCCATCCGCGCCAGGGTCGCTCCCGAAGCTCCGGCCTGCATGGCGTGGTAGAGCAGGATCCCGCCGGCCCCCAGGCCATAGGCCAGGCCCACGCCGGGCACCCAGGCCAGCACGCCGTCCAGGCCGATGCCGAACGGTCCGATGCCGATCAGCCGGTCGGAGAGCCGCTTGATGGTCTCGGCGTGACGCCAGGCCTGATGCGCCTTCTGGCGACGGCTGGTGGGTCCTTCGTCGACGACGTAGCCCTCGACGGTCTGCGCGGTGCGTTCGGTCATGTCAGCTCAACGCGCCTCCGCCAACTTGGTTGTGTCAGCCCAGGAAGACGACCCGGCGCTTTTCCTTGCCGGCCCGGATGCGCTCCAGCAGGTCGCGGTACTCCGCCGTGCCCTGCACGTCCTTGCGCGCACCTTCGAAATAGATCGTGTCGTCCATGTGGTTGGTCAGCATGTCGGCCGACCACTTGTGGCCGGTGAACAGCATGTCGGCCACCTTGCCCACGCCCGGCACGGCGCCGGCCACGGTGTCGACCAGGATGATGGCCATGATCTGGATGACGATCATCGGCGCCGAGCGCGCGCGGACGGCGTCCCAGACGATCAGCCCGCCGGCCCCCAGGCTGTAGAGCTCGCCCGCTCCCGGAATCCAGGTCAGCAGGCCGTCCAGGCCGATGCCCAGCGGACCCACGCCGACCACGTTGTCCGACAGCTTCTTCACCCGCGCCACGTTGTTGCGGATGTTGTGCAGGTCGAGATGCGATTTGGCGAAGATCACCCGGCGGCCCCCAGCAGCGGTACGGCTGCAATCTGCCTTAACCATGGGCGCGCAGGAAGTGGCCACGGCATAGTTTCGCGTGTCAGGCGAAAGCCGGGCGCAAATCGCTCGCGCTCCGAGGGAGCCCCTCGCGAAGCGGGCCGTTTGTGCTTAAGTTAACGGCGAGCGCCCGACGTGCTTGACGCGGCTGACGAGGACTCTGTCGATGCTGATCTCGACCACCCCCTTCATCGAAGGACGGCCGGTCCAGGACTACAAGGGCGCGATCTACGCCCAGTCGATCCTTGGCGCGAACGTGGTGCTCGACCTGACGGCCGCCATCCGCGACTTCATCGGCGGCCACTCCAAGTCCTACGAGCGGGTCCTGGCCCGGGCCCGCGAGGACGCCATGAAGAACCTGGTCAAGGAAGCCGAGAAGCTGGGCGCCAACGCGATCGTGGCCGTCGACCTCGACTACAACACCGTGGGCCCGCACGGCTCGATGATGATGGTTTCGGTTTCCGGGACCGCCGTCGTCCTCTAAGCGGGACGCGTGAGCCAACCCATCGACATCGCCGATCTAGAGACGCGCCTGGTCGCCGGCGACCGCGCCGCCCTGGCTCGCGCCATCACCCTGGTCGAGAGCCGTCGCCGCGATCACCAGAAGGCCGCCCGCGCCTTGCTCGAACGCCTGATGCCGCGCACCGGACAGGCCCAGCGGATCGGGATCACCGGCGTGCCGGGGGCCGGCAAGTCGACGACCATCGAGGCCTTCGGGACGATGCTGACCGCCGCCGGCCATCGCGTGGCGGTGCTGGCGGTCGATCCCTCCTCGGGCCGCCACGGCGGCTCGATCCTCGGCGACAAGACCCGCATGGAGCGGCTCAGCGTCGATCCCAACGCCTATATCCGCCCCTCGCCATCCGGCGGCGTGCTGGGCGGGGTGGCGCGCAAGACCCGCGAGGCCATGCTGCTGTGCGAGGCGGCCGGCTTCGACGTGATCCTGGTCGAGACCGTGGGGGTGGGCCAGTCCGAGACCGTGGTGTCGGACATGGTCGACATCTTCCTGGCCCTGCTGATCCCCGGCGGCGGCGACGAGCTGCAGGGCATCAAGAAGGGCCTGATCGAGCTGGCCGACCTGCTGGTGATCAACAAGGCCGACGCCGATTCCGCCAAGGCCGAGCGCTCGGCCCGCGACTATCGCAACGCCCTGCACATCCTGACGCCCACCTCGCCCGACTGGACGCCGCCCGTGCTGACCGCCTCGGGCCTGACCGGCGCGGGCCTCGACGTGTTGTGGACCCAGATCCGGCGCCACCGCGAGATCATGACCGCCAACGGCGCGCGCGGGGCGCGGCGGGCCGACCAGGACAGCCGCTGGATGTGGGCCATGGTCCAGGACCGGCTGGCCGAAGCCTTCCGCGAAGCGCCGGCCGTGGCGGCGATCACGGCCGACATCGAACAGGCCGTGCGGGCCGGAGACCTGCCCGCCTCGGCGGCGGCCGACCGGCTGCTGGCGGCGTTCGGGCTGGACTAGCTAGTCGGCGGCCAGCCGCTTGGCCTGGGCGACCCAGGCATCCCGCTCGGCGCGGCCCTTGAGGTCCAGCTTGGCGTTGAAGTCGGCCAGCTGTTCTGGTCCCCAGGCGGCGATCTCGGAAAACCGCGTGACGCCCAGGTCGGCCAGAGAGGCGGCCAGCTTGGGACCGATGCCGACCAGCTGGGTCAGGTCGTCGCCGGCGGACTTGGCGGTCTCGACCGCGGCCTCGACGACCGGCGCGCTGACGGCTTCCAGGGTTTCCTTCGTCTCGGCCGCCACGGTCTCGGCGGTGTCGAGCGTCTCCTGGACGGCCTCGGCGACGGCTTCGGTCGCGGCCGTCGCGGCGGCGGTGACGGGTTCGGGCGTCTCCAGCGCGACCGGCGCCAGGACCGGGGCCTCGGTGACCGGATCGATCACCGCCTCGACAGCCGGTTCGGGAGCCAGCTCGACGGGCTCGGGCGCGGAGATGGCCTTGGCCAGGGCCGGCGCCATCAGGGCCTCGACATTGACGGCCTCGCGCCAGCGCGCCGACCACCACCACCAGGTGGCGCCCGCCATGGCCGCGCCGCCGAACATCAGCCACAGCGGCGAGGCCGCGCCGGCCATCAGGTGCGGGCCCTTTTCAGGATCGATTTTGGGCATTTCGGGAAGGAACGACAGGGTCATGGCCGAGCTCCAACAACCGTTTTGTTGCAGTGCAGCATAACACGGTTTTCGAACCGACCGAGTCGTAAAATCGGGATCCGGGACTCAAATCAGACCGATCGCGCCCAAGCTTAGACCCGCCACGACCATGACTCCCACCACCGCCAGGATCGGCGCGCGCAGGGCGAACACCAGACCGCAGGCTAGCACCGTCAGGCCCGCCGCCGGCAGGTTGACGCTGGTCAGGTCCGGCAGCTCCGCCCGCAACGGTCCCCAGGCGTGGACCGCGCCCACCCGGAACAGCAGATGGACCGTGAACCACACCGCCAGATTGGCGATCACCCCGACGGCGGCGGCCGAAACCAGCGCCAGGGCGCGGGCCGGCCGAGGGCGCGAGCGCAGGCGCTCGAAGAACGGGCCGCCGGCGAAGATCCACAGGAACGACGGCGCGAAGGTGGTCCAGGCGGCCATCAGGCCTCCGGCCAGGGCCGCGATCCAGGCCCACTCCGGCGGCGCGCTCTGATAGGCGCCGACGAAGCCGACGAAGACCAGGACCAGCACCAGCGGCCCCGGCGTGGTCTCGGCCAGGCCCAGGCCGTCCAGCATCTGGCCCGGCGCCAGCCAGCCGAAGGCGCTGGCCGCTTGTCCGACATAGGCCAGGGCCGCATAGGCGCCGCCGAAGCTGACCACGGCCAGCAGGCTGAACACCCCGCCCATCCTGGCCAGGGTCGATCCGGGCGCGACGGCCAGGGCCAGCAGCACCGGCGCGAGCCAGACGGCTAGGCAAACCAGGGCCGTGCGCCAGGCGGGCCGCTGGGCCGTTTCGGGCGTCGCGGCCACGACCGGACCGCCGCCCAGCGCCCAGCCGACCGCGCCCGCCGCGAGGATGATCAGCGGGAAGGGCAGCGCGGTGAACGTCAGGGCCAGGAAGGCCAACCCGGCGGCCCACCATCCCGCGACGCCCTTGATCGCCCGCCCGCCCATGCGGAGCAGGGCCTGCAGCACCAGGGCGACCACCGCCGCCTTCAAGCCCAGCAGGGCCGGCCCCGCCCAGGCCGCGCGGCCATGCGCGACGTACAGCGCCGACAGGCCCAGCATCACGGCCAGGCCCGGCAGCACGAACAGCAGCCCCGCCGCGATGCCGCCGCGCACGCCGTGCAGCCGCCAGCCCAGCCAGGTGGCCAGTTGCTGGGCCTCGGGGCCGGGCAGCAGCATGCAGAAGCTCAGGGCGTGGGCGAAGCGCTCCTCGTCGACCCAGGCGCGCCGCTCGACCACCTCGCGGTGCAGCAGGGCGATCTGCCCCGCCGGACCGCCAAAGCCCAGGCAGCCGACCTTGAGCCAGACCCAGAACGCTTCCCGAAAGCTGGGCTGGCCCGACGTCACGCGCGCCAGATCCGCGCCTTGGCGCCGGCGTCGCCGAGGTTGTCGGCCAGCCAGGTCGTGACCTCGGCGATCGCGCCTTCGGTGGACTTGGGCGCCCCGACCATCACCATCGCGCAGCCGTTCATCTTCATCGGATCCGTCAACGGCCGGAGCCGGAGCTCGGCAGCTAGCGCGTCATTCGTGACGGTTTCCATCGCCCGCATGAAGGCGTCGAAGGTTTCCAGGTCCTTCAGCGGCATCCAGGCGGCGATCACCGCGTCCTTGTCCTTGGCCAGCACCGCCTTCGTCGTGGCGACAATCTGGGCGTAGTCGTCGCTGCGCTCGAACGGCGGGTCGATCAGCACGAACGTCCGTCCCCCCTTGCCGGCCCTAGCGACGGCCGTGGCGTAGCCGTCGTCCTTGACCGCCTGGGCGAAGGCGTAGGGCGCCAGGGTGCGGCGCAGGCTGTCGAAGTCGTCGGGCCGCAGCTCGCAGGCCGTGTAGCGGTCGGTCTTGCGCAGATGCCGGGCGATCAGCAACGGCGAGCCTGGATAGAGCGATCCCGCGCCGCCGCCGTTCAGCGCCTTCACCGCCGCCACCAGCGAGGCGAACACCGGCGGTGCGTCCGGCATCGCCAGCAGCCGCCCGATCCCCGCCGCCGCCTCGCCCGAGCGCTGGGCCATGTCGCCGCCCAGGTCGTAGGCCCCCGCCCCGGCGTGGGTGTCGATCACCGACAGCGGCGTCTCGTCGGCCGTCAGGGCCTTCAGCAGGGCCAGCAGGATCGCGTGCTTCTGCAGGTCGGCGAAATTACCGGCGTGGAAGGCGTGTCGGTAGTTCATGTCTGGCGCGTCGCTCCCGGAACCGGCGCTCCGTCTATCACGTTGCCGCAGATTAGGGTTGGGAGCGAACGATGGCCCAGGATTATTCGGCCCAGGACTATTTGGCGGCCCACCGCCGCCACCTCGTGGGACGGTGACCGCCGTGCCCCGCGACACGCTGGAAACCACACCCGCCGAACGCACTCTGCTGGCCTATGTCAACGACCAGGAGCAGGGCCTGCGTCGCATCGCCCACGGCAAGGGCTTCTCCTATGTCGACGAGGACGGCCGGACCGTGAAGGACGAGGCCACCCTGGCGCGGATCAAGGCCCTGGTCATCCCGCCGGCCTGGACCAGCGTCTGGATCTGCCCCGATCCCAACGGCCACATCCAGGCGGTGGGCCGCGACCAGAAGGGCCGCAAGCAGTATCGCTACCACCCCGACTGGCGGGCCGACCGCGACGCGCGCAAGTACGACCGCATGGCCGCCTTCGGTCGGGCGTTGCCGAAGCTGCGCAAGCGCGTGGCCGCCGACCTGTCGCGCCGTGGCCTGCCGCGCGAGAAGGTGCTGGCCGCCGTGGTCAGCCTGCTGGAGCTGACCCTGATCCGGGTCGGCAACGACGAATACGCCAAGACCAACAAGAGCTTCGGCCTGACCACCCTGCGCAAGCGCCACCTGACCCTGGCCGGCGGCGGGGCGATGTTCGAGTTCAAGGGCAAGAGCGGCAAGATGCACAGGACCGGCTTCCGCGACCGTCGCCTGGCGCGGATCGTCGCCGCCTGCCAGGAACTGCGCGGCCAGCGATTGTTCCAGTATCTCGACGAGGACGGTCAACGACGCGCCGTCGAAAGCGACGACGTCAACGACTACATCCGCGCCACGTGCGGCGACGACTTCTCGGCCAAGGACTTCCGCACCTGGGCCGGATCGCTGGCGGCGCTGGAAGCCCTGAGCCTCAGCCCCAAGCCGGAAACCAAGACCGAGGCCAAGCGTACGCTGAACACCTGCGTCAAGGCGGTGGCCGGCCTGCTGGGCAACACCCCGGCGGTCTGCCGCGCGGCCTATATCCACCCCAAGGTGTTGGAGGCCTTCGAGACCAGCCGCCTGCCCAAGCGGCGGGCCGCGTCGCCCAGGGCCAAGGAGCTGGCGCTGCTGAAGCTGGTGGCCGGCTGACCTTGCGAGGACGCCAACCTAGCGCCAAGCTTGGCTGGAGCTTCGGGGGAATCGATGTCTTTCCAACGTTTCGCGCCTTGGGCCTGCTTAGCAACCCTGATCGCCTGGCCCGCGGCCGCGGCGCCCCGCGCTTGCCCAGCCTCGCCTGAGTTGGCCCGGCTGGTCGCGGCCTCGTCCAGCATCGTCCAGGGGCGCCTCGGTCTTTCACCGGAGGTCCTGGCAAAAGCCATCGCGCATCCCGACTACATCACCGTGCCTTTGGAGGAAGCGACCTCGCTGAAGGGCCCCAGGCCGAACGCCGTCCAGATCTACCCCAAGGACGAGCCCTATCTTCCGTCGCCCGACACGCTGCGCGCCGCCATCGACACGCGAGCCTTGCTTTTCCTAACCCAAGCCGGTTCGCCGGCGAAATTCTATTTCGCCGGCCATTCCCCCAAGGCGCTAACGCCCGCCGCCCAGGCCGAACCCGGCGTGCGAACCGAGATCGCCCGCCAGGCCGCGTTGCTTCGCGTCACCCCCGCCCCGGCCGCCCACGATGCGGAAGTCCGCCGTCTGGTTTCGGAACTGGGCGGACTGCGCGGACGTCCCGGCGCCGACATCCGTCAGCGGGCGATCTTCGCGCGGCTGGAAGCGCTCGGCCCCGCCGGCGTTCCAGCGATCGTGGCCCACATGGAGGATCACCGCCCCTTGGCGGAGCCGGCGATCTCCCTGACAAATCACGCGACCAACGCTTTCGAGGGCGTGCGCCACTACGGACCGGAACAGGTCGTCGACGCGCTCGACGCCATTCTGAACCAGATCACCGGCCAGTCTTTCGGCGACATCGCCAATGGCGGAACCGAGGCGCGGCGCCGGGAGACCGTGAAGGGCTGGCGGGTCTACGCCGCCGACCTAGGATGCCCCGCGGGGTAGCGTTGCACGCCTAGGACCCCGCCAGCCGCGCGGCCCGCGCCAGCAGATACCGCTGCTCGGGCTCGCTGGCGGTCAGCGCGCCGGCCGCCCGGTAGGCGATGATCGCCGCCTCCCGATCCCCGGCCATCTCCAGCAGGTGGGCCCGCACGGCCGCCAGCCGGTGATGCCCGGCCAGGCGCTTGTCGTTCTCCAGCTCGACCAGTCGCCGCAGACCGACACGCGGCCCTTGCGCCATGGCCAGGGCCACGGCGTGGTTCAGCCGAACCATCGGATTGTCGGCCATCCGCTCCAGCAGGCCGTACAGCGCCAGGATCTGCGGCCAATCGGTGTCCTCGGCCCGGGCGGCCTCGTCGTGGACGGCGGCGATGGCGGCCTGGAGCTGGTAGGGCCCGACCGCGCCGCGCGACAGGCTGGCCTCGACCAGAGCCACGCCCTCGGCGATCGCCGCCGCGTCCCAGAGACCGCGATCCTGCTCGGCCAGCGGGATCAGTTCGCCGTCCGGGCCGGAGCGCGCCGGCCGGCGGGCGTCGGTCAGCAGCATCAGGGCCAGCAGGCCGGCGACCTCGCCATCGTTCGGCAGCAGGGCCCGGACGACGCGGGCCAGCCGGATCGCTTCCCCGGCCAGGTCGGCGCGCTGCAGGTCGGGTCCCGCGCTGGCGGCATAGCCTTCGTTGAAGATCAGATAGAGCACGTGCAGCACCGACCGCAGCCGCTCGACCCGCTCGGCGGCGTCGGGGGCTTCGAACGGCGCGCCCGAGGCCCGGACGCTCTGCTTGGCCCGGCTGATGCGCTGGGCCATCGTCGCCTCGGGCACCAGGAAGGCGGCGGCGATCTCGGCCGTGGTCAGGCCGCCGACCGCGCGCAGGGTCAGGGCGATGGCCGAGGATGAGGTCAGGGCCGGATGACAGCACATGAACAGCAGGCCCAGCGTGTCGTCGCGATCGGCCAGGGGATCCGCGTCGTCGGCCGGCGGCGACATGGCCTGGAAGTCGTCTTCCGCCGCCTTCGCCTCGCGCCGCCGCCGGGCGATCTCGCCGCGGATATGGTCGGTCATCCGGCGCGAGGCGACCTGCACCAGCCAGCCGGCCGGATTGGCCGGGACGCCGCTCTCGGGCCACTGCCGGGCGGCGGCCAGCAAGGCTTCCTGCACCGCGTCCTCGCCGGCGGCGAAGTCGCGGTAGCGGCGGACCACGGCCGACAGGACCCGCGGCGCCAGCCGGCGCAGCAGGTCTGTCGTCTCGCGATCCAGCGCCGCGAGGCTCACATCTCCTCGCCGCTGGCCCACATCACCCGCCGCACCTCGACGGGCAGGTTCAGCGGCCGGCCGTCCGGGCCAGGACCTTCCGACCAGCGCGAAGCGGCGTAGTAGGCCCGCTCGGCCGCATCGACATCGACGATGACGTAGCCGGCCAGGAACTCCTTGGTCTCCGGAAAGGGGCCATCGGTCACCTCCGGCGCCCCGCCCTGGCGCGCCCGCACGAACCGCGCATCCTCCGGCGCGGCCAAGGCATGGGTCACGACCATCTCGCCCGAGGTGGTGAACTCCTCCCGAAACAGGCGGAGATGCTCCATGTGCGCCTGGATTGCCTTCTGCGGCCACTGGTCCATGGACGGGACGTCGCCGCCGGCCACCGGGTACTGCATCATCAGGATGTACTTCATCGTCGGGGTCCCTTCGGTTTGGAGCGCCGTTCTCCCGGCGCTTTCGAGGGCAAGTCGAAGCCGTCGGGCCATTCTCGACATGGCCTCGCGGACTTTTCGAGCCCCATCGTCTCGATCGCAAAATATTATCGTTTGACAGAAAGAAGTTTCGGATTGAGTTTTGGCGTCACTGGAGGACGTCATGAGCATCGTCGTCAAACTCAAGCCGCGCGCCGAGACCCGGGCCGCCGCCGAGACCGCCGCCCAGCGTCGCGTGCGCCTGGGCAGTCGCGGACTGGCCTGGCTGTTCACGGGCCTGCTGACCCTGTCGACCGCCATCCTGGTCGCGGCCCTGGTCACCATGATCTTCTACAAGGGCGAGTTCGTCCGGATCGGCCCCGACAACTGCTACATCGGCGAAGGACCGCCCAACTCGGTGGCGTTCGGCTCGCTGCCCCTGCCCCACCGGCTGATCTACTGCCTGGTCGGCATCGTGCGCGCGACCCCGATCATCATGCTGTTCTGGAGCGTGCGGTCGCTGTTCAGCCTCTACGCCAAGGGCCGGGTGTTCGCGCGGGAGAACGGCCAGGCCTTCAGCCGCATCGGCGGCTGGCTGTGCGCCTACGCCCTGTCTCCCTTCGTCTGCCACCTGTTCCTCAGCGCCACCGGCTACGAGATCGACAAGAACTGGGCGCACATGGCCAGCGTCCAGGCCTTCGTGCTGGGCCTGCTGGTCTTCGTGATCGGCCAGGTCATGCAGGTGGGACGCGAGATCGAGGAAGACCGCGAGGCGTTCGTCTGATGCCGATCATCCTGCGTCTCGACGTCATGCTGGCCAGGCGCAAGGTGCGCTCCAACGTCCTGGCCCGCGCCATCGGCATCACCGAGGCCAACCTCTCGCTGCTGAAGTCCGGCAAGGTGAAGGGCATGAAGTTCGAGACCCTCGAGGCGATCTGCGCCTATCTCGACTGCCAGCCGGGCGACATCCTGGAATACGCGCCGGGCGACGCGACGGACCAGCTTCCCCAAGACCACGAGCAGGACACGCTCAAGCGCGCCTGACGGCGCTTCACCCAGGAGACATCGATGCGACTGTTTTCAACGCCCGTGGCGGCGATCGCCCTCGGCTGCCTGCTGCTAGGCGGGGCCCCGGCCCTGGCCGCGCCCAAGCTGATCCCCGTCGCCGGCGGCCAGGTCTCGTACGAAGCCTGCGGCGCGGGACCCAAGGCGATCGTCCTGCTCCATGACGGCATCCTCGACGGCTCGGCCTTCGACGCGACCTGGCCGCTGCTGTGCGCCAAGGCCAAGGTCGTGCGCTACGACCGCCGGGGCTACGGCGCCTCGCCGGCCGCGACCGCGCCCTACGACGCCGTCGCCGACCTCGACGCGGTGATGAAGGCGGCGGGAGTCGAGCACGCCGCCCTGGTCGGCTCATCGTCCGGCGGCGGCGTCGCGGTGGACTTCACCCTGGCCCATCCGCGAGCGGTGGACGGCTTGATCCTGGTCGGGGCGGCGGTGAACGGCTTCAAGCCCACCGAACACTTCATGAAGCGCACCCAGACCCTGGTGACGCTGCTGTCCCAGGGCCGCCTCGCCGACGCCGTCAAGGACCCCTACATCCTGACGCCCGGGGCCGAGGCCCAGCGCGCCTTCGTCGTGGCCGACCTCACCGCCCATCCGGGCAACTTCGGCGCGGCCCGCATGATCAAGGACGGGCCAGAGGTCATGGGCCGACTGGACGAGATCAAGGCGCCGACCCTGATCGTCACCGGAGAGGCCGACATCCCCGACGTCCACGCCCATGCCGGCGCCCTGGAGGCGCTGATCCCGGGCGCGAAGCGGATCGTCATGACCGGCGGCGGCCACTTCATCTATCTGGAGCGGCCCGAGGCCTTCACGGAGACGGTCATGGCCTTCGTGGAGCAGGCCGGGCGCTGACGGCTAGTCGCGGAAGGGGCTGGCCTCGCGCCACGCCCGCTCCTTCCGCGCCCCGACGCGAAACAGCAGCAGCCCGACCAACACCAGAACCGCGCACGCCGCATAGACGATCGTCGGGGCCAGCCCGCGCACCGGCCCAAGAAGCGCCGCGGCGACGGCGAGGACGATCGCCACGATCCCAGGCAGGGTCCAGGCTTGGCCGGCCTTGGCGCCCTGCAGGATCCAGGCGCGATAGGCGGCTATCAATCGCCGCCGGGAGGTTGGGTCCGCCGTCTTGATCCGCACCGCCAGCGCGTGGGCGTCGACACCGTTTTTCATATCAACCCGCTTCGTGCGCTTTCAGCGCCGCCCTCAGTTCGCCGAGCATCATCGCCTTCAAGCCGGGCGGCGAGAGGATCTCGACCGCGTCACCCCAGGTGAACAGGTGCCAGGCCAGTTCGCGCATGCCGCTGGCCCGGAAGGTGACCAGCACCGAGCCGCCCGCCTCCTGGGTCACGACCTGGTCGGGATGGAAGCGCCAGCGCAGGGCGTCCTCGGCGCGGCTGGGCCCGATGCGCAGTGACACGTCCTCGATATCGCCGTGATAGATGCCGAAGCTCTCATTGGCGAAGGCCAGCAGCGAGAAGTCGGCCGGGGGCGCGGCCGCCTCGTCCAGGGCCGTGACTTCGCGCATGCGATCCAGGCGGAAGGTGCGCGGTCGCGGATCCTTGCCCTCGGCCGCGACCAGATAGTTGCTGTGACCGAACAGGATGCCCAGCGGCGTCACCTTGCGGGTCCGGCCCGGCGCGCTGCCGCCCTCGTAGCGGAACGACAAGGCCTGCAGTCCCTTCACGGCCGCCCGTATGGCGCGCAGCACCCCCTCGTCCTCGAACGGGCGCGGACCGGGATGGACGGCGATCGTCTCGGCCTGGATCAGGGCCTCCAGGTCGGGCGCCACCTTGCGTCGCGCCGCCCCGCGCAAGGCCGACATCAGCTTGCGCTCCAGGGCGTAGAGCGCGGCGGAGCGGCCCTCGGCTCCGCCGGCGGCGTAGCTGTCGGCCGCGGTGCGCAAGGCGGCCAGCTCCTCGGCGGTCGGGGTCTGGAACAGGCTGTCCAGCCCGGAGGGGATGCGGAAACGCTTGGTCGGCGGATCGTCGATCGCCTCCATCTGCGGGAAGGCCGCCCAGACCGCGTCGCGCATCCGCTCGGCCGTGCGCCGCCCCACGTCCATGGCGCGGGCCATCTCGTCCAGTGTCATGCCCTCGGACGATCCGGCCAGCATCCGGGCCAGGTCCAGCAGTTTGGTCGCCTTGTCGTGTCGCATGCCGCACCTATACGACCGTTTTTGACGCAGAGCACCTTCAAAAGGGAGGCTGAAGAAACCCGCCGGGCAGAAGGCCCGATCTGGAGCCCTCTGATGAACCGCCTCCTCACCCAGCCTCGCCTTCTCGCCCAGGACTGGCACGTCGCCCCGGTCAACGCCGCCATGATCTCGGCCGTGCTCGACTTCGCCGACATCCATCGCGATCTCGGCGGCGGGCGCACCCTGATGCGGCTGAGCCCCGAGCGGGTGCTGCGGGCCGACATCATCCTGCTGCTCGGCCGCGACGCCGAACGCGCCGCCGATATCGGCCTGGTGTGGAACGATCGCGAGGATCAGATCGTCCGGATCATCGACGACGCGGCCCTGCGCGCCTCGCGGCAGACGGCCTGGGAAGAGGCTTTCGACCTTTTCGACGCCGACGACCGCGACGTGGCGCCGCAGCGGCTGTGCGCCTGAGGACAGACCGTCGGACGTTTGGCCGCAGGCGCGACCAGCCCCGCCAAACGCGCCGACGGCTTCCATCCTCTGTATCTATCGGCAATCCGACAATACTGCGTCAGATCGACACATACCTGTAATGTCGACAACATGACGCAGCATAATTTGCCTACCTTACAGTTCCCACTACGAGCAATATTCCGGGTTCACCCATTTTAAACGCCCCGACGACACCCTGGCGGCGAGCAAAATGCTCTCGGTAGTCAAAATGACGCCGGACAACCTTGAATAGGAAATAGTCGGATGCCGCTGAATAGCGTCAACACCAACTCGGGCGCGATGATCGCCCTGCAAAACCTGAACGCCACCAACAGCGAACTTCAGGTCACGCAACAACGCATCAACACCGGCAAGAAGATCGCCAACGCCAAGGACAACGGCGCGATCTGGGCGACCGCCAAGGTCCAGTCCTCGACCGCAGGCTCGCTGAACGCCGTGAAGGACTCGCTGCAACGCGGCCAGTCGACCATCGACGTGGCCCTGGCCGCCGGCGACACCGTCACCGACCTGCTCGGCAAGATGAAGGAAAAGGCCCTGGCCGCCTCCGACACCTCGCTGAACACCGCCTCGTTCGAAGCCCTGAAATCGGACTTCAACAGCCTGCGCGACCAGATCACCAAGGCTGTCACCAACGCCAAGTTCAACGGCGTCTCGATCGCCGACGGCTCGACGACCAAGCTGGCCTTCCTGGCCAACTCGGACGGTTCGCAGTTCACCGTGGCCTCCAAGACGATCTCGCTGGTCGGCCTGGGCCTGGCCTCGACGTCGACGTTCACGTCGGCCGCCGCCGCCAAGACGATGATCGACACCGTCAGCAAGGCGATGGGCACGGCCACCAACAAGCTGGCTTCGCTGGGCACCAGCTCGACCGGCCTGGACACCCACCTGACCTTCGTCGGCAAGCTGCAAGACAGCCTCGACGCCGGCGTGGGCAACCTGGTCGACGCCGACCTGGCCAAGGAAAGCGCCAAGCTGCAGTCGCTGCAAACCAAGCAGCA
>NZ_JBFTOB010000030.1:0-74970 GCF_056397765.1 Caulobacter sp. 05L422 | reverse complement strand
GCCCATTGGCCCGCGCCCCCGGCGGCTGATCTCGTCGGAAACGACAGGGATCGGGTCCGGCTAAGCCTCAACAGGGCTGCCCACCGGATGCTGGCGGATAACGATGGCGCGGAGCGGTCGGCTTCGTCGAAACGGTATTCATTCAAAGATCTCCGGACGTCGTCCGGCGCTCCGCGACCCTTTCCATTCCCACTCACAGCCGAAGGCGTGAGCTTGCAGCGCCGTGCCCGCTAACACTTGCCCCCACCTGGCGGCTTCGCCGCCTGTCCGCCCCCACAGGGGGCGGAGGAGAACGCGCGCCCTCTTCCCCCTTTGGGGGAAGACGACCGCGAAGCGGTCCGTAGGGGGCAAGTGGTCGCCACAACAGCGTCTCAGGAGGTCCCTAATCCAGATCGAACACGAACTTGTCGTGCTCCGGATGCAGGCAGCTCTGGTCGATCGGCGCGGTCGGATCCGCCAGGAAGCCGCGGATCATCCTGCGGGCGCAGGCGCTGCCGCGCGAGACGCCGTGGGTGGTGTTGGGGATGATCGTCAGCTGGCCCTTGGAGAAGCGGCCGACGGCCGCCTTGGCCACGGCCGGCGGGCAGCCGGGATCGATCTCGGCGGCCAGGAACAGGGTGGGGATCGGACTGGAGACCGGCTGGGCCTCGACCGGGTCGGGCGCGCCGACGTCGTAGGCCTTGCAGACGGCGAAGTAGCGGCCCATCGAGGCCTCGAGCAGCCGCGAGACCGGGTCGCGCTGGGCGCCCTTGCGCATGGCCGCCTCGCTCTCGAACGGGAACTCCTCCTTGCACAGGTGGGTCAGGTGCTGGGCCTCGTTGTAGCCGCTGCGGTCGGCCATCTGCTCGGCCAGGGCGGTCATGTCGCCGGCCGCGAACTTGGCGACGGTGGCGGGCAGGGCGCGGGCGTCGGGGCCGCTGTAGGCCGCGTCCATCAGGAAGCCGCCCAGGTCGTCGGCGGTGTAGACCTTGCCGCCGATGGTCTGAGGGGCGGCCAGCAGCTTGGTCGCCACCGCGTCGAGATCGGCGCCCGGATGCGGATACTTGGCGTTGCAGGCGGCGTCCTCGGCGCAGCGCTTGAAGATCACCTTCACCGCGTCCGAGACCATTTCCGGCCCGCCCTCGGCCCACTTGGCCTCCGGCGTCCAGGGCGAGTCCAGCACCACGGCGCGAACGCCGGTCGGGTCGTGCTTGACCACGGCCAGGGCGATGCGGGTGCCGTACGATACGCCGAACAGGTCGATCTGCTTCAGGCCCAGGGTCTTGCGCAGGTCCTGGATGTCCTTGACCACCTCAACCGCGTTGTAGCGCGACAGGTCGACGCCGGAATCCTTCAGGCGCTGGGCGCAGGCGACCAGTTGCTGGGCGGCCGCGTCGTTCAGCGGGCCGGCGTCGTTCAGGGCCACGCCGCCGCAGTCGAGGATCGGCGAGGCCACCCCGCCGCCGCGCTGGTCGAAATAGATCCAGTCCTGGTCGACGGCCACCAGTTCGCGGGCCGGGCCGCGCAAGCTGCGGGCCACGTTCTCGACCACCCCGCCGCCGGGACCACCGTGCAGATAGACCACCGGCGGCAGGCCGGCCTTGGGCGCGCTGGCCTTGACGATGGTCACCGGGATGGCGACGCGCCGCGTGCTCGGCCCGCCTCGGGTCTCGTCGACGACCAGCGTCCCGCACTGGATCTTGTTGCTGACGCCCGAATAGTCGCCGGCGCACGGGCCGGGCGTGAACTTCGGCTCGGCGGCTTGCGCGCCGGTCGCCGCCAGGGCTCCCGCCGCCAGTCCCATCGTGAGGCCGGCCGCCAGCATCCATCCGCGCATCGTCGTCTCCATGGCGATCGTCGCCTCCGGTCATGCTTAGAGCCGCCGGCGATCGATCTGCAAGAGCGGCCGATCGAGCTGTTTCGATACCGGCGTTCGTCAACTAGTTTACAAAACAAACCAGTTGATACATGGTCCAGCCATCGCAACGGAGCCCGGCCATGCACGCGCCTCTCAAATCAATCGAAGTCACCGCCTCGGCGGAACGCAACGCGCCGATCGGCGCCGTGCGGGCCTTCCTGACCCTGCTGGTCGTCGCCCATCACGCGGTGCTGACCTACCATCCGTACGCGCCGCCTCCGAAAGGCTTCACCGAGCCGCCGATCCTGTGGACGGCGTTCCCGGTGGTGGACCCGCAGAGGTTCGCCGGCTTCGGCCTGCTGACCCTGGTCAACGACATCTTCTTCATGTCGCTGATGTTCCTGGTTTCCGGCCTGTTCGTCGCCGAGAGCATCAAGGCCAAGGGGGCGGGCGGGTTCCTGAAGGGCAGGGCGCTGCGGCTGGGCGTTCCGTTCGTGGTCGGCGCGGGACTTCTGGCCCCGCTGGCCTACGCTCCCGCGTGGTTGCAGTCCGGCGGGGCGCTGTCGCTCTCGGCCTATGCCCAAGCCTGGATGAGCCTGCCGTTCTGGCCCAGCGGTCCGGCCTGGTTCCTATGGGTGCTGCTGGTCTTCGGCGTGGTCGCCGCGGCCCTGGACGGCCTGTTTCCCCGCCTGATCCCGGCGCTGGGCCGCTGGACGCAGGGGGCCGCGCGCCGGCCGGGCCGTGCGTTCCTGATCCTCGTCGCGGCCAGCGCCCTGGCCTATGTACCGCTGAACATGGTCCTGCCGTTCGGCCACTGGACAACCGAGGGGCCCTTCCTGATCCAGACCGGCCGGGCGGGCCACTACCTCGTCTATTTCCTGGCCGGCCTGGCGTTCGGGGCGGCGGGCGTCGGCCAGGGCCTGACCGATCCGCAAGGCATGCTGGCCCGGCGCTGGTGGGCCTGGCAGATCCTGCCGGTCCCGGCGGTGATCGCGGCGATCGCCATCTTCATCATCGCCTTCTCGCCCAACCCGCCGCCCAAGCCGGTGCTGGACGTGGTCGGCGGCCTGGCCTTCGTCCTGGCCTGCGCCACCCTGTCGTTCTCGGTGCTGGCGGTGTTCCTGCGCTTCGTGCGCAAGACCGGTCCGGTCGGACGCAGCCTGCAGGCCAACGCCTACGGCATGTACCTGACCCATTACATCTTCACCGCCTGGCTGGGCTGGCTGCTGCTGCCCCAGGTCTGGGGCGGGCTGGCCAAGGGCCTGGTGGTGATCGCCGGGGCGGTGATCCTCAGCTGGCTGACGACGATGGCGCTGCGCCGCATGCCGCTGTTGGGACGAATCCTGTGAGCGGCCATGATGCGGCGCTGAAGGGGACCATGCCCATGAACGACAAGATCAAGTCGGTCCAGGACGACCTGGCCTTCCTGCGGACCGTCGCCGAGGGCGGCGGTGGCGGGATGGGCGTGGCCGGCAGCGCGCTCTACGGCTCGGCCGGGGTGCTCTACGGGATCCAGTGCCTGAGCTACTACCTCCAGGAGATCGGGCTCATCCACCTGTCGCCGGCCGCCAACATCATCATGGCCTGGGCGCCGACCTTGATCTTCCTGGTGTTGATGACGATCGTGATCATCGTCGACCGCAAGCGGCCGGCGATCGGGGTGACCAGCCGAGCGGTCAATTCCGCCTTCGCCGGAGCGGGCATAGCGAACCTTGCCCTGGTCCTGGTCTTCGCCAGCGCCGCCGCGCGCCACCAGGACTTCCACTACTGGCTGTTTCACCCGGCCGTGGTCTTCGTGCTGCAGGGCGCGGTCTGGTACGTGATCTTCATGCTGCGCAGGCGGTGGTGGATGGCGCTGGTGGCCGCCGGCTGGCTGGTCGCGGGCGTGGCGCTGGGCATGCTGATCGAGCGCGCGGACCTGTATCTGGGGATCGCCACCGCCAGCCTCTTCCTGCTGATGGCGGTCCCGGGCTTCGGGATGATGCGCCAGGCCCAGCGCCAAGCGGCCCGGCCGGCCTGAGGCGGGCGTGACCGGCAAGTTCGACATCAGCGGATTGGACGACGTCATCCACGGCCGCGTGCGCCTGGGGATCGTCGCCTACCTGGCCAGCGCCGAGGTGGCGGACTTCACCGAGCTGAAGGACATGCTGGAGGTGACCCAGGGCAACCTGTCGGTCCACCTGCGCAAGCTGGAGGACGCCGGCTATGTGGCGATCGACAAGAGCTTCGTCGGCCGCAAGCCCCTGACCCGGGTCCGCCTGACCGACCAAGGCCGAGAGGCCTTCGGCTCCTATCTCAAGGCGATGGGACAGCTGGTGGAACAGGCCGGCGGGAGCTAGAGGCCCATCTCCGCCCGCAACCGCTCCGGCGTCACGCCGGCCGCCCGCAGCTCCCGCAGCGTCTGGGCCTTGTCGCGCTTGGCGTAGCGCTTGCCGTCGGGACCGACCAGCAGGCGGTGGTGGCGATAGGTCGGGGTCGGCAGGTCCAGCAGGGCCTGCAGCAGGCGCTGGATGTGGGCGGCCTCGAACAGGTCCTGGCCGCGGATCACGTGGGTGATCCCCTGCAGGGCGTCGTCCAGCGCCACGGCCAGGTGGTAGGCCACGCCGACGTCCTTGCGGGCCAGGACGATGTCGCCGGCGGTCTCGGGGCGGGCCTGGATCAGGCCGGTCTCGCCTTCGGGGCCCGCGCCCTCCTCGATGAAGCTCAGGCTAGCGAACCCGCCCAAGGCGCCGCGAGCCGCGTCTAGCGACAGCCGCCAGGCGAAGGCCTCGCCCCGCTCCAGCCGCGCGGCCTCCTCGTCGGGATGAAGCGGGCCGCCGGTGAATGGCTGGGCCGGCTCGTGCGGCGCGCGGCCGATGTCCAGCTCCTTGCGGGTGCGGAAGCAGCGATAGACCAGGCCCTTCTCGCGCAGCACGTCGACGGCCCGGTGGTAGTCGGCCAAGTGTTCGGACTGGCGGCGGACCGGTTGCTCCCACTCCAGGCCCAGCCAGGCCAGGTCCTCCAGGATCGCGGCCTCGAATTCCGGCCGGCTGCGGGTGGCGTCGATGTCTTCGATCCGCAGCACGAACCGGCCATCAGCCGCCATGGCCGCATCGAAGGCGGTCAGGGCCGAAAAGGCGTGGCCGCGATGCAGGTGGCCGGTCGGGGAGGGGGCGAAGCGGGTGGCGAAGTTCAAGCGGACCTATGCCTGATCGAGCTTGGCGAACATGCCCAGGTGTTCGAACACGCCGCGCAGGAAGGCTTCCTCGCCGCCCAGCGCTTCCTTCAGCGGCTCGAACTGCTTGAAGCTGATCATCTCGGCCAGGCCGTGGCCGGCGCACCAGGCGGCGATGGTCGCCAGCTCCAGGTCGATCGGCGTGGCCGTGCCGCCGCTGCGCTCGTCGATGGTGTTGCGCACCTGGCAGTAGGCGCCTTCTTCCTTCATCTGCTCGGGCAGGGCGTCCTTGTCGCGCGAGCAGTCGTACATCACGCGGTAGAGGGCGGGATTGTCGCGGGCGAAGCAGACGTAGGCCACGCCCAGGCTGGTCATCCGCTCCTTGCTGTCCACGGCCTTGGCCCGGGCCTCGGTCAAGGCGACGTCCAGGGCGGCCCAGCCTTCGTGGGCGACGGCGTCCAGCAGTTCGCCCTTGTCCTTGAAATGGTGATAGGGCGCGGCCGGGCTGACGCCAGCTTCCCGCGCCACGGCCCTGAGCGAAAGCGCCGCGGGGCCTTCGGTTTCGAGGATTCGCCGAGCGGCCTCGACCAGGGCGCGGCTGAGGTCGCCATGGTGGTAGGGGCGGGCTTCGGAAGAGGCGGTCTGTGTCATCTCGGACACTGTAACCGTTCCTGTTCAAAAATCCATCCTAACGGCGTAAAGATTCATCTTGACGTCGTTTAGATCAGTGCTATCTAAGCACTGTCCAGATCGGCTCGGTCTGGACCGGGGAAGCGGCCCTTGATGGCCGCGCTCCGCAACCAGAACTCAAGGACGTGTGTGATGACCAATACCTTCTTCGCCTTCGAAACCGCTCTCGACCGCATGGCCGTCGGCTTCTTCCTGGCCGCCGCCGTCGGCGTCGCCGCCGCCCTGATCGGCGTGGCGATCTAAAACCCGCCAGCGTTCTTGGCCGACGGAACCAGCGGATCCCCACGCCGTCCCGCCGACACGATCGCCCCCCCGTCCGGTCCGCCGGACTCTTGTCAGAAGTGTTCGAAGCCGCCCGCGCGTGATCGCCGGCGGCTTTTGCATGTCTTGATCCCGCCGCCATGCGCGCCTAGGTCGGATGCTCCCGAGGCGGAACATCCCGCGACGGGCCGGATTTTCCAGACATGACCCTTCCTTCTCCCATCGCCGAGATGAGGCCCCCAAGGACGCAGCCATGAGCGTCGCCTTCACCAAGGAAGGCGACAGCGAGGCGTTCGCCGCCGACCTGCTGGACCGTCCGATCTCGCCGCACCCGAACCTGGTGACGCCGGAGGGGCTGGCCCAGATCGAGGCGGCCCTGGCCGTGGCGCGCGCCGCCTACAGCGCCGCCCAGGCCGGCGGCGACGTGGCCCAGGACCGCACCGCCATGGCCCGCGCCACCCGCGACCTGCGCTACTGGTCCGCCCGCCGGGCCAGCGCCCAGCTGCGCGAGCGCGATGCGTCCGTCGAGGGCCTGCAGTTCGGCGGGACCGTCACCTTCGACCGCGAGGACGGCCGCCGCCAGACCTTCCGCATCGTCGGCGAGGACGAGGCCGATCCGACCAAGGGCTCGGTGTCCTATGTCTCGCCGGTGGCCCGGGCCCTGCTGGGTAAGGGCGTGGGCGACACCGCCATGGTGGCCGGCGGCGAGGTCGAGATCGTCGCCATCGACTGACGTCAGGGCGTCGGAACCTCGAAGATGTCCATCCGACCCGGACCCAGGGTCGGGCAATAGGCGGAATAGAACAGCACGCCCGGTCGTTTGGGATCGATGGCCGGCCCGTTGTTGATCGCTTCGGAACAGTTGACCGGCGGGGCCAGGGCTTTGCGCGGGCCGAAGCGTCCGTCGTCGCCGCGCCTGGCGCTGTGCAGGGTCACCCGGGTCTCGGCCTTCAGGTCTCCGGAGGCGAACACCAGGGTGCGGCCGTCGGCCAGCAGGGCCGCGTCGAAGTCGTCCAGCGGGCCGTTGACCTCCGGCCCGAGGCCTCGAACCGGGGCGTCGCCCCTGAGATCGCCTTCGAACAGGTCCTGCTTGCCCGGCCCGCCATGACCGTCGGACGAGAAGATCAGTTTCCCGTCGGCCGTCGGCGAGGGCGCCCATTCGTCGCCGGGGGTGTTGAAGCGCGGGCCCAGGTTGCGCGGCGTTGCGAAAGCCCCGGTCGCCGGGTCGCGATCCACGGCGTAGAGGTCGTCGCCGCCCTGGCCGCCCGGGCGGTTGGAGAAGAAATAGACCGTGCGGCCGTCGGGCGAGAACGCCGGGTCGAAGTCGTTGTCGGGACCGTCGAACGACACGGCCTCGGGTTTGGACCATCCCGCGCCGTCGCGGCAGGTCTGCAGGATGCGCCAGGGCGTCTTCGGCGCGCCGATCGAGCCCCAGAGCACGCAGCGGCCATCGGGACTGAAGGCGGGGCGGACCTCGGTGTCGGGCGAATCGACGATCCCGGGGAGCAGGGGAACGGGCGGTCCGGCCGCCAGGAATCCGGCCAGGACGATCACGGCGAAGACGGGCGTCGGCATGGCGAAAGCTCTCGAATGTCCGTCGTCGACCATAGCCGCGATAGTTCATGCGCCAAGTGCAAGGATGTCTTGGTTCTGTCGTCGACTTGGCTCATCCTTTTTGTGCGTTCGGGAATGAATGGCGATTCCTGAGAATGCGTAGGAAGGAGGCCCGTCTTCAGTCCGACCGCGTATCCGCTTCATAGGGGCCTGTTCGGCCCACATCGTCGTAGGAGCCCCCAGGGTTCCCGAGGGAGGACCTGATGCAGGTGCTGTCCCGCCCCCCGTCCGGCATGCCGGCGCTCGTCCTCAACGCCGATTATCGGCCCCTGAGCTACTACCCGCTGTCCCTCTGGCCCTGGCAGGAGGTTATCAAGGCGGTGTTCCTGGAACGAGTGGACGTGGTCTCGACCTACGACCACGTGGTGCACTCGCCCTCGTTCGAGATGAAGCTGCCCAGCGTGGTGTCGCTGAAGCAGTACGTGCCGCAGGATCGTCCGCCGGCCTTCACCCGCTTCAACCTGTTCCTGCGCGACGGGTTTTCCTGCCAGTACTGCGGTTCGCCCGACGAGCTGACCTTCGACCACGTGATCCCCCGCTCGCGCGGCGGCCGGACCACCTGGGAGAACATCGTCACGGCCTGCGCGCCCTGCAATCTGCACAAGGGCGGCCGCACGCCGCGCGAGGCGGGCATGCATCCGTTCCACACCGCGCGCCGTCCCAGCATGCACGAACTGCAGGACCGCGGTCGCCGGTTCCCGCCGGGACACCTGCACGCCAGCTGGCTGGACTACCTCTACTGGGACATCGAACTGGAAGCCTAGAACGCGACGAAGCCGAGTCGCGAAAATGTCCAGAAAACAAAGCCTTGTGGCTATGCTTGCATCGACTCGCCGCTGGGCGGACCCAAAGGACAGGGGGCCGTCCAGCGGGAGGATTCGATGCTTGCCAATCTTTCGACGCCTTCAAGGCCTTCGGTGTTTTCCACTCCGACGCTTCACGAGCACGGACGCGCGCTGAGCGTCAAGCGCCGGCTGCGGTGGCTGATGGCCGCCATGACGCTGGCCAATGTGGTCCTCTGGTCCATCGTGTTCGGGCTCTGACGGCGCAACCTGGGTGCCGGCTCAAGGGTTCTATCCCCGACGTCCCTTCGGGACGACGAACGGGAGAGACCCCATGATCTTTGGCCATAAAAAAGAAGAAACCGGCCGCCACTTCACGCACGGCACCAGCGCCTCGACGGCCGACATGGCCTGCGACGGCAAGGTCCGGCACGAGGATAAGCATTTCGACGCGCCGCATTCGCGCGAAGCCGAGACGCCGCTGGCCGACGGCGAAAAGCACGATCAGCTGGCCGAGAAGCTGGAATGCTCGGAAAGCCGCCAGGAAGCCCTGCTGGACGAGGGCCTGGAGGAGAGCTTCCCGGGCAGCGACCCGGTCAGCGTCAAGCGTATTACTTGACGGGTTTATTTGGAGCGTGACGGCCGCCGAAACCGGCGTCCACTTTCGGCTGTCACGCTCTAGTCAGGCCTGGCGCGGAAAGCGTCGGGCCGCCCGGCTGGCGAAGCTGGCCGGGCGCTCGGCCTCCGGCGTTTCGGCCGGCGAGGGGAAGACGGCCTGGATCACCGGCGCCAGGCGGCGGGCGCCGCGGCGACGATCCTGGGCGGCGATGTCGGCGAAGGTCGCCGAGCCGCGCTGACGGGCCAGGGCCCGGAGATTTTCGATATGGCTGGCCAGATAAACGACGCCCACGCCGGCGGCGTCGGCCGCCAGGTCGCTGATCGTGCCGCTGCGGTCGGGGGTGAACAGCTGGGCCACCTCGACGCCGGCGCCCAGCAGCACGGCCGCCAGGGCCAGGTCGTTGCGGCGCATGCGGGGGAAGGCCAGGAACGAGACGGCGACCAGGCCGCCGAAGGCGATGGCGTGGGCGGCCTCGTCGCTCAGCCCGAACGCCTGTTCCAGACCCTGCCAGGGGCCCAGCATCAGCGCCGCGGCGGTCAGGGCGCCGACCACCAGAACGGCGCGGGCGGTGGTCACGACATGGTTCGGCGTCAGCATGGGCTTCCTGGCTCGCGATGAGCTGAAAGCCTTACGGCGCCTTGGCCTACAAGCCGTGAAGGAACAGGGTCAACGGAAGATGACCAGGGCCCCGCCGCCCCCGGAAACCGGGGCGGCGGGGCGTCAGGCGGCTATTTTTTCTTCGCCGGGGCGGTGGTCGCCTTCTTGGCGTCCTCGGCCTTCCTGGCGGCCTCGTCGGCGGCCTTCTTCCAGACCGCGTAGTCCTCCAGATAAGGCTGGCGGCGCAGGATCTTGGACGCCGGGTCGACGATCACCGGCACGGCGTCGCCCACCTTGATGCGGCCGGTGTTGTCGGTCATCGGCGCGGTGACGATCTTGTCGCCGACCTTGACCTCGACCGGCATCGGGAAGGCCTTGCCCGAGGGCGTCTTCCAGCTCAGCACCAGGTCGTCGCCGTCGCGCGTGGTCCGCAGCTCCGGCAGCTTGGCCTGGTAGAAGTAGGCGTCGAAGAACCACTGGTAATCCTTGCCGGTCACGTCGTTGACGATCCGGATGAACTCCTTGGTGGTCGCGTAGCGCGGCGCGAAATTGCCGGGCTTGGGGTCGGGGCGGCCGTAGACCAGGGTGCGCACCGACTTGAAGAACGCCTCGTCGCCGATCGTCGCGCGCAGGGTGTGCATGACGTTCGAGCCCTTGGCGTAGATGTCGTTCGCCGGGCCGCCCTCGGGCTTGTAGACCTGATCCTCGGTCATCACCTTGTCGGAGACGATCGGGAACAGGTTCTTGCTGCCGACCCGCTGGGCGTTTAGGCGGGTCATGTATTCCATGTCGCCGTGCAGCCATTGCGAGAACAGCGGCTGCATGTAGCTGCCCAGGCCCTCGTGGATCCACATGTCGTCCCAGTCGACATTGGTCACCTGGTTGCCGAACCACTCGTGCGACAGTTCATGCTGGAACAGCCAGTCGTAGCCGTAGACGTCCTTTTTGTACTCGTTGCCGTAGGCGTTCATGGTCTGGTGTTCCATGCCCAGGTGCGGCGTCTCGACGACGCCCAGCTTTTCCGAGCGGAACGGGTAGGGGCCGATCATCTGCTCGAAGAAGTCGAGCGTGGTCGGGAACTCGGCGAACAGGGCCTTGGCCTTCGCCGGGTCGTCGCTCTTCAGGTACCAGTATTCGATGGGGAAGCTGTCGCCGAACCGGCTCTTGTAGGTGTCTTCCAGCTTCACGTACGGGCCGACATTGACCGCGACGGCGTAGGTGTCGGGCTGCTTCTGACGCCAGTGGAAGGTGCGCCAGCCGTCCTTCTCCTCGACGCCGATCAGCACGCCGCCGGCCGGGGCCGACAGCGGGGCGGGCACGGTGATGTAGAAGTCGACCAGCAGCGGCTCGCCCGTCGGGAAGTCGATGCACGGCCAGAACAGGTCGCAGCCGTCGCCCTGCACGGCGCTGGCGATCCAGGGCTCGCCGGTCGGGGTCTTCTTCCAGACGAAGCCGCCGTCCCACGGCGCCCTCTCGGCCTCGTGCGGCTGGCCGGCGTAGCGGATCTGGACCACCGTCTTGGCTCCGGCCGCGATCGGCGCGGCCGGGGTGATGGTCAGGCGGCCTTCAGGGTTGGTCCAGGCCGAGGCGGGCAGGGTCTTGCCGTCGACGATCAGGGCGCTGACTGTGAAGTTCTTGTCGAAGTCCAGGACGATGCGGGGCAGGGCGCTCTTGGCCGCCAGGCTCAGGGTGGCGTCGCCCTCGATCGCCTTGCGCTCGGGAATGATCTTCAGCTTCAGGTCGACATGCTCGAGGGTGACCGCGGCTTCCTCGGCGGGCATCTGGCCGCCGGTGCCCAGGGTCAGGGCGGTGGTCGGCACGGGCTTGGGCGGGTTGACCGGCTTGGCCGGCGTCGCGGCGTGGGCGGCGCCGGCCAGCGCCAGAAGCGAAACGGCGCAAAGGGCCGCGGCTCGACGGCGGTAGGACTGGGTAGGCAAAGCGAAACTCCCCTCGCGACGCGATTTTCCGGCGACATGGGTAAGCTCGGCCACGCACGCCGCCAAGCAGGAAGTTTCAGGGGCGGTTCTTCCGACGTTTCAGCGAACGCCGGTCAGATTTTCTCGCTGATCTTGATCGCGGCGCGGCAACCCGCGCGGATCACGGCCGACAGCAGCGGATAGGCCGGCGCGTCCAACGCGCCTTCGCCGATGGCGATGTCCTTGTGGTGCAGCTCGTCGTCGCGGAACTGGCTGAGTTCGGCGGCCAGCGACGGGTCGCGCGTCTCCAGCTCGGCGATCTGACCCGCGTAGTGCTGCTCGATCACCGTCTCCACCGCCTCGGTGCAAGCATGGGCGGCCTTCTCGCCCAGCAGGGCGGTGCCGGCGCCCAGGGCGAAGGCGGCGGCGCGCCAGACGGGCGACATCAGGGTGGGGCGGACCTGCCGCTCGCCCAGCAGTTCGTTGAAGCGGCTCAGGTGGACCTGTTCGTGGCCCTCCATCTCCTGCAGCTGGTCGGCGATCCGCTCACGACCGGGGGCTTGGCGCATCACCGCCTGCTGGCCGCGATAGATGTGGACGGCCGCCAGCTCACCGGCCTGGTCGACCCGCAGGATCTCGGCCAGCCGCGCCTTCTGGGCGCCGGCGCCGGGGCGGGGAGGGACAGGGCGGTCCATCTCAGAGACTCTTGCGGAAGGCGGCGAAGCCCGAGGCGATCGCCAGGCCCAGCGAGATCACGGCGTTCCAGCCGGCCATCGACAGGCCCAGGAAGATCCAGACGGCCTTGTCGCACGACGGGGCGGCGATCTTGACGCCCTTCAGCATGGCCACCAGGTCGTCGGCCGAAGCCGCGCCGCCGGCCGCGCAGGCGGTGGGACCAGGCCACCACTTCCACTCGGCGCCGGCGTGATAGGCCGCCAGGCCCGCCCCGTAGAGGAAGCCGATCCCCAGCAGCAGGATCAGCGGCTTGCGCACCCGGTCCGCCCAGGCGGTGCGCGTCAGCACGACGGCGACCAGCGCCACCGAGCCCGTCACCCAATAGACTTCCCGCTGCTTGAGGCACAGCAGGCACGGCGCCAGCTTGCCGAAGGTCTCGAAGGCGTGGGCCGCGCCCAGCATGATGGCGCAGGCGGCGAAGGCCAGGGCCGGCCATTGCTCGGCGATCAGGTCCAGCGGGCTGCGCACCGCCGGCGTCACGGGTCCGGTGGCGCGGATCCGGGTGACCTTGTTCTCGACGTTCTCGATCGTCATGCCGCGCACGCTCCGCCGCTGCTTCCACCCAAGAAGTGGCTCGCCGTGAGGCCGATGACAAGCAGGGCGATCAGGAGGCCCGCGAACAGGGCCAGGCGTTTTTCGATCACCGGCATCATCGTCGGGCCGAATTTCTTGACCACCCAGGCCACGAGGAAGAAGCGGGCGGCGCGCGTCAGCACCGAGGCGAAGATGAACATCGGGAAGCTGAAGGCGGCCAGGCCCGAGGCGATGGTCACCAGCTTGTAGGGGATCGGGGTCACGCCCTTGGCCAGGATCACCCAGACGCCGTATTGGTCGTACCAGCACTTGAACTCGGTCATGCCGCCGGCATGGCCGGTGACGCTCATCAGCCAGACGCCCAGCGGCTTGAGGAAGAAGCCGATCGCGTAGCCCAGGATCCCCCCCAGCACCGAGGCCAGGGTGCACAGCGCCGCGTAGCGCCAGGCGCGGTCGGGCCGCGCCAGCACCATCGGGGCCAGCATCACGTCGGGGGGGACGGGAAAGAACGAGCTTTCGGCGAACGAGACGGCGAACAGACCGACCGAGGCGTGGCGGGAGGCGGCCAGGCCCATGACCCAGTCGTAGAGGCGACGCAGCATGCGGACTCCGAAATAAGGACGGCCGTAGCTAGCAGGCGACCGTGACCTTGTCGCGGCGGTTCGCGCGATCGCGTGCAATCCTATTGGAATTGCGGCCTTGGGTGGCTATCACGCCCGTTCGACGGCTTTTGCTGTCCAAATTCTTCGAAAGACGATCCCATGAGCGATACGCCCCCCGACCGCCTGGCCTCCAATCCCTCGAGCCCGCACTACGACGCCGACATCCTCGAGCGCGGCGTGGGCATCGTGTTCAACGGCGTCGAGAAGACCAATGTCGACGAGTATTGCGTCAGCGAGGGCTGGATCCGCGTGACCGCCGGCAAGGCGGTCGACCGCAAGGGCAACCCGATGACCATCAAGCTGCAGGGCGTGGTCGCGCCGTACTGGCGCAACGACAACGCCGAAGAGGCCTAGCGCCATGGCCCCGCGCCGCCTGATCGACCTGCCCGGCTTCGCCGACCTGGAGACCCGGGCGCTGATGAAGCCGTCGTTCGCCGATCCGGAAGCGCGGGTCCAGTTCCCGGAGATCGACCAACTGGCGCGAGACACCTTCGGCCTCACCGCCGACGAAGCCGCCGTGATCCCCGATCCGCCGGGCTGGGACGGCATCGACGTCAAGTCGCTGCGCGAACAGGCCGACGCGTTCGAGCTGGAGGGCTGGGACGTCATGGACGACAAGCGCCGGCCGCTGCGCATCTTGGGCCACTTCAGCCACCCGCTGTGGCTGGCCCTGCGCGGCGTGGCCGGCCACCTGCCGTTCGAGCCCGAGCCGGACGAACATGATCCCTCGGCGACGTCGCTGGCGGCCGAGGCGGCGAAGTTCCGGCGGGATAAGCGCTAGAGCGTGACAGCCGAAAGTGGATGCCGGTTTCGGCGCCCGTCACGCTCTAAATGTTGGAATCTAGCGCTTTTTCCCCAGCTCGGCGCCGATGTCCTTGATCGAGTTGCCGACCTTGCGGTGCGCGGCGACCAACTGGTCCTTGGTCACGCCCCAGCGCTTCATCCAGTATTCGACCTGATGGCGTTCGCGCGGGTCCAGGCGGTCCTCGTCGCGGAAATCACGTTTGCCTTTCGGGGCGCCCATCGTTGTCTCCTTGAATTCCGTTCGCGGGCCTATCCTGCGCCACGGATGTTGTCGAGGCGACTGGCAGACACGGAAAGATCCCCATGAGCGATCCCGACCTAGAAGCCATGGCCGAGGACGAGCTGTCGCGCGCCATGACCCTGACCTGGCGCGACCTCAACAAGGTGATTCCCTGGGGCGACACCTTCGAGGGCATTTCGCCGGCCGGACGCAACGTCGAGGTCGAGCGCAACTACCTGTGGGTCAGCGAACCCGGCGGCGACATCCTGTGCGAAGTCGCCGTCTATGGCGGCCCCAGCCGCTACGACCAGGGCGCCAAGGCCCGAGGCGTGATTTCCAGCCCCATTGCATAACCTTGGTCGTGCAAGCTGAGCCATCATGCGTTAACCATATGACTCTTGCTTGCCTGCTGCTGGAGGGGGTCCGGTGTACCAGTCAGAGTTTCCCGTCGATACGCCGGTTCCGATCTTCGATCCCACCCTGCTGGCGGGGATCGCCCTGGTCGTGCTGGCCGTCGCCATCCTGACCTACTACCTCGGCAAGTACGTGGGCGGGCGCGGGCGGGACGAGCGCTGGCGCGAGGTTCCCAAGACCATCCACGAGGCGATCAAGGCCAAGTGCGTGGCGGCCACCAGCGCGCCGTCGGGCGAGCTGCTCTACAAGGCCCAGGACCTGGTCGAGGAAGTGCAGCGCCGGATCGGTCCCGTGCTGGCGTTCGGCGGCCCCTGCGCCAAGGCGCTGAAGGGCATAACCGAGGCCCTCAAGGGCGAACCGGTCGAGGAGAAGCCCCAGGACAGGCCCGCCAAGGGGGCTCATGGCGGCGCTCACGGCGGCAAGAAGGACGACAAGCACGGTCACGGCGACGGCCATGGCGGCCACGGCGCGCACGGCGTCGGCCACAAGCCGGAGACCGAGCTGGAACTGGCCGCGGCCAATGTCACCATCCTGGGCGGCCAGACCCTGGTCCTGACCAGCCACCGCCCGGCCGAGCCCGACCATGGGCACGACGAGCACGAGGAGGAAGCGCCGAAGGTTCTTGACCACAAGGACTATTCTCGCCAAGTCCGCATGGCTGTTGTGGAATTTTCCGATTTCTGGAGCCGGGGCGATTGTCTCAACGAACTGCAACGCTGCCAGACGGCGCTGACCAAGACCGAGGCGTTCAAGTCCAAGGCGACGGACGAGCACTGAGCCGTCCGTTCCAACTTTTGCGGGCGCTCCATCGCCGGGCGCCCCTTCGCTGGGCGTCTAGGCGGCCGAATGCACAACCACCAAGCGAAATGTCCGCTTTCCTGTCCCCAGGCTTGGCCATGATTGAGCGGGGCTGTCACGCCGCGCCAGATCGGGTCTTGTCGACGCGAGCGACCGCCAGAGTCGCGGGCGTATGGAGGACGAAAGGAAGGCCATGGCCGCGACGGTCTCACTCATGACTCAGATTCCCCCCGAAGGCGCCGCCGATCACGTCTCGCTGGCCGACTATCTGCCCTACCAGCTGGTCGTCGCCGCCAACGCGGTGACCCGCCTGGTCTCCCGCGCCTACGAGGACCGGTTCGGCCTCAGCATCCCGCAGTGGCGGCTGATGTCGGTGCTGGCCGAAGGGCCGCTGACCCAGCAGGCCGCCGTCGTGCGTACGGCCATGGACAAGGTGCGGGTCAGCCGCGCCGCCCAGGACCTGGTCGAGCGCCGCCTGGCCGTTCGGCTCAGCAACCGCGTGGACCGGCGCTCGCACAGCCTGGAGCTCACCGCCGCCGGCCGTCGCCTGTTCGCCGAGATCGTGCCCCTGGCCCGCGCCTACGAGGCCGCCCTGCTGGCTGGCCTGCAGCCCAGCGAGGTGACCACCCTCAAGCGCCTGCTGGGTCAGCTGGAGAGCGCGGCCGGCACGCTCTACGGAGCGGACATCGCGCCGGGCTCCTAGAGCCGCCTAGCGCGCCGAATAGACCCCCCGCGCGATCGCCCGGGCCAGGGTGTCGGCGGCCGCCGAGCCTAGCCGGGCGATCGTCAACGACCGCCGCGGACCCTCGCCGATCTCGACCGCGCCTGAAGACAGGGCGAAGACCACGTCGCCGTCGAAGGGCGTGTGGGCGGGGCGGATGGCGCGGGCCAGGCCGTCCTGGGCCATCATCGCCAGGCGCGTCGCCTCGGCGGTGGTCAGGGCGGCGGTGGTCGCCACCACGGCCAGGGTGGTGTTGGCGCCGGCGTAGAACCGGCCCAGCGCCGCCAGCTTGGTGTCGTCGGGGATCGGCTCGACCGCGCGAGCCGACGGGTCCGGAGCCCCATTTCCCGAGGACTGGCCGCCGAACTCGCCGTCGATCTCGAACGGCCAGGCCCAGAACGTCTCGCCGCCGGGCATGTAGACCGACCCCACCGGATTGACCGCCGCCAGGACGCCGACAATCAGGCCGTCGCCCAGGTCCAGCGAGGCCGAGCCGACGCCGCCCTTCTCGACGCCGGCCATGGCCCCGCGTCCCGCCCCGACCGAGCCCAGGGCGAAGTCCTCGCCGGCCGCCGCGACGGCGGCCAGGCCCAGGGCGCGATAGGGCGGATCCAGTCCCCAGGCCTTGTCGCCGCCGTTGCCCAGGTCGTGCAGCACCGCCCCGGGCACGATCGGAATGGCCGGCGATCCCGCGACCAGCCGCAGGCCGTGCCCCGCCGCCGACAGGGCCGTCGTCACGCCGTCCGCCGCCCCCAGGCCGAACACCGAGCCGCCCGACAGGGTGATGGCGTGGGCCCGGGTGAAGGTGTTCTCCGGCCGCAGCACGTCGCTCTCGCGAATCCCCGGCCCGCCGCCGCGCACGTCCACCGCCCCGATCCAGCCCTCGGGGCAGAGCAGGGCGGTGACGCCGCTGCGCACGGCCTCGTCGGTGGCGTGGCCGACCGTCAGGCCGGGCACGTCGGTGATCAGGTTGCGGGGACCGGGGCGGGGAGGATGGGGCAAGGCGCTGTGTCTCCTGCGGGAGCGGGACCATCGGCGAGATGGTCCGATGTGGAAAGCGTCCCAAGGCGTCTGGAACTTCGCCCCCGCCTTTGCTAGGAAGCTCTCCCCTCGTCGAGACGTCCAGTCGTCCGGCGGGGAGAGGCCTCGAACAAGGGCCGACGCCGTGCGGGCGTGGTGGAACTGGTAGACGCGCCGGACTCAAAATCCGGTTCCGAAAGGAGTGCCGGTTCGACCCCGGCCGCCCGCACCAATCTTTTCTGAATTCAGGACTTGTCCCGGCGACGTGGACGCCAGGTGGTGACCACCAGCGCCACCGTGGCGGCGCCCAGGGCGGCCAGGGTCGCCCAGTCGACGACGAGGGCGGCGGTCGACAGGGACGCGCGCAGCGGCCGCTTGGCCGCCGTCGCTATCGCTTTGGATCGTTTGCCCACGGTGGTCTCGTCCGTTCGCGCCTCTCCGGGGAGCGCGCGCCGGTCGCCGGCGGTTCCGCGAAGCCTCAGTGCGCCGGATCGAAATCCGGCTTCTGGTCCCTCACATAGGCCTCCCAGCCGGCCCGATCGTGGAAGTCGAGGCCTTTGTCCCAGGCCGCGCCCATGTAGTAGACAAACGGCTTGCCGGCCTCGACCTTGATCAGGACCAGGTAGTTGTCGGCGTCCTGGCGCACCTCGACCAGGGCCTTGGGATCGACCATCAGGGCGATGCCCATCGTGCCCTTCACCGGATCGCTCGGCTCCCAGTACGAGACCCGCCCGGCGCCCAGGTCCTTGGTGAACACGCCGCCCGCGCCCTGGTGGGTGGCCTTGCGCTTGCTGATGCCGATGCCGACCACCAGCGGGCCGGGCTTGTCGGAGCTGATGGTCGAGACCATCCGCGTGAAGTTGGTGCCCAGCGGCAGGGTGAAGGTGCGGGTCTCCCAGACCTTGCGGTCCACGTCGACCGGCCAGGGGGCGTAGTCGACCTTGAACTGGGCCACGTCGCCGCCGGTCTTGAGGATCTCGTAGGACTTCCAGTTGCGCGAGGTCCACAGCTTGTTGTCCTGCCAGACGCCCAGGCCGCCGGCTCCCCGGAAGGTGTTGACGTCGTAGAAGTCCAGGCCCTCGCCGTGGAAGGAATGCTGGTCGCCGGTGCGCAGCTGGCGGTCCATGAACGGCCAGCGGACGCTCTTGCCCCAGGCGTCGATCCCCGAGGTCGAGGGCGGCTCGGCCGCCTGCAGCGCCGGGCCGTAGATGCGGTGGGCGGTGCGGTCGTTCTCCCACAGGATGTCGTCGAAGCGGTAGTCGGCATAGACCACGACGGCGCGCGGCTTCTGGCCCTCGGCGTCGGGCTTGGGCAGCGGCTTGACGATCGGCGGCATCGCCGGCGGGGTCTGGCCCCCCGTCTGGGCGAAGGCCACGGCGGGCGCGACCAGGGCGGCGGCCAGGGCGAGGCAAAGCAGGGGCTTGGTCATGGGGCGACCTCGTGACGATGGGTGGGGAGTCAGATTTCGGTGCGCCGAGCCAGCTCGCGTCGCTGCTCGGCCATTTTCTGGCGGGTCTGCTGGAGTGCGTCGAGTTCGGTCACGGCCAGCAGGTCGTCGATCACCTGGGCCAGGTGGGCGTGGATCGCCTGGCGGGCGGACTTGGGGTCGCGCTGGCGCAAAGCGGCGATGATCTGGCGGTGCTCCTCGACGAAGTCGCCGCCGCCATGGGCGCGGGCCCGCCGCAACATGGCCACGCAGGCCGGCGACTGCTGGCGCAGGGTCCACAGGTCCTCGACCCCGGCCTCGATGGCGGCGTTGCCGGTGGCGCGGGCGATGGCCAGGTGGAACTCCTGCTCCAGCCGCTCGACCTCGTCGGGCGCGAAGCTGCGGGCCATCTGGCCGACGATCTGGTCCAGCAGGGCCAGGTTGTCGTCGGTGACGGTGGCCGCCGACAGGGCGCAGGCCTCGCCCTCGAACAGGCGTCGCGCCTCGGTCAGCTCCAGGGCCCCGACCTCCATCTCGGCCGGATCGTCGGCCACCGGCGCCGCCACGGCGGTGACATAGACCCCCGATCCCTGGCGGGCCTCGACCAGGCCCTGGAACTCCAGGGCGATCATGGCGTCGCGAATGGTCGGACGACTCACGCCGAAGTCATCGGCCAGTTCGCGCTCGGACGGCAGCTTGTCGCCCGGTCCGTAGCGGCCGTCGTTGATGGCCGTGGAGATCGCCCGGGCGATCTGCTGGTAGAGCTTTTGAGGGTCTGATGCGCCGGTGGTCATGTCGATCATCCTAGCGGGGACAGGCGGCGGGGCAATCGGCGTCACCGCTTGGCCGGAGCGGGCAGCTTCGAGACCTCGCTGGCCGCCAGCAGGAACGCGCCGACGCCGTACAGCTGGGTGTCGTCGGGACCCACCTGGTCGGGCGCGGCGCCGACGCGTTGGACCCAGCCCAGCTTGCCGTCCGGCTCGACCGCGGCGGCCAAGGCGGTCCAGCCCTTGTCGACGGCGGGGCGATACTGGGCGGACGGCAGCAGGCCATGGTTCACGCCCCAGGCCAGGCCGTAGACGAAGAAGCCCGTGCCGCTGGTCTCGGGGGTCTTCTGCGGCTCCAGCAGTGACACCGGCCAGTAGCCCTGCTCTCCCTGCAGGGTGACGATCCTGGCGGCCATCTCCTTGAACAGCTGCTCGTAGCGCGGCCGGCTGGGATGGTCCTTGGGCAGGTCCTGCAGGATGCGGGCGATGCCGGCGAAGGCCCAGCCGTTGCCGCGCCCCCAGAAGATCTTGGCGCCGGCGTCGCTGCGCCTGGCGATGAAGCGGCTGTCGCGGAAATAGAGGTGGTCGGCCTTGTCGTAGAGCAGGTCGGTGGTCGCCCAGAACTCGCTGTCGGCATGGGCCAGGTAGCGCGGATCCCGGGTCTCCTTGGTCAGGGCGATCCAGGCGGGCGGGGCCATGAAGATGGCGTCGCTCCAGCACCAGCGGGCCTGGCAATAGGGATCGCCACCTTGGGGCGGCTTGGCCTCGAAGCTCAGGTCAACGGTCGAGGGATCGGCCAGGACGGCGTCGAAGCGGGCGCGCGTCGGCGCCAGCTTGGCCGCGTCATGGGTGCGGGCCGCCGACCAGATCCAGACCGCGCCGGTGGCGTCGGCGTCGGCGTGGCGGGGGCGTTTGTCGAAGCCCCAACCCTCGGCCTGGCCGTGGGCGAGGATCGCGTCGGCGTACTTGGGGTCCTTCTGGGCGTCCGCGAAGGCGGTCAGGCCGATGTAGAACGCCGCCTGGATCCAGTCGCGCGGGGCCTCGGTGTCGCGCCGGAACTGCGAGGCGGGCACGTAGTCGAAGTTGTCCATGTGGGCCAACTGCCAGTCGGCAACATGGGCGCCGGCCGCGAGGACGGCCGCGTTGGTCTTCGCGGCTTTGGTTTGGGCGGCGGTGGGCTTGGCTCCGGATTGGGCGGGAGTCGCCGCGCAGGCCTGCATCGGGCCCAGCAGGGCGGCGGTGGCCAGAAGCGTTCCGGTCAGGCGTCGCAACATCGTCTCGTCTCCCTAGTCGTTCTTGTACTTGTCTTCGGTCTCTTGTCCGGCCGCCCGCGCCCCTAGCGCAGGTCGGCCAGGGTCAGGTGGTCCATGTCGTCGAAGTCCAGGTTCTCGCCGCCCATCGACCAGACGAAGCGGTAGTCGGCCGTGCCGACGCCGCTGTGCATCGACCAACTGGGCGAGAACACCGCCTCGCCGTCGTCCATGAACACCGTCCGAGGGTTCGAAGGCTCGCCCATGATGTGCATCACCCGGGCCGGAGCGGCGTCGAAATACATGTAGATCTCGCTGCGACGCCCGTGGGTGTGCGGCGGCATGGTGTTCCAGACGTTGCCGGATTCCAGCTCGGTGAAGCCCATGACCAGCTGACAGGTCTCGACGATGCCGGGGCGGATGCTCTGGCGGATGACCCGGCGGTTGGCGGTCTTCTGGTCGCCGGCCTGGATTTCCCGGGCGTCGGCCTTGCGCACCACCCGGCTGGGGTGGGCGGCGTGGGCCGGATAGCTGACGAAGTAGAACTTGGCGGGCGCATCGACCGAGACGCTGGCGAAGGTCACGGTTTCGACTCCGCGACCGACATACAGGCTGTCCAGGTTGTCCAGATCGTGGCGCGCCCCGTCCAGCTCGACCCAGCCGGGACCGCCGATATTGATCACGCCCAGCTCGCGACGCTCGCAGAAATGGGTCGAGGCCAGGCGGCGGTCGGTGGGCAGGGGCAGGGGCGCGGCCAACGGCGCGGCGGAACCCACCACGGCGCGGTCGACCTCGACATAGGTCATCGAGACCTGGCCGGGCTGGAACAGGTCGTCGATCACGAACGTGTCGCGGATGTCCTCCGCCGTCATCCGACGCAGGCCTTCGCGGTCGGTGCTGGGGCGCAGCTTCATGCCGGACCCGCTCATCGGACGGATCCCGTACGGGGGCCGACGGGCCGCGCCTGGGGGATCGACGCCGTCGCGCGCGGTGGTGTTCGGATCATTCGCCCCTCAATCCTGTGACCAATCTGGCATTACCAATTTGCCGTCTGTCCGCAAGCTAAATGACCATATTCCACAGCCGTACGCAAAGGGGCTATCGCCGGCCGCTCGTTTAGTGTCGTTAAGTCGCTACATTAAATCGCCGCATTTTCAGTGAGTTGTGACGAAATGACAACGATGTCACTACTTACTTGACAAATTGCCTGACCACTGGCCAATTTTGGCCTTACCAAATTGGCGCTGATAATTGACCGGATGAACCGGCCTGGCGCCGCGCGAGGAAGCGAGGGGAAGTTATGAGAACGATCCAGCATGCCCTGTTGGCGTCTACCGCCGTGTTCGCCGTCATGGCGGCCACCGGCGCTGCCCATGCCCAGTCCGCCGGTTCCGATCCGTCGATCCAACTGGAAGAGATCATCGTCACCTCCACCAAGCGCGCCGAGCGCCTGCAGGACGTGCCGGTGTCGGTGACCGCCCTGACCCAGGACGTGATCGACCGCAACAACGTCCGCGAACTGGGCGACGTGGTGAAGCTGTCGCCGGCGATCTCGATCGACTACGGCTCGCAGCCGGGCAATTTCAGCATCAAGATGCGCGGCATCGGCACCTTCTCGAACGGCATCGCCGTGGAGTCCGATGTCGCGGTGGTCATCGACGACGTGCCGATCGGCTTCCAGGCCGCGGCCTTCAAGGACCTGATCGACGTCGAGCGCGTGGAAGTGCTGCGCGGTCCGCAAAGCACCCTGTTTGGCAAGAGCGCCATCGCCGGCGTGCTGAACATCGTCACCGCCGCGCCGTCCGACACCTTCGGCGGCAAGGCCATGTTGCTGACCACCGACGACGGCGAGAAGCGCATCGGCTTCACGGTCACCGTTCCGATCAACGACACCGTGCGGGCCCGCCTGACCGTGGCCAAGAGCGACTACGACGGCAACCTCAAGAACCTGACCACCGGCAAGAACGTCAACGGCAGCTCGGGCCTGACGGTCACCGCCAAGATCGAGTGGACCCCGACCGAGAACCTCAAGCTCAGCCTGGCGCCGCGGTTCAACCACAACGTCTCCAGTTGCTGCGCCAGCGCGATCATCGAGCTGACGCCGGGCCTGTTCTACCAGGGCGAGCCGGGCTTCCCCGCGACCACGACCCTGCGCGGCATCACGATCGACAAGAACAACCACTTCATCCGGGCCGACGACCGCATCGGCGGCGGCAATTCCGAGGTGTTCGGCGGCACGGCCCGCCTGGACTACGACTTCGGCGAGGGCTCGGTCCTGAAGGGTCACACCTTCTCGTCGATCACCTCGCAGGACCGCTGGAAGATGCGCGACTTCCAGGACATCGACGGCACCGACGTGCCGTTCCTGATCGGCTTCCCGGTGGCCAACCCGTCGGGGATCAACAGCGGCGCGGTGATCAACGGCTATTTCCACGCCAAGTCGGTGACCCAGGAGTTCCGCCTGACCTCGCCGGGCGACAGCCGGTTCCGCTACGTGGCCGGCCTCTGGTACGCCAAGAACGACCTGGACCGCTTCCTGGATCGCGGCCCGGTGCTGCAACTGGCCCGCTATCTGGCCGAGAGCACCAACGAGAACTATTCGGCCTTCGCCAACGCCACCTTCGACGTGACCGACAAGCTCAGCCTGACCGGCGGCGCGCGGGTGAACCGCCAGAAGATCAGCTACAAGTTCGACAAGACGATCTTCGCCAGCACCACGCCCGGCGCGGCCACCACCCATCAGTATTTCGGCAAGTCCGACGAGGACGACGCGGTGACCGGCAAGGTCGGTGTCCAGTACAAGTGGACGCCCGACATCATGACCTTCGCCACCTATTCGACCGGCTACAAGGGTCAGGCCTACGACCTGGTCAGCACCTTCGACGCTCGGATCGCGGCCCAGATGCCGGTGCCGCCCGAGACCGCCAAGAACTATGAACTGGGCTTCAAGAGCAGCCTGCTGGACCGCCGGGTCTATTTCAACGCCACCCTGTTCAACGCCGACTATTACGGCTTCCAGACCTCGGTGACCTCGTTCTTGCCGGACGGCACCTTCCTGACCTTCCTCAACAGCGTCGGCCACCTGCGGACCCGGGGCCTGGAACTGGACGCCGTGGCCCGGATCACCTCGAACTTCCGGCTGAACGGCGCCTTCGCCTACACCGACGCCACGGTGATCGATTTCCCGAACGGCCCCTGCTACAGCGGCCAGCCGACGGTGGTCAGCGCTGACCCCGCCTTCGTCGGCGCGCCGGGCGTCTGCTACAACACGCCCCGCACCAACGGCCGCGTGCAGAACCTGCACGGCAAGCGCCTGAACAACGTGCCCGAGTACAAGTTCAGCGTCGGCGGTCAGTACGACATCGACCTGCCGGACAACGTGCCGTTCAAGGGCTTCATCGCCGCCACGCTGCGCTGGCAGGACGACATCAACTTCGGGCTCAGCCAGGATCCGCGCACGATCCAGAAGGCCTACAGCATCACCGACCTGAGCGCCGGGATCACCGACCGCGACGGCAAGTACAAGCTGACCGCCTTCGCCAACAACCTGTTCGACAAGCGCTACGCCCAAGGCCTGGGCAACGGCACCTCGGGCTACAGCAACCCGGCCATCCCGACGGCCCAGGGCAAGACCTGGTTCCCCGGCCGCGACGCCTTCCGCTACTTCGGCGCGCGCCTGGACGTGAACTTCTAGACCTCCCCGTTCATCCCCCCCACTGTTGGCCGGTCCCGTTCGCGGGTCCGGCCAATTTTTTGCGTCCCGCGCCATCCGCTCGCCGGATCGTCTGTGCTATTGCCGCGCTCTTGCTGGCGATTTCGCCCGAACGAGTCCGATCCGAATGTCCGACGCCGCCGACGACCGCGAACCCATCGATCCGACGATTCCGGGGGAGGTCCCGGTCGAGGAGGTCGTGGACGCGGTGACGCCCAAGCGCAAACCCGCCCGCCGCCGGTCCAGGGCCAAGCCCGCCGCCGAGCCGGTCGCGGCCGACGCCGTCGAAGAGCCCACGAGCGAGGCCACGCCGGCGCCCGAGGCGCAAGCCGACGACGCCGCCGAGCCGGCCGAAACGGTCAAGGCGGAAGCCGTCGAAGCGCCCGTCGCGGAGGTCCCCGAACCGCCGTCGCCGGCCAAGCCGCCGATCTGGAAGCGACGGCCCTGGCAGATCGGCGCGGCCGCCTCGGTGGCGATCGTGATCGCGATCGTCGTCTCGCTGCTGTGGTCCCTGCCGCTGGGCCGGGCGCTGGAGCCCCTGGCCAATCCGACCTTGGTGATCGTGGCGGCCGACGGCTCGCCGATCGCCCGTCGCGGCTCGTACAAGGAGGCCCCCGTCGAGGTCGCCAGGCTGCCCGCCTATGTGCCCGGCGCGTTCATCGCCATCGAGGACCGGCGCTTCTACAAGCACATGGGCATCGATCCGAAAGCGATCCTGCGGGCCGTGGGCGCCAACGCCAAGGCCGGCGGGGTGTCCGAGGGCGGCTCGACCATCACCCAGCAGCTGGCCAAGAACGCCTTCCTGTCCAACAAGCGCACCTTCCGGCGGAAGATCCAGGAGGTGCTGATCGCGCTCTATCTGGACGCCCGCCTGTCCAAGGACGAGATCCTGTCGCGCTACCTGTCGTCGGTCTATTTCGGCGACGGCACGTTCGGCCTGGGGGCGGCGTCGCGGCACTATTTCGACAAGGCGCCCGAGCAACTGAGCGTCGGCGAGGCGGCGATGCTGGCGGGCCTGGTCAAGGCGCCGTCCCGCTGGGCTCCGACCGAGAACTTCGAGGGCGCCAAGACGCGGATGAAGACCGTGCTGGGCGCCATGGTCGACACCGGGGTGATCACCCAGGCCCAGGCGACCAGCGCCGTGCGGCAAGTCCACGTCCGGGCGGGGCGCCCGAAGCTGCCGGTCGGTTCGTACTTCGCCGACTGGGTGTTCCCCCAAGCCAAGGCGGTGTTCGAGAACACCTATGGCGAGACGGTGGTGCGCACCACGCTGGATCCCAGGCTGCAGGCCCAGGCCGAGAAGATCCTCGACCAGGCGATCGCCCGCGACGGCAAGGTGCTGAACGTCACCCAGGGCGCGATCGTGGCCATGCGCACCGACGGCCGGATCGTCGCCATGGTCGGCGGCCGCGACTACAAGGTCAGCCAGTTCAACCGCGCCGACGCCCAGCGCCCGCCCGGCTCGGCCTTCAAGCTGTTCGTCTATCTGGCGGCCCTCCGCCAGGGCATGACCCCGACCAGCCCGATCCTCGACGCGCCCGTCGTGGTCAGCGGCTGGACGCCCAAGAACCACGAAGGCAAGTACGCCGGCCGCGAAGTGCCGCTGATCACCGCCTTCGCCGGCTCGTCCAACGTGGCCGCCGTGCGCCTGGCCCACGACATCGGCCGCGACCCGATCGTCCGCACCGCGCGCGACCTGGGGATCACCGACCCGATCCCGGACGACCTGACCCTGGCGCTGGGCACGGGGCCGATGAGCCTGGTGCATCTGACGGCCGCCTATGCGGCGATCGACGCCGGCGAGGCGCCGGTCATCCCGCACGGCCTGGCCGACTGGAAGAAGCCGGCCAACATCAAGAAGCTGAGCAAGGCCGAGCTGGCCGGCATGCGCGACCTGCTTCGCTCGGCCACCCAGCGCGGCACCGGCATCGAGGCCGCCATCCCCGGCGCCTTCGGCAAGACCGGCACCAGCCAGGATTATCGCGACGCCCTGTTCGTCGGCTATGTCGGCGACCTGGTGATCGGGGTTTGGGTCGGCAACGACAACAACAGCGCCATGAACGGCGTGGTCGGCGGCGGCCTGCCGGCCAAGATCTGGAAGAGCGTCGCCACCTACGCCGTCAATCGCGACGCGCCCAAGGCGGCCGAGCCCGAAGGCGACGACGCCGTCTCGGCGGCCGAGGATCCGACGCTGGTGGGACCCGACGGCCTGCCGATCAACGGGGCTATCCCGCTGGAAGGCCAGCCGGCCCAGCCGATCGACCCGAACGCGCCGCCGGCTCCCGCTGGACCATCGCCCTCCGCGCCGCCGCCGCCCGTGATAGGCGTGCCCGCGGCCCCGGCCCCAGTCCCGGCCGCGCCGACGTCGGATCGACCGGCGGGCTAGGACCGGTCGTCGGAGGCTGGCGCGGGGACCTCATTGCAGATCTTCGATCTCGTACAACGGCCGGATCTCGATATCGCTGGGTCCGGGCATGGGGTTGGGGCAGCGCTTCACCCAGGCGACGGCCTCGTCCATGTTCTTGACCTCCCAGAGCCAGGAACCGGCGACCAGCTCGCGGGTCATGGCGAAGGGCCCGTCGATCACCGTGCGGCCGGCGCCGTCGAAGGCGACGCGCTTGCCTCGGGAGGAGGGTGTGAGGCCGTCGCCGGCCCGCAAGACGCCGGCTTTCGTCAGTTCGTCGTTGTAGCGGCCCATCGCCTCGAGCATCGCGTTCGTCTCGGCGGTGGGGAAGAAGCCCTTTTCGCTGTCTTCGGTGGCTTTCACGAGCACCATCACGCGCATCGTCCGTCTCCTTGTTCGAGCCGATCCCATCGGCCTGACACTGGAACGACGAACGACGCCCGCGGGGACCGACATCGCCCCGCGAAGATCGGGATGGGTCGTTTACTTCGCCGCGCTGGCGGCCCGCAGGGCGATCTCTTCGCGCTTGCTGGCCAGGCGTTCGCGGGTCTGCTCCATGGCCTCCAACTCGGCGGTCAGCAGCAGGTTCTCGATCAGCCCGCCCAGGTGGGTCTGCATGGCGGACCGGGCGGCCTTGGGATCGCGAGTGCGCAGGGACTCGATGATGTCCTGGTGCTCGTCGTTCAACGGCCGCTTGCGCACGTGCCGGGCCTTTTCCAGCATCTGCATGCACAGGCGCGACTTGTAGCGCAGGTCCCAGGTGTTCTCGACCACGCGGACGATGGCGCTGTTGCGGGTGGCCTGGGCGATGGTGATGTGGAACTGGCGGTCGGCCAGCTCGGACTGTTCCTTGGTCGACTTCTCGCTGTTCATCTCGGCGACCAGGGTCTCGAGATAGGTCAGCTCCTCGTCGGTGATCAGGGTGGCGGCCAGGGCGGCGGCTTCGCCCTCGAACAGGCGGCGGGCCTCGGCCTGATCGAACGCCCCGATGTCCAGGTCGCGCGGCGGCGGGGGCGGCTGGCCCCCGGCGCGGACATAGACGCCCGAGCCCTGCCGGGCCTCCAGCAGGCCGCGCATCTCCAGGGCGATCACGGCGCGGCGGATGGTGGGACGGCTGACGCCGAACTCCTCGGCCAGGTCGCGCTCGGAAGCCAGGCGCTGGCCGGGCTGGTGACGGCCGTCGGCGATGGCCTGACCGATGTCCGCGGCCACGCGCTGGTACAGGCGCAGGGGATTTGCGGCGGCCGTCGTCGTCGTCATTTCGTCTTCAACCCTCTCGACAGCGCTATCTTAAGCGGCGTCGCGCCGGAAGGGTAGGGCGCGCGCGACAACCGCGGTCTAGAGCCCACACCGGCTCTAGACTGAGCATCTGGAGCGTGACGGGCGCCGAAACCGGCATCCACTTTCGGCTGTCACGCTCCGGTCGGCCGCCTAATCGGCCGGGGGCGGTCCGCCGCTGCTCATCGCCTTGTTGGTCATCCAGACCAGGGGGATCAGCAAGACCGCCAGCCAGGCGGAGGCGCGGAAGAAGTCGATGGTCGACAGCAGATAGGCCTGGTTGACCACCTGGCTGGTCACCGCGCCCACGGCCTGGGCGTGGCTCAGGCCCGCGGCCTGAAGGCGTTCGAGGGCCGTCAGCCAGGTCGGGTCGTTCGAGGCCATCGACTCGGCGAGGCGGTTCTGGTGCAGGCTCTCGCCCCGGTCCCAGATCGTCGTGGTCAACGAAGCCGCGAAGCTGCCGGCGGTGATCCGCGAGAAGTTCGACAGGCCCGAGGCCGAGGGCAGTTGATGGGGGGGCACGCCGTTCAGCGAGATGGTCACCATCGACAGGAAGAAGGTGCTCATCGCCACGCCCTGAACCAGCATGGGCCAGACTAGGGCGCTGAAGTCGGCGTCGGAGTTGAAGCCCGAGCGCATGAAGAACGACAGGCCGAACGCGGCCAGCGACAGGGTGGCGGCCCAGCGGGCGTCGACCTTCTGCATGATGCGGGCGGCGAACGGGGTCAGCAGCACGGCCACCACGCCGCTGGGGGCGGCGACCAGGCCGGCCCAGGTGGCGATGTAGTGCATCTGGGTCTGCAGCCACAGCGGCTGCAGCAGGTTGCTGCCGAAGAACACCGCGTAGCCCAGGCAGAAGGCGACGGTGCCCAGGGCGAAGTTCTTGGACTTGAACAGCGACAGGTCGACGATCGGGTGCTTCTCGTTCAGCTCCCAGATCACCCAGGCGATGAAGCCGACGATGGCCACCAGGGTCTCGACGACGATGGCCGGCGAATTGAACCAGTCGGCGTCCTTGCCGGTGTCCAGCATCACCTGCAGGGCCCCGACCCAGACCAGCAGCAGCATGAAGCCGGTGGTGTCGATCGGGACCTTGCGGGTCGGGGTCTCGCGGTTGCTCATCCCGCGCCAGCACAGGAAGGCGCAGAGCAGGCCGACGGGCACGTTGATCAGGAAGATCCACGGCCAGGCGAAGTTGTCGGAGATGTAGCCGCCGAGGATCGGCCCACAGATCGGCGCCACCAGGGTGGTCATCGACCAGATGGCCAGGGCCGTCCCGCGCTTGTGAGCCGGGAAGATCATGATCAGCAGGGCTTGCGAGCCGGGGATCATCGGCCCCGAGACCAGGCCTTGCAGGATGCGGAAGCCGATCAGCGACGGCAGGTTCCAGGACACGCCGCACAGGAACGAGGCCAGGGTGAACAACAGCACCGAGGCGACGAAGGTCTTGACCACGCCATAGCGACCCATCAGCCAGCCGGTCAGCGGCACCGACACGCCGTTGGCCACGGCGAACGAAGTGATCACCCAGGTGCCCTGGCTGGTGCTGACGCCCAGATTGCCGGCGATGGTCGGGATCGAGACGTTGGCGATGGTGCTGTCCAGCACCTGCATGAAGGTGCCCAGCGCCAGGGCGATCGAGGTGACCGCCAGCATCATGCCGGCCATCGGCGCGGGGCCGGCGGCGGCCGGTGCGGCGGCGGGTGAGGAATCCTGGTCGGCCATGCGGCGCTTCCTTGGAGGGGCTTGTAAGGGCGCGGACTACTTGGAGATGTCGATGGCGGCCTTCATCGACAGGCCGACCCGCAGCGGGTGTTCCTTCAGCTCGGCCGGGTCCAGCTGGATGCGGACCGGAAGACGCTGGACCACCTTGATCCAGTTACCGGAGGCGTTCTGGGCGGGGATCAGCGAGAAGGCCGAACCGGTGCCGCCCGACAGGCCCTTCACCCGGCCGTGGAACTTCACGCTCCCGCCGTAGAGGTCCGAAGTCAGGGTCACCGGCTGGCCGATGCGGACCTTGTCCAGTTGCACTTCCTTGAAGTTGGCGTCGACGAAGGCGTCGGTGGTCGGGACGATGGCCATCAGCGGCGCGCCGATGGTGACCTGCTGGCCGACCTGGACGTTCTTCTTGGACACCACGCCGGCCAGCGGGGCGCGCAGCACGGTGCGGTCCAGGGCCAGCTGGGCGCTGGCGAGACGCGCCTCGGCGGCCGCGATTTCCGGGTTCTTGTTGGCGGGCAGGCCCGAGATCAGGGCGGTGTTGACCTCGCGGTTGCCTTCGGCGGCGACGCGGCTGGCCTTGGCCTGCGCCAGGGCGGCGCGGGCTTCGGTCACGGCCGACTGGGCGTTGGTGAACTGGCCCTGGGCGATGGTCAGCTCCTCGCCCGAGACCGCGCCGGAGTCCGACAGGGCCTTGCGGCGCGACAGCTCCAGCCGGGCGCGCTCGAGGCTGGCCTGGGCACCGGTCACGGCGGCGGCGGCGCGGGCGATGTCGGCGTCGCGGGCCGCGACCTGTCCGGCCAGGGCGTCGTCGCTGGCGAAGTAGCCGTTGACCTTGCGCTGGGCCTGGCCGAGGGCGGCCTCGGCGGAGAGGACGGCGATCCTGGCGTCGGCGTCGTCGATCACCACCAGCGGCTGGCCGGCGGCGACGACCTGGGTCTCGGAGACCAGCACCTTGGCGACCGGGCCGCTGATCAGCGGCGTCACCTGGGCGACCTCGGCCCCGACATAGGCGTTGTCGGTCTCGACGTGGTGCGAGCCGATGAGGACGGCGTAGAGCACCCAGAGCACGACGCCGACCACGACCACGGCGGCGAGGCCGGTCAGCAGTTGTCTGCGGTTTCCATTGGGCTTGCCCGTGGGCTGGGCGGAGGGGGCGGTGTCGGCCATGGGTGGAGGTCCTGGAGGCGCGAAAAGCGAAGGGGCGAAGAAGGGTTCGGACTGAAATCAGACCGGGGCGAAGCCGCCGCCCAAGGCGCGCACCAGGGCGACGTCCAGGGTCAGGGCGCGGCTTTCCAGGTCGGCGACATTCCGGCGTTGGGCCAGAACCGCCAGCTCGGCGATCAGCACGTTCTGATAGGTGGAAAGGCCGCCCTGGTAGCGGAGGCGGGCGATGCGGAAGCCGTCCTCGTTGGCGGCCAGGGCGGCGCGGCTCTCGGCCAGCCGGGTGTTCAGGGCCCGCTCGCTGGCGGCCACGTCGGCCACGTCGCGGAGGGCCTGGGTGACGGCGGAGTCGTAGGCGGCCACCGCGCCGTCGCGATCGGCCTCGGCGGCGCGGAGGTTGGCCTTCAGCCGTCCGCCCTCGAAGATCGGCAAGCTGACGGCGGGGCCGACGCTGCCGACGTCCGAACCGCTGTCGAACAGCTTGTCCAGGTGCAGCGACTGCACGCCGATGGCGGCGGCCAGGTTGACGTTCGGATAGAAGGCCGCCTTGGCCTGGCCGATCCGCTTGCTGCTGGCCTCGGCCCGCCACTTGGCGGCGACCACGTCGGGTCGGCGGCCGATCAGGTCGGCGGCGAGATTGGCGGGCAGGCCGAACGGCTTGAGGTTGGCGACCGACGGGCGGGCGATGGCCAGGCCGCGGTCCGGACCCGCGCCCAGCAGGGCGGCCAGGCCGTTGCGGGTCTGGGCGATCTGCTCGTCGATGGCGGCCAGTTCGGCGCGGGCGTTGGGCGGCCCGGCCTCGGCCTGACGCAGCTCGCCGCGGGTGTCGAGGCCGTTGGCCACCCGGTCGCTGACCAGGTTCAGGGTCTCCAGCCGCAGGGCCACGGAGCGTTCGGCCACGTCGCGCTCGGCGTAGAGCCGGGCCAGGTCGGCGTAGGACGCGGCGACCGAGGTGGCCAGCATCAGCCGGGCCTGGGCGGCGTCGGCCTGGGCGGCCCGGGCTTCCGAGGTGGCGGCGGCGACGGCCGCGCGGTTCTTGCCCCAGAAGTCCAGCTCCCAGCTGAAGTCCAGGCTCAGCCGGCCGTAGTCGTTGTAGCCCTGGGGCACGAAGTCGGCGGGGATGCCGTTGTTGTAGCTCTGCTTGGCCCGCTCGACGCCGCCGTTGGCGCTGACGCTAGGCAGTTGGGCGGCCTTGGCCTGGTTGGCCAGGGCCTGGGCGCGGCGCAGGCGGGCTTCGGCCTGGGCGAGGGTGGGGGAGCCTGTCAGGGCCTCGTCGACCAAGGCGTCCAGCTGGGTGTCGCCATAGGCCTTCCACCAGGAGTCGGCCGGCCAGGCCGCGGCGTCGGCGGTGGTTAGGGTCTGGGCCGCGGCGTAGGCCTCTGGGGCCTTGGCGACCCGGGCCGGCGTCGGGGCGGGCATGGTGGCGCAGGCGCTGGTCAGAAGGGCGGCCAGCAGGATCGAAACGGTGACGCCGACCTCGCGAGACCTTGGCGACCCTGAAGCGGTTGGAAAGGCGATGGGCTTGTCCAGGGCGTTGGTAGTCATGAGCGCCGACCTTGAATTGACCGTACTGTACGGTCATATGATGGCGCTGATATAACCGTGAGCTTGACGGGATCAAGGGGGACCCCGAAGGAAAAGAAATGATGCAGGACGTGAAACCGCGTCTCGACCGAGACGCCCGCCGTGAAGCCATCCTGGACGTCGCCAGCGACGTGTTCCTGGAGGAGGGCTATGCCAATGCATCCATGTCGACGATCGCGGCGCGGGTCGGCGGCTCCAAGGGCACGCTCTACAACTACTTCAAGAACAAGGAAGAGCTGTTCGCCGCCTATGTGGTGCGCCACTGCGCCTGGCAGCGCGACGCCATGTTCGAGATCGAGTCCGAACTGGGCGACATCCGCGAAGCCCTGATCAAGACGGGGCGCATCTATCTGTCGATCGTGCTGAGCGACTTCAGCATGGCCAATTTCCGGGTGATCGTCGCCGAGGCCCAGCGCACGCCCGAGATCGGCCTGGCGTTCTACGAGGCCGGTCCCCGGAGCGGATCGAAGCGGCTGGGCGCGGTCCTGCAGAAGGCGGTCGACGGCGGCCAGCTGAAGATCGACGACCCGGTCCACGCCGCCCGGCAATTCATCGGCATGTGCCAGAACCACCTGCTGAAGGCGCGGCTGTGCAACGCCATGGCGGCGCCGACGTCCGAGGAGATCGACCGCGAGGTGCTGCCGGCGGTCAACATGTTCCTGGCCGCCTACGGAACCGGCCGCTAGGCGATTTCCGCTTGGCGTTGGGGGCTTAAGACGGCACTTGGTCCGGCGAGGGGGCGCGGCTGTCCGGCGTCCCGCAAGAGGAAAGCCCGGCCATGCAAGGCGTCACCATCGTCGACCACCCGCTGGTCCGCCACAAGCTGACCCGGATGCGCGACAAGCAGACCTCGACCAAGACCTTCCGCGCCCTGATGCGCGAGACGGCGACCTTGCTCTGCTACGAGGTCACCCGCGCCCTGCCGACCCACACCGTCGAGATCGAGACGCCGGTGGCGCCGACCCAGGCCGAGGAGATCTCCGGCAAGAAGCTGGTCTTCGCCCCCATCCTGCGGGCGGGCCTGGGCATGGCCGAGGGCATGCTGGACCTGGTGCCCTCGGCGCGGGTGGCGCACATCGGCCTGTTCCGCGACCCGGCGTCGCTGGAGGCGGTGGAGTACTACTACAAGACCCCCGAGGACATCGCCGACCGCCTGGTCATCGTGGTCGACCCGATGCTGGCCACGGGCCATACGGCGGTCGCGGCCCTGAACCTGCTGAAACGCTCGGGCGTCACCGACCTGCGCTTCGTCTGCCTGGTGGCCTCGGTCCAGGGCGTCGAGACCCTGCGCGCCGCCCATCCCGACGTGCCGATCTGGACGGCGGCCGTGGACGCCGAGCTGAACGACCACGGCTACATCGTGCCCGGCCTGGGCGACGCCGGTGACCGGACTTTCGGCACGCGCTGACGAAAGTCCGGCGGTGGTCTTCCGCTGGCCAAGCTTGGGCGTTAAGGCTTTCGCATGCTGTTCGCGCCGCCCCTGATCTTCGTCGCCGACGACGATCCCGTCACGCTGGAGGTGATCCAGATCACGCTCGAGCGCGAGGGGTTCGCCGTGCGCGTCTTCGGAGCGGTGGAGCCGCTCATCGCCGCCCTGGCCAACGAGACTCCCATCCTCGTCTTGCTGGACGTGCGCATGCCTGGGCAGAGCGGGCTGGACGGCCTGAAGGCGATCAAGGACGCGACGAACGAGCCGGGGCGCGATCCCGGCCCGCCCGTCCTGATGCTGACCGGCGACGGTCGCCTGGACCGCATCGTCCAGGCCATGCAACTGGGCGCGGCCGGCTACGTGATGAAGCCGTTCGAACCGCGCCAGCTGGCGGCCAAGGTGCGCGAGACCCTGGCCGGGCTCGCGCCCTAGGCGTCCAGGGTGATGTCGATCTTCATCTGATCGTCGCCCGGATTGCCGACCACCTTGATGCTGACGCCGGACCATTTGGAGCGAGGCATGTTCAACGCCGGCTTGGTCTTGCGGCCCAGCTCGGCGTTGCCCAGCGAGGGGTAGAGGTCGTTGGAGTCGCCGCGATTGCCCTGGCCGAAGATCTTGGCCAGGTCGCGCCGGTTGTCGGCCTGCATCAGCTCGATGGCCAGGCGGCCCTCGTCATTGACGTCCTCGACCGCCTCGTCGACCACATAGACCGCCACGCCCTGGTCGGGGAGGAAGGCGTCCTGGCTGCGCTTTCGTCGGTACTCCACCAGCAGGTACTGGCTGTCGGTCATGAAGGCCGAGTTGCGGATCATCACCGGCGCGCCGCCCTCGGCGGCCGGTTTCAGCACCACGCCCTTCTTGCTTTCCATGATGATCTGCGGCTCGACCCAGCCGTGGAACATCCGCAGCATGCCGTTGGGATAGACCGGCGTCAGGCCTGAATTGCCCCACGACCCGGCCGCCATCAGGCAGTAGTTGCCAAGGCCGTTGGACTGGGTGCTCTGGGTGGCGCCGGTGTCATAATAGTCGGCCCAGCGCGCGGCCAGGTGGCCCCATTCATGGGCGCAGACGCCCACGCGGCAATCCTCGGGCACGGTGAGGTAGGTGCTGACCGAGATGCCGTGGCCCACCTCGACGCCGTCCGGGATGATCCACTTGTGGCTCCAGATGTCGTTGCGATCGCCCGTGGTCTCGGCCCCGCCGCCGGCGTGGATCACGAACAGCGCCGTGACGGTCCCTTCGCCCAGGGCGTCGAAGGCCCCGAAGTCGACACCGGCGAACTTGGCGGCCAGCACCGCGTCGCGAGCCAGGGCCGGCGCGTTGCGCGGGAAGTTGTCGCTCATGCCGGAATTGCCGTCGGCGTAGAAGGTGATCGGGTTGGGCATCCGGAACCAGCCGTGCACCTCGCCGGTGACGTCGATGCCGGGGCCCTCCGCGCCGCTGTCCTTGTTCCAGCCGCTGATCTGCCGGTAGAAGTCGCGCATGCTGCCGGACGGGAACTTCCCGACGCTGAACAGCATCTGCTCATACATGCCGGGGCTGTGGTCGTCGGCGTGCGGACGATCCGGGAAGTCGACCAGCAGCACCATGGTGCGGATCTCGCCGGCCAGCTTGCGCGCTGGCTGGTCGATCCGCAGGGGGCCCTTGGTCCCGCCCAGCCGCACCTCGCCGTCGTCCAGCCCGACATTGTTGGGGCCGCGCCGGCTGGCCCGCCAGACCTTGTAATAGGCTTCGAAGGTCATGTCCTTGTCGAGCCGGCCTTCGGCCAGCAGCGACAGGTACCGCGCGTAGAGCTGGGAGATCAGCCCCGGCGAGGCGGGCACCGCGCACTGGGCCCGCCGACAGGCGCATCCGGAAAACGGCTTGAACGCATAGCGCATGGAACCCTCCACGAGACGCCCGACGCGCTAGCACAGTGTCCTAAAAGTGCATGTCAGGCAAACTCAACCATATGGAGATATTCGCGCTAGAACGGCCACCAGCCGCGCCACCAGTTCACCACGCCGTCCCAGAAGGCCGCCAGCCGCTCCAGAGGACCGGGCGCGGTCGGCGTCGCGACGGGCTTGGGCGGCGGGGCGGGCACGAACCAGCTGGGGGCGGCCGGCGGTGCGCAGTTCATCCGCATGCCCACGCCCTTCAGATAGCCTCGACGAACGGCGCCGGCCTGGATCGCCGCCTGGACGGCCCGGTCGTGCTTGGCCGCGCCGGTCAGTCTGCGCACCCAGCCGCGGAAGGGCAGGGCGTGCTGGGTGGTGTTGCGCACCTCGCCCACGCCAGCGCCATAGGCGGCGTCGGCGACCTTCTTGCCGCGCGAGCGGGTGTCGGGCGGCGGGGCCTCGTCCAGGTCCGGCCCCAGGGCCGCGTCCAGCCGGCCGATCTCGCCAGCGATGCCCTCGCAGCGGGTCAGGTCCGTCAGGTCGTACGGACTCTCGACCGCGCGCAGCAGCACGGGAGGGATCGCGGCCCGCTTGAGGTTCAGGTCCTCCAGCGGCGCGGCCACCGCGTCGCGCAGGGAGTCTTTCTGCTGCATCGTGCCGGGGTCCGACGCCCCCAGGGCCGGCGCGGCCGGACCGGCAAGCAGCAGGGCCGTGATCAGGAGCGGAAGGGACGAGCGGCGCATGCCCCGAGATCGCCTGTCTTAGCTTCGCCGTGCAAGTGGAATCGCCGGCTAGGGAGCGGGCGGCCTCGTCAGATCACGCCGGCCCGCAGCAGGTCGTGGACATGCAGGATGCCGACCGGGCGGCCCTGGTCGACCACGAACAGCACGGTGATGCGCCGCTCGTTCATCACCGCCAGGGCCTCGGCCGCCAGGGCGCCGGGGGTGATGGTCAGCGGGGCGCGGGTCATGACCTCGCCGGCCACGTGGCCCATCAGCCCGTCCATGTGGCGGCGCAGGTCGCCGTCGGTGATCAGGCCGCTGAGCGTGCCGTCCGAGGCGATCACCCCGACAGCGCCGAAGCGCTTTTCGCTCATCTCGAGCAGCGCCTCGGGCATCGGGGCGTCCTCGCGGGTCAGGGGCAGTTCGCCCTCGCCATGCATCAGGTCGCCGACCGTGCGCAGCATGGCGCCCAGCTTGCCGCCGGGGTGGAAGACCCTGAAGTCGCTGGCCGTGAAGCCGCGGCGCTCCAGCAGGGCCACGGCCAGGGCGTCGCCCAAGGCGATCTGCAGGGTGGTCGAGGTGGTCGGGGCGTTGACTTCCGCCGTGGCCTCCGGCGCGTCGGGCAGCAGCAGCAGGATGTCGGCGGCCCGGCCCAGCTGGCTGTCGGCGACGGCGGTGATGGCGATCAGCGGGATCGAGAACCGCTTGGCGTAGGCCAGGCTGTCGGACAGCTCGCGCGCTTCGCCGGACTTGGACAGGGCCAGCACCACGTCGCCCTGGCCGATCATGCCGAGGTCCCCGTGGCTGGCCTCGGCGGCGTGCACGAACATGGCCGGCGAGCCGGTCGAGGCCAGGGTCGCGGCGATCTTGCGCGCCACGTGGCCCGACTTGCCGATTCCGGTGCAGACCACGCGGCCCTTGGCGTCGAATAGGGCCTCGACGGCGCGCACGAACGATTCGTCGAGGGACGCCGACAGCAGCGCCAGGGCCTCGGCCTCGGCGTTCAGGACCCGCTGGCCGACAAGGATGGCGTCGAAGGCGCTCATGGCCCGGTCGACGCCGCGGCGCGGGCGTCGCTCACCTGCTGGCGGGCCTGCTGCTCGCGCAGGGCCGCGGCGTCCTTTTCGCGCTGGATCTTGACCCGCATCTCCGGCGTCTGCTGGATCGGAACGGCGCCGAACGGGGCCGGCGAACGGGCGCCGTAACCCTGCGGCCAGACGAGCGAAAACGCGATCAGGGCCAGGCCGATGAGCGCCAGGAAGGGCATGAGGATGCGATCGGGCATGGCCTGCCTATAGCATGCCCCCCAAAGGAGAGAAGGGCGAGAGAACGGCAATGCAAGGGCAGGGCGCTTGACGCGGGGGCGGCCGGGGCTTAGCCCGCCCTCCGACACATCTTGGAGGTCCGATGCCCGTTCTCGTCCTGCTCCGCCACGGCCAGAGCCAATGGAATCTCGAAAACCGCTTCACCGGCTGGGTGGACGTCGACCTGACCGCCGAGGGCGAGGCCCAGGCCCGCAAGGGCGGCGAGCTGATCAAGGCCGCCGGCATCGACATCGACGAGGCCTTCACCTCGGTCCAGACCCGCGCCATCCGCACCTGCAACCTGGCGCTGGACGCGGCCAGCCAGAGCTTCGTCCCCGTGACCAAGGACTGGCGGCTGAACGAGCGCCACTACGGCGGCCTGACCGGCCTGAATAAGGCCGAGACCGCCGAGAAGCACGGCGAGGAGCAGGTCACGATCTGGCGCCGGTCCTACGACATCCCGCCGCCGGAACTGGCCCCGGGCGGCGAGTACGACTTCGCCAAGGACCGCCGCTACGCCGGCAAGGACCTGCCAAGCACCGAGAGCCTGAAGACCACCCTGGTGCGCGTGCTGCCGTACTGGGAAGCGGCCATCGCGCCCAAGCTGGCGGCCGGCGAAACGATCCTGGTGGCCGCGCACGGCAACTCGCTGCGCGCCATCGTCAAGCACCTGTTCGACGTGCCCGACGCCGACATCGTCCATGTCGAGATCCCCACCGGCAATCCGCTGGTCATCGATCTGGACGCGGCCCTCAAGCCGACCGGTGCGCGTTATCTGGATGAAAGCCGCGCCCAGCCGCTGCCGGCGGCGCGCTGATCCAGCGTTCGGGACACTCGGGCAAGCTGCGCCCCGGTGTCCCGAAATGCTTGGAAACGCAGCGTTAATCCGGCTCGGCGCATTGTGCGGATCTAGCCCTTCGGGGAGCCGATACGAGCCGTCATGAACGCCCCTCCCGCGGCAGGCCAAGAGCACAAGCGCCTGACGCAGCACGACGTAGACGTGATCTGCGCCAAGCATGACCGTCTGTGGTCGGCTCGGATGGGAGGCGCACGCGCCGTCTTCGCCTTCTGCGATCTCTCGGGCCTGTCGGTCACCGGCCGCAATCTGTGCGACGCCGACTTCACCGGCGCCCTGTTGGTCGGCTGCGACATGCGGCGCACCAAGCTCGACAACGCCACCCTGTACGGCGCGGACCTGCACGGCTCGGACCTGACAGACGCCTCGATGCGGCGCTGCGACCTGCGCGGCTCCAGCCTGCGCGGCGCCAACCTGACCGGCGCCGACCTGTTCGAGGCCGACCTTCGCGAAGGCCAGATCGCCGCCGCCGACCGCAAGGAAGGCTATCGCGTCATCGAGCCGGTGCAGCGCGAGGCCCAGGCCCACGGCGCGATCCTGGCGGGCGCCAACCTCGAACGCTCGCGCCTGTCCGGCATCATCGCCACCAAGGCCGACTTCAGCGACGCGATCCTCAAGGACGCCAAGCTGGTGCGGGCCAACCTCAAGCAGGCCAATTTCAACGGCGCCAACCTGGCCGGGGCCGACCTGTCGGGCGCCAACCTGTTCGGGGCCGATCTGCGCAACGCGGTCCTGGTCGGCGCCAAGACCATGTCCTGGAACATCAACGACACCAACATGGACGGCGCCCTGACCGACAAGGCGTCGGGCAAGGACGTGTCCGACATGCCCTACGAGCAGATGATCGCCGACCACGCCAAGTGGTGCGAGACGGGCGGCGCCGAGGGCAAGCCCTCGGTGTTCGACAAGGCCGACCTGCGCAACCTGAAATCCGTGCGCGGCTTCAACCTGACGGCCCTGTCGGCCAAGGGGGCGGTGTTCTACGGCCTGGACATGGAGAGCGTGCAGATGCAGGGCGCGCAGCTGGAAGGCGCCGACCTGCGCTCATGCAACCTGCGTCGGGCCGACCTTCGCGGGGCGCGTCTCAAGGGGGCCAAGCTGGCGGGGTCGGACCTGCGCGAGGCCCAGTTGGGTCCGCTGCTGATCGGCCGCGACCGCCTGCTGCCCAGCGACCTGACCGGGGCCCTGCTGACCAATGCGGACCTGGCCCGGGCCGACCTGCGCCAGGCCTGCCTGAGCGGCGCCGACCTGTCGCGCGCCAACTTCACCAACGCCCTGCTCAAGGACGTCGACATCACCGGCGCCATCCGTCAGGGCGCTCGCGGCCTGGACGACGTGATCTAGGGCTTGGGTGATCTGGCGCCTGGTAGCGCTAACCACGAATTTTCGACGCCACCTCGCGAAAGTTGCGGCAAAACGGCGCGGCCTTAACGGTTCGCTTGTCGATCGCCGTTATTCCTCAGCGGGATCAACGGGTTTCTCGGGGGAGAAGCGTAAGACATGAGCGCGGCGCAGAGCATTGCGGGACGGCGGCGACTTAGCCAGGCCGAGCTCGACATGATCGTGTCGGCGCACGAGAAATTCGTCACGGGCAAGCAGGGCGGCAAGCGGGCTTCGCTGCGCTTCATGAACCTGTCGGGCCTGGACCTGTCCTTCCGCAACCTGGCCGACGCCGATTTCTCGGCCTCCATCCTCGACGGCTGCCGCATGGTCCGCACGCGGCTGGAGCGGGCCAATCTGTTCGGCGCCGACCTGCGCAAGGCCGATCTGCGCCAGGCCGTGCTGGTGCGCGCCGACCTGCGCGGCGCCTGTCTGCGCGGCGCGAACCTGTCGCAGGCCGACCTGACCCAGGCCGACTTCCGCGAAGGCCAGGTGGCCATCCCGCATCCTCGCAAGGGCCTGGAGACCGTCCGCCACGAGACCCGCAACGGCGAGGTCGACGAGGTCAACTTCTCGGGCGCTACGCTGGACGGCTCGCAGTTCACCGGCGTCTCGGCTTTCAAGGCCGACTTCAGCGACTGCTCGCTGCGCGGCGCCAAGCTGGCGGGGGCCAACCTCAAGGAAGCCAATCTGAGCGGGGCCATCCTGGACGGCGCCGACGTCAAGGGCGCGAACCTGGAAGGCGCCAACTTCACCGGCGCGGTGATGGCGGGGGTCGACACCTCCACCGCCCGCACCAGCGGCGCGGCGATGCAGGGCTGCCTGGCGGCCTCGACCGAACGGGCCCTGTCGCGCGTCGAGGAGATCCACCAGCGCTGCCTGGCCAACCAGGCCTGGTGCAAGACCGGCGGCAAGGAGGGCGAGCCTGCCCGGCTGGACGGCGAAGACCTGCGTCCGCTCGGCGATCGACTCAAGGGCCTGAGGCTGACGGCGATGAGCGCGGCCGGCGCCTGCATGGTCGGGATCGACCTGTCCGGAACCCAGCTCCAGGGCGCCGACCTGCGCAACGCCGACCTGCGCATGGCCAATCTGCGCGGTGCGGACCTGCGCGGCGCCAAGCTGTCGGGCGCCAACCTGACCAAGGCCGACCTGCGCCAGGCGTTCCTCTCGCCGCTGCCCCTGGGCCCCGAGCGCAAGACCCTGGTCAACCTGAAGGCCGCCCGGATGCGCTACGCCCTGTTGCAGGCGGCCGACCTCAGCGAAGCGGTGCTCGACGGCGCAGACCTGCGGGGCGCCGACTTCACCGGCGCCCGGCTGAGCAAGACCAGCCTGCGCGACTGCGATCTGACCCAGGTGCAGGGGCTGGATTTCGCGCCGGCTTAGGCCGGCGGCGTCCGGAGGATCGGCCGCGTCCATGAGCGCGCCATTCCGGCCAGAAAAAAGGGCGACGCCTGATGGCGCCGCCCTGAAAGTCATAGAGGGGAGATACAGTAACGCGCGAAGGTGGTGTTAGGCTGCCTTCTCGCCTTCGACCTTGTCGCCTTCGATCAGGGGCGCGGCCGACTTGATCTCGATCGTGCGGGGCTTGAGGGCCTCGGGCAGCTCGCGCTTCAGCGAGATCGACAGCAGGCCGTCCGACAGGGCGGCGTCGGTCACGACCACGTAGTCGGCCAGTTGGAAGCGGCGCTCGAAGTTGCGCTCGGCCAGGCCGCGGTGGAGATAGCGCTTGGCCTCGTCATTGGCCGGCTTGCGGCCGGTGACGGTGAGAAGGTTCTCCTTCACCTCGATGCCGAGCTCTTCCGACTTGAAGCCGGCGACGGCGATCTCGATGCGGTACGCGTTCTCGGCGGTGCGCTCGATATTGTAGGGGGGATAGCCCGAGGCGGCTTCGTTCGAGGCGGCGGCGTCCAGCAGGGCGGCCAGGCGGTCGAATCCGACGACGGAGCGATACAGGGGGGACAGGTCGATCGTACGCATGGTGACATCCTTCTTTCAAAGCAAGGTTGTTCAATAGGTTCAGACCCTTGGCGACCCGAAATGGCGTCGTCGGCGGTCCGGAAGGCCCGGGTTTCCAGCGCCTTCGAGACCAAGGTGGTGAGCCGAAATTCGACTTCAAGGGGTTGAATGAGCGACTTGGCGGTGAATCGCTTGATCGCCGTTCGGTCACGGCTAAGGTCGGCTCGCCCGGTCCCCCGGCCCACCTTGGAGAGCTCCGACGATGACCTGCCGCCGCCATCTCCTCCTTGTCGCCGCCGCGACGCTTTGCCTTTCCGCCTCGCCCGTGTTCGCCGCCGACGCGGCGTTGCAGGCGGCCGTCGCCTCGCCCGACCGGACGCCGGCCAACGTGGTCCGCGACGGCGCCCGCCATCCCTACGAGAGCCTGACCTTCTGGGGGCTGAAGCCCAAGCAGACCGTGGTCGAGGTGTCGCCGGGCGGCGGTTACTGGACCGAGATCCTTGCGCCCTACGCCAAGGCCACCGGCGGAACCTACGTCGCCGGTCTCGCCGACCTGGCCAATCCGAAGGTCTCGGACGGGGCTCGAAAGGGCAGGGCGAACTTCGAGATGCGCTTCCTGGATCCCGCCAAGTACGGGACCGTGCGGTTCGTGAACTTCGGACCGGTAGCCGGACCCTTGGGCGCGGCCGGTTCGGCCGACCTGGTCCTGACCGCGCGCAACGTCCACAACTGGACCGTCCAGCCGGGCGTGGCCGACAAGATCTTCAAGGACTTCTTCGACGTGCTGAAGCCGGGCGGGGTCCTGGCGGTCGAGGACCACCGCGCCGATCCCAAGTCGGAGGCCGACAAGGGCGCGGACGGCTATCTGGCGACGGCCACGGTGGTGGCGCTGGCGGAGAAGGCCGGCTTCAAGCTCGACGCCAAGTCCGAGATCAACGCCAACCCCAAGGACACGAAGGACCATCCGTTTGGCGTCTGGACCTTGCCGCCGGTCAAGCAGACCGCGCCCAGCGGCCAGCCGGCCGATCCGACCTTCGACCGCACGAAGTACGACGCCATCGGCGAGAGCGACCGCATGACGCTGCGCTTCCGCAAGCCGGGCTGAACCTTGCCAAGCTGAAAACTGGGCTGATCCGGGCGAAGTTTCGCCAAGGTCGGGTGCATGATCGGGGGCTGTGAATTGATGGTGGGTGGCGGCATGGGTTCAGGACTTCGATGGTCACGGCGGGGGCTGCTCACCGGCGTCGCCGCGCTGAGCCTGGCGGGCTGCGGCCGCAAGCCGGCCAAGCCGGACGCCGAGGCTGGCGCGGGCAAGCCGGCGGACAAGGCCGGAACCATGACCGTGAAGGCCGCGACCGAGGGCGACTGGCGCTCGCCGGCAGACAAGACCCGCGACGCCTCACGTCATCCCGTCGAGAGCCTCGAGTTCTGGGGCCTCAAGCCGGGGCAGACCGTGGTCGAGTTCTGGCCCGGCTCCGGCTGGTACACCGACATCCTCGCCCCCTATCTGGCGGCGACCGGCGGCAAGCTCTACGCCGCCTCGCTGCAGACCGACCTGCCGGACGAGCCCAGCGCCAAGGCGTCCGTCGAGGCCTACCAGCGCAAGCTGGCCGACAAGAAGAAGCTCTATGGCGAGGTCGTCGTCACGGCGTTCGGACCGTCCAGCGGCCCGGTGGCTCCGGCCGGGTCGGCCGACCTGGTGCTGTTCCTGCGCAACCTGCACAACTGGATGGCCGCGGGCCTGGCCGAGAAGGCCTTCCGGGAAGCCCTGACCGCGCTCAAGCCGGGCGGCGTGTTGGGCGTCGAGGAGCACCGCGGCGAACCCGGGCGGGTACAGGACGTCCTGGCCGCCGACGGCTACGTGCAGCAAGCCTATGTGATCGAGATGGCCAAGGAGGCCGGCTTCGTCCTGGCGGGCGAAAGCGAGATCAACGCTAATCCCAAGGACACCAAGGATCATCCGTTCGGCGTCTGGACCCTGCCGCCGACCCGACTGTCGGCCCCGCGCGGCGAGCCGGCCGAGCCCGGCTTCGACCACGCCAAGTACGACGCCATCGGCGAGAGCGACCGCATGACCCTGAAGTTCGTGAAACCGAAATGAGCCTGGACCGGCGCGCCGTCGCCTCGGCCCTGATGTCCCTGGCGCTGGCGGCCACGATCCCTTCGGCGGCGCGCGCCGAGGCGGGCAAGGTCGCGCCGGCCACCAAGGTCTTCTCGTTCCTGGAGGCCTTCCTGAAAGTGCCGGCCGCCGAGCGGTCCAGGATCAAGGTCACCTACGCCCTGATGCGCGAGGGCAAGCGGGCGACCGGCGTCAAGGCTACCCTGATCGAGGCCAACGGCGTCCGCACCCCGCTGCCGATCGACGGCGAGGGGCGTTTCGAGCGCACGCCGACCCTGGCCCAACTTCAGGCCAAGGCGCAGGTCAGCTTCGACGTTCCCGCCGACACCAAGCTGGGCTCGACCATGCTGCTCGATCCCGTGCTCAAGCCGGCCGCCGAGTACGATGCGCGAGAGTTGGTCGCCACGGTCGAGGACTCCAACAAGGCCATCCGCAAGGCCGCCGGCCCCATGGCCCTGATGGCCCCGCAGATGGACGGCCTGAAGTTCCTGACGGTCGATTCCGGCGTGGCGATCTTCCCTAACGGAAGCTCCAGGCCGCTGCCGGTCATCGCCGGAGGCGTTGTCTTCGAACCCGGCCAGTTCAAGGGCGCGTCCCGCGTCCGTTTGGCCAAAACCCCGTCGGCGGTGGACTATTACGTCACGAAGAAATAGCCGCCGGCGCGTCTGAACAGTGTTTACTCGCCGCGATCCAGCGGCCAGTCTGCCGCCCAGAATCCACGCGCCACAGAGGGAGACGCGCTAATGGCTACGTTGCAGGAAATCACCGATCGTATCAAAGGCGCCGTCGGCGACGACAGCGGCCTGGGCAAGAGCCTGAAGTTCGACCTGAAGGAAACCGGCGTCATCCACATCGACGGTGGTTCGGTCACCAACGAAGACAAGCCGGCCGACCTGACCATGACCCTCTCGCTGGACGACCTGCTGGCCATCGGCGCCGGCTCGCTCGACCCGACCATGGCGGTGATGACCGGCAAGCTGAAGCTGTCGGACATGGGCACGGCCATGGCCCTGCAGTCGAAGATGGCGGCCCTCTTCGCGAAGATGCGCTGATCCATGGGGGATGCGGCGCCGCTGGTCTCGATTCCCGAGGCGCCCGTCCCCGACCATGGCAAGGCAGAGTGGTTCAGCGGCGCGGACGGGGCGACCCTCCGCGCCGCTTTCTTTTCGCCGGAAGGTTCGCCACGCGGCTCGGTGGTGGTCAGCCCCGGCCGCAGCGAGCCGATCGAGAAGTATTTCGAGGTCGTGCAGGACCTGCTGGACCGCGGCTTCGCCGTGCTGGTCCATGATTGGCGAGGGCAGGGGCTATCGCACCGCGCCTTGCCGGATCGCCTGAAGGGTCACGCGGCCGGGTTCAAGGAATTCCTCGGCGACTACCAGGCGCTGCTGGCCGCGTTCGAGGCGCGGCTGCCCAAGCCCTGGATCGCCCTGGGGCACTCGATGGGCGGCTGCCTGACCATGCTGGCCCTGGCCACGGGCGAGAGCCGCTTCGCCGCCGCCGTGCTGTCCGCCCCGATGCTGGGCCTCAACACCGGCGGCAAGCCCGCCGGCGGAGCGCGGGCCCTGGCCTGGCTGATGAGCCGCTCGCGCTACAAGGGCGACTACGTGCTGGGCGACGTCGGCGACCCGTTCGTCCAGAGCTTCCCCAAGGACGCCCTGACCCACGACGCGGCCCGCTACGCTCGCCATCGGGCCCAGATCCACGCCAATCCCGACATCGCCTTGGGCGGCATCACCTGGGGCTGGACCGACTTCGCGTTCTCGACCTGCGCCTTCCTGCGCCGGACCAAGGGCGTCGAGGCCGTGTCGATCCCGGTGACCATCGTCGCGGCGGGCCAGGACAGCCGGGTGCTGATCGCCGACGAGAAGTCGATCGCGGCCCGCATGCCGAAGGGCCGCTACGTCGAGATCCCCGACGCCTTCCACGAGATCCTGATCGAGACCGACGACCGCCGGGCGGTGTTCTGGAAGGCGTTCGACGAGACGGTGGACGGGGTCGCGCCCTTGCGCGACGGCGGGTCCGAATGAGTTTCTGGACCTGGCTGAAATCGCTGGGCGGCCTGGCTCGGGAGCGCCGAGCCGAACCCGAGACTGAATACGTCATGTCGCTCATCGACGAGGTCATCGCGGTCCGAGATCCTGATGGTCAGGAGCATCGGTTGGCGATCTCGGATCTTCGCGGCGTCATTGTCGAGACCGACGACTCCGGTCCCTGGGGAGCGGACCTATGGTGGTTGCTGTTCGGCGCGGACGACCGCGTCGCCGTCGCGTTTCCGGGCGGCGCCGCCAACGAGCAGATCGTCATCGATCGCCTGATGGCCTTGCCTGGCTTTGACTTTGAGGCCATGACGAGGGCCATGGGGTCGACCGATGTAGCGGTGTTTCCGTTGTGGCGCGCCTAGGCGCCGGCTACTTCGCCGACCGGCGCAGCGACACCAGCGCCTCGTCCAGGCAGCGGCGGTCGCCGGAGATCACCATCTGGCCGCCGTCGGGGCCGATCGGTTCGCCGCGCCAGTCGGTGACGATCCCGCCGGCGCCTTGGATCAGGGGAATGGCCGCCTCGACGTCCCAGGACTTCAGGCCGGCCTCGATGACCATGTCCATCTTGCCCATGGCGACCATGGCGTAGGCGTAGGCGTCGCAGCCCAGGCGCGCCAGCTTGGCGGCGGCGCGCACCTGCAGCCAGGCGCCGCGCTCGGCCCCGTCGAAGCAGGCGTCGGGGTCGGTGGTGGCGATGATCGCGTCGGTCAGCTTGGGGCACTCGCGCACCCGGATCGCCCGCTCGGCGCCCCGCGACAGCAGACGCGATCCAGCGGCCGAGCCGATGAAGATCTCGCCCGTATAGGGCTGGCCGATCGAGCCCAGCACGGAACGTCCCTGATGGCGCAGGCCGATCAGGGTGGTCCACAGCGGCAGGCCCGAGATGAAGGCGCGCGTGCCGTCGATCGGGTCCAGAACCCAGACGAACTCGGCGTCGGGGCGGTCTTCGCCGTACTCCTCGCCGATCACCCCGTGCTCGGGATAACGTTCGGCGATCAGCTTGCGGATCGCGGCCTCGGCGCCGCGATCGGCTTCGGTCACCGGATCGAAGGCGGCGTGGCTGTCGCGCGGCAGGTTCTTGCCGGCGCCCTTGTCTTCCAACCCGTGGTCGGCGCGGAACAGCGGCAGGATCGCCGCGGCCGAGGCGCGATTTAGGTCAACGACGAAGGCGTCGAGCTGAGCGAGGTGATCGGCGGCGAGGGTCATGAGGCGAGGATTAGCCCGCCCTTCGACTCGACGCCACCGTTCGCGATCCCCAAACTCAGGCTTCGATCGCCTCGCCGCCGTTCAGCGACTTGGCCAGATCCAGCAAGCGACGACGCGGACGCTCGCCCAGCAGGTAGTAGGCGCGGACCAGGTCCAGCGTCTCCTTGCGGGCGAACATTTCGCCGCCTTCGGCTTCGGTGGTGGTTTCCTTCAGCGCACGGTCCGACAGGCCGTCGTAGAAGTAACCGACCGGAACCTCCAGCGCTTCGGACAGCTGCCAGAGGCGAGCGGCCGAGATGCGGTTGGCGCCGCATTCGTACTTCTGGATCTGCTGGAAGCGCACCCCGACGGTGCCGGCCAGCTGTTGTTGAGTCAGGCCCAGCAGACGGCGACGACGCCGCAATCGCTTGCCCAGATAAACATCAATGTCGTTGCCCATGATGACGCCCCGATTTCATGTTCCCGTCCCGAAACGGAACGGTCTGGGCTGGCAGCCGCAAGTCGCGTGCCGGGCGAACCACGCGAGTCGACACACGCTCCGAGTCCCACTCGTCCACGAAGCAGGCTACTAAGGGTTCATGTCGGATAAGCGTCGGCCCTTGGGCCAGGATCTCCTGTGGCGCGCGGAAGCGCTGGGCTTTGACCTCTTCATAGGCGTGGTGCGCCTGCTGGGCGTCGACGCCGCTTCAGCGTTCGGCGGTTGGCTGGGCCGCACGGTCGGACCGTTGAGCGGCGCGCACAAGGTGGCGACCCGCAATCTCAAGCTGGCCTTTCCGGACAAGGACGAAGCCTGGCGCGCGGCCATGCTCAAGGCGCAGTGGGACGGCCTGGGCCGCACCTTCGCCGAGTTCCCGCTGATGGACAAAATCCTGCCGTCCACCGGGCGGGTCGAGGTGGTCAACCAGCAGCGGCTGTTCCAGATCGCCGCAGAGAAGACGCCCGTGGTCTTCGTTTCGGGACACTTGTCGAACTGGGAGGTGATGCCCGCGGCGATCGTGGATTCCGGGGTCGTCTGCGAGATGACCTATCGCGCGGCCAACAATCCGTATGTCGACGAGCGCATCAAGGCCAGCCGCTTCCGCTACGGCGTGCGGCTGTTCGCGCCCAAGGGCGGCGACGGGGCTCGAGAGCTGCTGGAAGGCATGAAGCAGGGCAAGTCCGTTGCGCTGATGAACGACCAGAAGTTCAACAACGGCGTCGAGGGGCTGTTCTTCGGCCATCCGGTGCGCACGGCGCCGGGGCCGTCGCGCCTGGCGATCCGTTTCGGCACGGTGCTGCAGCCGATGTCGGTGCAGCGCACCGAGGGGGCGCATTTCCGGGCGGTGGTCCACGATCCGATCCATCTGCCCGACACCGGCGACCGCTCCGCCGACATCGAGGCGGGCGTGAAGCTGATCAACGCCTTCATGGAAGACCGCATCCGCGAGCGGCCCGAGGAATGGTTCTGGGTCCACCGGCGCTGGCCGAACGAGGTCTATGCCGAGCTGGCGGCTCGGGGCGAGTGAGCTAGAGCTCCAGCATCCGCTCGTTGCCGCGTCGGCGGGGCCCGTCGTACTTGGGGTCGTCGCGGCGACGGCGGCAGGGCCCGAAATAGTCCTCGGTGCGGATGAACGGCCGGGGCTTGAAGATCACCGCATCGATGCGGTCCAGCAGCGAGCGGGCGGTGACCGGCTTGACGACGATCTCGGTGACTCCGGCGTCGCGGGCCTCAAGCACCCGATGCCGTTCGGCGAAGCCGGTCAGCATGATGATCGGCAGGAACGGGTCCGGACTGTCGGGCGACTGGCGGACCAGCTGGGTGAACTGCACGCCGTCCAGGGGCGCCATCCGGAAGTCGACGATGGCGATGTCGATCTGGTGGTCGCGGACGACCTGCAGGGCCTCGGCGCCGTCCATGGCCTCGAACACGTGCCGCACGCCGACGCCCTTGAGGATCGTCGAGACGATCGCCCGCATGTGATGGTTGTCGTCCACCAGCAGAAAGCGCAGCTGATCGAGCGTCGCGGACATGCGGGACAAGACCTCCATCACGGCAAGGGGGATGGCGGGCATACTGTAGAGCTAACGGGCTGTCGATCCCCTGGCAGGGGAATTGAGCTAACAAAGTTCTCCCTACGCGTGTGGTTGCGGCTTGCCGGCCATCAGGCCGACCATCAGGGACGGGTCGAGGTTCTGGTCGCGCCACTTCATGCGCCAGCACAGGTGCGGGCCGGTGGCGCGGCCTTCCTGGCCGACCGCGCCGATCCGCTGGCCCTGGGCCACCGACTGGCCGGCGGCGACGTCGACACGCGACAGGTGCAGATAGGCGGTGATCAGGCCCTGGCCGTGGTCGATCAGGATCAGCCCGCCTTCGAAGTGCAGGCCGGTCTCGGCGAAGCTGACCACGCCGGCGGCTGGAGCCACCACGGGCGTCCCGACCGGAGCGGCCAGGTCGACGCCGTAATGCGGGCGCTTGGGCTCGCCGTTCAGGATGCGCTGGCCGCCGAAGCTGGACGAGCGGCGCGTGGCCTGGACGGGCCAGATGAAGCCGGTGCGGAACCAGTCGCCGTCCACTCGGCTGGCGAAACCCGCCGATTTGCGCGCGCCCTCGGCGGCGATGCGGGCGAGCAGGGCGGGATCGCTGGGCGCGACCTGGTCCTGGGCCAGACCGTCGATGCGTTGGATGTCGAAGACGCCCGGCGCGATGGTCGCCTGGTGGCTGGCAGAGCCGTCGGCGGTCTCGACCTTGATCAGGGCCGGGGGCGGGGCGTCGCGATCGAAGCCGATCACGAACCAGCCGTCGGCCGAGGCCTGGGCGGCCGGCGCGCCGTTCAGCAGCACGGTGGCGCGCGGCGCGGTATGGCCGACGACCATGCCGCCCTGGACGAAGCGGCCCGACAGGGTCAGGCCGGGCGCGGCGGCGCGGGCGAGGGTCGGGAAGCCCAGGGCGAGCGTCAGGCCGGCAAGCGCCCCCCGCCGGTTCAGCCCCGGCTCTCCCGCCAGCGCTTCAGGGCTTCGGTGGGGCCGGCATAGGCCTCCTGCAGCTCCGGGCTCCAGTAGCGCAGGTTTTCCAGCGACACCTTGGCGCCGGTGACCGCGCACAGCACGTATTGGCCCGGGCTCATGATGGCGAACTCGCCGTCGCCGTAGTGCAGGGTGGCCGGGCCGCCGGATTTGCCGAGATTGGGATCGAACGCGTTCATGAGGCTCTTTTACGCCAGTTGAGGTCGGGGGAACAGGTGGGCGGGCGGAAGCCGGATCAAAAGAGGCTGCCCTGATCCGTGGGCGGCGGCGGGGCCTTGGGCTTGGGCGCCGGACGCGGCGCGGCGATCGGCGCGGGGGGAACCGGCGTCGAACCCTCGCCGTCGATCACCGCGTCGCGCTCGCCGGCCTTGAACTTCAGGCTGACGCGCTCGCCGCTGGTCAGTTCGGCGGCCGAGCGGGCGATCGAGCCGTCGGCCCTGTGCACCAGGGCGAAGCCCAGCTCCAGCGGCCGTTCGGGATTGAGCGACAGCCGCAGCTTGTCCAGGCTGGTCAGGCGGTCGGTCTCGCGCTCCAGCCGTCGCCGGGCAACGGCGTTCAGCCGTTCCTGCAAGGCGGGAAGGCGGGCGTGCTGGGCCACCCGTTCCGGGACCCGGCGGGCCGCCAGGTCCAGCCGCCGGCCGAGGTCCTCGACCCGGCGGCCGCAGTCGGCGCGCTGGCGGTGCAGGGTCTCGGGCGACAGGCGGGCGGTGACCTTCAGCAGGTCGCGGGCGTGGATGTCGGTGTTGCGCTGCAGGGCCGCGTCCAGGCGGGCGGCGACCTCCTTGAAGCGGCGTTCGGCCGGGGCGGTCAGGTCGTCGAGACGCGGCAGGCCGCGCACCGCCAGGTCCAGGCGCTGCTGGGCCAGGGCCAGCAGGTCGGCGGGCCGGGGCAGGCCGCGGGCGGCGCTGATCAGGCGGGTGCGCCGCTCCTCGATCACCCGGCCGCCGCAGGTGTTCAGGCGGCGATCGTAGTCGCTGACCAGGGCCCGCAGCTCGGCCAGCACCGGCGTGGCCATCTCGGCGGCGGCGGTCGGGGTCGGGGCGCGACGGTCGGAGACGAAGTCGATCAGGGTGGTGTCGGTCTCGTGGCCGACGGCCGAGATCAGCGGGATCGTTCCCTCGGCCACCGTGCGGGCCAGGCCCTCGTCGTTGAAGGCCCACAGGTCCTCGACCGAACCGCCGCCCCGGGCGACGATGATGATGTCGGGGCGCGGCACGGGACCACCCGGCGCGATGGCGTTGAAGCCGCGGATCGCCGCGCTGACCTGGCCGGCGGCGGCGTCGCCCTGGACCACGCAGGGCCAGACCAGCACCTGGCAGGGCCAGCGGTCGCGGATGCGGTGCAGGATGTCGCGGATCACCGCCCCCGTCGGGCTGGTGATCACCCCGACCACGGCCGGCATCGAGGGCAGGGGACGCTTGCGCTCCGGGGCGAACAGGCCCTCGGCGTGCAGCTTGGCCTTCAGGCGTTCCAGTTGGGCCAGCAGGGCGCCGACCCCGGCGGCCTCCATGGTCTCGATGACGATCTGGTAGCGCGAGCCGGCCGGATAGGTGGTGATCTTGCCGGTGACGATGACCTCCAGCCCGTGCTCGGGCCGGATCTGCAGCTGGCGGACATTGCCCTTCCAGACCACGCCGTCGATGGCGGCCTTGTCGTCCTTGATGGTCAGGTAGACGTGGCCGTTGGAGTGGTGGGTGACCTTGGAGAGCTCGCCGCGCAGCCGCACGAAGCTGTACCGGTCTTCCAGCGTGCGCTTCAGGGCGAAGGCCAGTTCCGAGACGGAATAGGCCTGGGCGTTGGAATCGGGGGCGGCGACGTCGGTCATGGGGTTCTAGATAGGACGGAAGCTGGATTGGGTGAAATGGGATGCTCCGTGCGTTGAGCACTTGCCCCCTACGGACCGCTTCGCGGTCGTCTTCCCCCACAGGGGGAAGAGGGCGCGCGTTCTCCTCCGCCCCCTATGGGGGCGGACAGACCGCGAAGCGGTCAGGTGGGGGCAAGTGGGTGTGATCCCACGCCAATCTGGCTGTGAGAGGGAACGGAAAGGGTCGCGGAGCGCCGGACGACGTCCGGAGTTCTTTGTGTTGTTACCGTTTCGACGAAGCCAGTCGCTCCGCGCCATCGTTATCCGCCAGCATCCGGTGGGCAGCCCTGTTGAGGCTTAGCCGGACCCGATCCCWGTCGTTTCCGACSRGAYCAGCCGCCGGGGGCGCGGGCCAATGGGCAATACACGCGCTTTGTCCCCGTTCGACGCCGACGGCGGGCGGGCTCCCCAACGACRGGAGTCCCCGGACACGCTGAAGTAACCCCCTCCAGCCCAATCCCGCTCGATCGCCCCCCGCCGCCGCATCGGTCGCTGGCCTTGCGCCCTTTCCATGCGGCGAGGTGGGATCAGGATACGGGCGGTTTGGAAGGTGAGGATCAAATCGGGTCGAGAAAGTTCAGGGCGTTGAAATCGTGGGGGTTTGTTGGCTATCCGCCGAGCGTAAGTCGCTCAGTCGGGGACATGCTCTCACGGCAGGGCCTCGGTAAATCATCCCGGGAGCCTGGGGTGAGTGCGTGTCCCCAACGTCGTCCACCGCGCCAGAAGCTCATCCCGAAGACGCTCGTCCCAAACTCGGCGGATAAAGGTGGGGACACGCACTCACCCTGACCGCCCCGCGAACCTGGCTGATACCCTGCCGTGAGAGCATGTCCCCGGCGCCCAAAACGCAAAAATCCCGGAGCGGCCCCTCAGCCGTCCGGGATCTTTTCCAGTCCTCGCCGTGAGGCCGAAGTCCTCGAAGCGCAGCAGCGCGAGGACTCCTACCGCCGACCCGGCATCCCGCGCCCGGAAGCGCGAGCTTCCCGCGACGGAGGCGGCCCCACGGGCGTGGGGACTAGATGTAGCGGCGCAGCGAGCGCGCCAGTTCGGTGGCGCCGGCCTTCTTCTTGGTCTGTTGCGGCTGGTAGGCGATGCGGGCGTGCTCGCCGCAATAGGGGCCTTCCGACGACCGGCGACCGCAGAAGGTGAAGCCGTCGGTCGACGGATCGCCGATCGGCCACTTGCACATGTGGGCGCCCAGGGTCAGCACGGTGGCCGAACCCGGCTCCTCGGCGCGGAACGCCGGGACCGAGGGCTGCTGGGCCACGGCGGGCAGCGGCGCCGGCTCGGCGGCGATCACCCGGCGCGGGGCCGAAGGCATGGTGGTGGCGGCCGGACGCGCCGGACGCGGGGTCTTGAAGGCCGGACGCGCCGGCTGCGAGGGAGCCGCGCGGCCCGAAAGGCCGAGGCGGTGGACCTTGCCGATGACGGCGTTGCGCGTGACGCCGCCCAGCTGTTTGGCGATCTGGCTGGCCGAAAGGCCGTCCAGCCAAAGCTTCTTCAAGGTGGTGACCCGTTCGTCAGTCCAGCTCATTGCCCATCTCCGCCTAAAAAAGAGTCCGAAACGGGTTTCCCCGACTCGCTCCGGCCCCTACATCTGGTGTACCAACGGCCCCGCCGGCCGCTCGCCTACCAGATAGTGTAAAGAATACGTTAAAACACACAATAGGCGCCAAGGGGTCTGTCCACAGAAACAACATATTGATTCTGTCGGAGCGCCGCTTGCGCTGGAACGGCCTCGGGCGCACATGCGCAGGCAGTTCGCCCCAAGGCCGCAGGACTCCAAGCTCATGAAAGACGTGACGGACGCCGTCATCCCGCCGCAGCCGCGCGACTACCACGGCTGGAACTGGAGCGGGTTCTTCACCCTGTATCAGCGCGAGATCCGCCGCTTCTGGAAGGTGGGCACCCAGACGGTCGCCGCCCCGGTGGTGACGACGCTGCTCTATATGCTGGTGTTCGTGGTGGCCGTGGGCCCCAGCCGGCAGGCCGTGGACGGCGTCAGCTTCGGCCATTTCGTGGCCCCGGGCCTGATCATGATGGCCATCCTCAACAACGCCTTCGCCAATTCGTCCTCGTCGCTGATCCAGGCCAAGATGATGGGCCTGACGCCGGACTTCCTGACGCCGCCCCTGACGCCGCTGGAGCAGGTTTCGGCCTTCGGCCTGGGCGCGGCGACGCGCGGCATCGTGGTCGGGGCCGTCACCGCCCTGGTGATCGGCGTGCTGCCGGGCGCGGGCCTGCAGATCTCGCACCTGTGGGCGATCGTCTATTTCGCGGTCGGCGCCTCGGTGATCCTGGGCCTGGCCGGGGTGCTGGCGGGCCTGTGGGCCGAGAAGTTCGACCAACTGGCGGCCGTGACCAACTTCCTGATCATGCCCATGACCTTCCTGTCGGGCACCTTCTACCTGGTCGACCGCCTGCCCGAGCCGTTCCGCTCGGCCAGCCACTTCAACCCGTTCTTCTATCTGATCGACGGCTTCCGCTACGGCTTCATCGGCCACGCCGACGGTTCGGTGGCGATCGGGGCGGTGGTGACCGCCGTGCTGTCGGTGGGCCTGTTCCTGTGGTGCTGGTGGCTGTTCCGGACCGGATATCGGCTCAAGAGCTAGCACCCCAAATTCCGCTTATCCCGGCGAATGCCGGGACCCAGATGGAATGACTTTGAGGCTGACGCCATGAGCGTTGAGCCTTTTCCAGTCATCCACACCGCCATGGGATCTGGGTCCCGGCATTCGCCGGGATGAGCGGATCGAGGGGTTTCGCTGGCCCGCTACGGCAATCCCCGTGTGACCGCAAACAGTGTGGCTTAACCGTCCCTGACACCCAAAATTCACGCCCGGTTTGTTGACAGGGCAGGCTTACGCGCCGACAACGCTGGGCCTTCCGGTCCCCGTGCTTTTGAGCACGGGGGCTTCTTTCCTTTTTGGGAGGCCGTCTTGAGCAGTTCGACGTCGTCTAACCCCTCGCAACACCACATCATGGGCGTCTACAACCGCGCCCCGCTGGCGTTCGAGCGAGGCCGAGGCGCGCGCCTGTTCTCGACCACCGGCGAAGAGTACCTGGACTGCGTGGCCGGCATCGCCACCTGCGGCCTGGGCCACGCCAACCCGGTGCTGGTCGAGGCGCTGAAGACCCAGGGCGAGAAGCTCTGGCACGTCTCCAACATCTATACGATCCCCGAGCAGGAAGTGCTGGCCGACAAGCTGTGCGCGGCCACCTTCGCCGACGTGGTGTTCTTCACCAACTCGGGCACCGAGGCGATCGAGTGCGCCCTGAAGGCCGCCCGCCGCTACCACGTGGTCAACGGCCAGCCCGAGCGGGTCGACATCATCGGCTTCGACGGCTCGTTCCACGGCCGCTCGTACGCGGCGGTCAACGCCTCGGGCAACGCCGGCTATCTGGACGGCTTCGGTCCGCGCCTGCCGGGCTACGTCCAGCTGCCGTTCGGCGACTGGGACGCCCTGAAGGCCGCCATCGGCCCGACCACGGCCGGCGTGATCATCGAGCCGGTGCAGGGCGAGGGCGGGGCGCGCGCCCTGACCGACGCCCAGCTGAACGAACTGCGCCAGATCACCCGCGACGCCGGCGTCCTGCTGATCTTCGACGAGGTCCAGAGCGGCATGGGCCGGACCGGCAAGCTGTTCGCCCACGAATGGGCCAGCGACGCCGCGCCGGACATCATGGCGGTGGCCAAGGCCCTGGGCGGCGGCTTCCCGGTCGGCGCGTGCCTGGCCTCCACCGAAGGCGCGCGCGGCATGACCCCGGGCGTCCACGGCTCGACCTACGGCGGCAACCCGCTGGCCATGGCCGTGGGCAAGGCGGCGTTCGACGCGATCAACACGCCCGAGATCCTCGACAACGTGAAGACCATCGCCGGCTTCTTCACCCAGCAGCTGGAAGGCCTGAAGGACCGCTTCCCGGACGTCATCGTCGACATCCGCGGCAAGGGCCTGCTGATCGGCATCAAGCTGATCCCGAACAATCGCGAGTTCATGGTCCTGGCCCGCGACGAGAAGCTGCTGATCGCCGGCGGCGGCGACAACTGCGTGCGCCTGCTGCCGCCGCTGAACCTGACGGTCGAGGAAGCCTCCGAGGCCATCGCCAAGCTCGAAAAGGCCTGCGAGGCCGCCCGGGCCAAGGCGGCCGCCTAGGCCGTCTGGGCACCTTATGAAACCGCTCGTTCCGGCGTCGGCCGGGGCGGGCGGGCAGGGGGATATGCAATGACCGAACCCAGACACTTCATCGACCTGTGGAAGCTGGACGGCCCCACGCTGCGCGTCCTGCTCGAGGACGCCAAGGCCCGCAAGGCCGCCCGCGCCGGCTGGGGGAAGGGCCGCGTCGACGCCGACGCCCCGGCCCAGGACCGCGTGCTGGCGATGATCTTCCAGAAGAACTCGACCCGCACCCGCTTCTCGTTCGACGCGGCGATCCGCCAGCTGGGCGGCAGCGGCATCATCTCGACCTCGGCCGACATGCAGCTGGGCCGCGGCGAGACCATCGAGGACACCGCCAAGGTGCTGTCGCGGATGGTCGACGCGGTGATGATCCGCGCCAACAGCCACGCCGACGTCGAGCGCTTCGCCCAGGTCTCGACCGTGCCGGTGATCAACGGCCTGACGGACAAGAGCCACCCGTGCCAGATCATGGCCGATCTCCTCACGATCGAGGAGCATCGCGGCGACGTCGGCGGCAAGACCATCGCCTGGGTCGGCGACGGCAACAATGTCTGCTCCAGCTTCATCCACGCCGCGCCGCTGCTGGGCTTCAAGCTGAACATCGCCTGCCCGGCGGTCTATCACCCGGACCTGGTCGACCTGGCCCGAGCCCAGGAGCTGCAGGGCCAGATCACCCTGACCGACGACCCCAAGGCGGCCGTGCGCGGCGCCGACGTGGTCGTGGCCGACACCTGGGTGTCGATGGGCGACACCGACCATGACGAGCGCCTGGCCGCGCTGGAGCCCTATCAGGTCGACGACGCCCTGATGGACCTGTCCAAGCCCGACGGCGTCTTCCTGCACTGCCTGCCCGCCCACCGCGGCGAGGAAGTGACCGACAGCGTGCTGGACGGCCCGCGCTCGCTGGCCTGGGACGAGGCGGAGAACCGCATCCACGCCCAGAAGTCGGTGCTGGCCTGGTGCTTCGGGGCTATCGGCTGATCGAAAGGGCGGGCTGATGTCGAAGATCGAGTTCAACAAGCAGAAGCGCGACGCCTTGCTCGACAAGCTGACGCGCTATCTGGATCGCGAACTCGACTGCGAGGCCAGCCCGCTGCAGGCCGGCTTCCTGCTGGACTTCATCTCCGAGCAGATGGGGCCGTACTACTACAATCAGGGCGTCCAGGACGCCCAGCAGCTGTTCCGCGACAAGCTGGAAGACGCCGTCTACGAGATCGAGAAGCCGTTCGTCGACTAGGCGGCGGGAGGGGCGTGCAAGCCTCGTGCGCGTGCGGGCAAGTCGGCGCATGAAAACCGGGCCGGGCGCCGTTCATCTGCGCGACGGCGCGGCGCTTTCCTGAAAGCACCGCTCGGACGGGACGGGCGAGGTGTCGCCGCCCGGCGTGATGCTACCCCCTGTTCCTTGAACTCAAAGGGGGAGAGGGCCGTGGTCGAGAACCATCGTGCGTCGAAGGGCCGTCGCGCCGCGATCCTGGCGTCCGCCCTGGCCGCCCTGACGCTGGCCGGCCAGGCCCGAGCCCAGGACACCCAGTATTCCACCTTCCCATGGTTCAAGCAGAACATGGTCGTGGGACCGCGTTGCTTCACCTATCCCGAGCCCTGGGAGGGCCCGTTCAATCCCTGCACGGAAGCCGACCACCAGGCTTGGCTGGCCGACGTCACGCGCTGGCGCGCCGAGCGCCGGATGCGGGTGGGACTGGACACGACCCGCTACGACAGGCCCGAACTGGCCTGGACCCAGCGGGCCTTCATGCAGGCCCAGGCGATGATGGAGGACCGCTACCTCTATGACCCTGTCGCCGGCCGCTACACGGTGGACCGCTATCTGGACGACCTGATCGCGCGGTTCGGGGGCGTCGACGCGGTCCTGTTGTGGCCGGACTATCCCAACCTGGGCGTCGACGCCCGCAATCAGATCGACATGATCCACGCCCTGCCCGGCGGGGTCCCGGGCGTGAAGGGGATGATCGCGGACTTCCATCGCCGCGGCGTCAAGGTGCTGTTCCCGATGATGATGTGGGACCAGGGCACGCGCGATCCCGGGGCGCCCTGGCCCGAGGCCCTGACCCGGCTGATGATCGAGATCGGCGCCGACGGCATGAACGGCGACACCCAGGACGGCGTGCCGCTGGCCTTCTCGCTGGCGGCCGAGCGCCAGGGCAAGGTCCTGGCCTTCCAGCCCGAGGGCGTGGTCCACGACGAGCAACTGGCTTGGAACGTGATGTCGTGGGGGCAGTACGACTTCGGCTTCGTCCCCAAGGTCGACCGCTATCGCTGGCTGGAGCCGCGCCACATGGTCAACATCTCCGACCGCTGGGCGCGCGCCAAGACCGACGACCTGCAGTACGCCTTCTTCAACGGCGAGGGCTGGGAGAGCTGGGAGAACATCTGGGGCATCTGGAATGGGATCACCCCGCGCGACGGCGAGGCGACGCGGCGGGTGGCGACGATCGAGCGCGGCGTGGCGCCGTTCCTGACCAGCCCCGGTTGGGAGCCGTTCTATCCGATGACCCGGTTCGGCGTGTTCGCCAGCCGCTGGCCGAAGGACGGGGCCGAGGTCTGGACCATCGTCAACCGCAACGAATACGACGTTGACGGCCGGCAGATGAAGGTGGCCGACGCCCCGGGCCGGCGCTGGTTCGATCTCTATCACGGCGTGGAGCTGAAGCCGGAGCGCGAGGGCGGCCAGACCTGGCTGTCGTTCCCGATCGAGGCCAAGGCCTATGGCGCGGTGCTGGCGGTCGACGGCGAGCCCGACGCGGCCATGCGCGACCTGATGGTCCGGATGAAGGCCATGACCGCCAAGCCGCTGGCCGGCTATTCGGCCGAGTGGAAGCCGCTGCCGCAGAAGATGGTCGAGGTCGCCCCGACCCGTCCGGCCGCCCCCAAGTCTTCTGGGGCTCCGGCCGGCATGGTGGAGATCCCGGCCGGAGAATTCCGCTTCCAGGTGCGGGGTCTGGCGGTGGAGGGCGGCAATGGGGCGGGCGTCGACGTGGCCTATCCCTGGGAGACGGCGCCGCGTCGTTTCCACGACCACCAGATGGCGATGAAGCGGTTCTTCATCGACCGCACGCCGGTGACCAACGCCCAGTTCAAGGTCTTCCTCGACGCCACGCGCTATCGCCCCAAGGACGACTTCAACTTCCTGAAGGACTGGACCGGCGGGACCTATCCCGAAGGATGGGCCGACAAGCCGGTGACCTGGGTGTCGCTGGAGGACGCGCGGGCCTACGCCGCCTGGGCCGGCAAGCGCCTGCCGCGCGAATGGGAATGGCAATACGCGGCCCAGGGCGGCGACGGCCGGGCCTATCCGTGGGGCGAGGCCTGGAAACCGGACGCCGTGCCCACGCCCAACAAGGGCCGGGCCTTGGTCCCGCCGGCCGCCGTCGACGCCCATCCGGCCGGCGCCAGTCCGTTCGGCGTGCTCGATATGGTCGGCAATGTCTGGCAGTGGACCGACGAGCATCAGGACGACCATACCCGGGCGGCGATCCTGCGCGGCGGCAGCGACTACCAGCCGCAGGGCTCGATCTGGTACTTCCCTCAGGCCTATCGCAACGACCAGCACGGCAAGCTGTTGCTGATGGCGCCGGGCAAGGACCGGGCGGGGACCATCGGCTTCCGATGCGTCGTCGACGCTAGCTGAGGCGGCGAGGGGGCTCGCATTTTCCGCCTGAGCGACTATCTAGCCTCCCCATGACCGACATCGCCGCCCAGACCGCCCTCGGGGACGCCCCCGACGACCTCGTTTCCGCTTTCCAGATCGAGGGCCTGCCCGTGCGCGGCCGGGCCGTGCGCCTGGGCGCGGCGGTCGATGAGGTGCTGACCCGTCACGACTATCCCGAGCCCGTCGCCAACCTGCTGGGCGAGGCCTGCGCCCTGGCGGCCCTGGTCGGCTCCAGCCTGAAGTTCGACGGCCGGCTGATCGTCCAGGCCCAGGGCGACGGCCCGGTGCGCTATGTCGTGGTCGACTACGACACCAGCGGCGCCCTGCGCGGCTATTGCCGGTTCGACGCCGACGAAGTGGCCAAGGTCTCGCAAGGCTTCGTGCGCCCGGGCGCCAGGACGCTGCTGGGCGGCGGAACCTTCATGATGACCGTCGACCAGGGTCCGGACATGGATCGCTACCAGGGCATCACCCCGATCGAGGGCGAAACCCTGGCGCTGTGCGCCGAGCAGTACTTCGCCCAGTCTGAACAGACCCCGACCCGCGTGCGCCTGGCCGTCGGCCAGGTCGACACGGGCCAGGGGCCGACCTGGCGCGCCGGCGGGATCCTGATCCAGGCCATCGCCGGCGACGAGACGCGCGGCGAGACCGAAGAGGCCTGGAACCACGTCCGCGCCCTGTTCGAGACCACCGGCGAGGACGAGCTGATCGACCCGACCGTGCCGACGACCCTGCTGCTGTGGCGGCTGTTCAACGAGGACGGCGTGCGCCTGCTCGAGGAAAAGCCGCTCCGCGCCTTCTGCCGGTGCTCGGAAGACCGCATCGGCGCGGTGTTGGGCTCGTTCACGGCCGAGGAAGTGGCCGAGATGATCGAGCCCGACGGCAAGATCCACGTGACCTGCGAGTACTGCTCGCGGGTCTACGCCCTGGAGCCGACGACGGCGGCCTGAGGCGGCTACCGGCCGAGCGCGATGGCCCGGAACGCCGGTCCCACCGGATAGACGCGCGTGGGATCGGCGTCGTCGCGCACGAGGGCGTTGTTGAGGATCGTGAACGATCTCATCGCCGTCCCGCCGAAGCTGGCGCGCAGACGGCCCGTGATCATGGCGGCGGGCTTGCCGGGCCCCTGGAACGTTTGATCCCAACGCACCTGGCTGGCCAGGGCCAAGGCTGATTTTCGCGGCAGGGGGACGCCCCCCGAGCCGAAGGCGGCGCAGGCGCCGATCCTGGCGCCAGATCGGCTTGAGGGCGTGCCGACGGCCGGGGAAGAAGGTTGGACCGTGGGCGGCGAGAGCGGCGTGGGCGGCGCCTGTGGCGTCGCGACCTGCCAGAGCGAACCGGTTTGTAGAAGGAAGTCTCCCTGGCCGTCGCAATAGATCAGGCCGGTCGGGCCCCAGACAGGCGCGTTCACGACCCTGGCCAGCGCATAGAGCAGTTGGGCGCCATCATCCCCGGCTCCAACGTGGGAGCCGTAGAGATACAGCGTGCTGATCCGCCCGTTCAGAGGTTGGAGGAGCGGGGCCCAGACGTTCTGATTGTCGAGGGCGATATACTGCGAGGACGTGCCGACCGACTGCCCGCCGCCGGTGGCGATAAGCCCCATCATCCCGTGCCCGACCAGCGAGGCCGTCGAGGGTTGCGAGGCGCCGTTCGCGCAGGCCAGCAGATTGCCGGCGGCGGTTTGAACGTCGCTGTGGGCGCGGGCGTCCGGCGTGCCGGCGCGGGCGTTGTCCAGATAGCCGTCGGGCACGGTGGCGTCGATCGACACGCATCCGGGCAGGGGCGCGTTCAGGGGAGGGGGAGTGGGCAAGGCGATCTCCAGACGGCGTTTGGGCGGCGGCGCGGAGCTCCCGCCCGAGGGTTTCGCGATGGAAAAGGGTTCGCGCGAGACGACGCCTCGCGGGCCGTCGGTCAGTCGTAGACGACCGAGAAGCCGCCGTCGGGATGCTCGGTGACGGTGGCGGCGGTGTTCGGCAGTCCCGTGAAATCGACCACGGCGATCTTCAAGCTCTTGGCCGGCGTGAACACCTGCCCTGGCGTATAGGCGCCCTCCGCGACCAGGATGCGGGGCGCCGGCGCAACCTTGACGGTCTTGCCCTGGACGACGGGTTCGGGGGTGAAGACGAAGCTGTCCCAGCCATCGTTGTGGATGTTGTCGAACGTGGCCCAGGCGTTGGTGTAGACCGGCGTCGTGACGCCCGGCGGCTGCGTGAAGAGGACGTAGCTCTTGTTCGCGCCGCTCTGATTGAACACGTTGATCGTGTAGGTCGTCATCGCCGTTTCCCCCTGTTTGTCGACGGAAACCGTCGCGTACTTGTTGTCGGCTATGCATCCAAGCCGCGTGCCGGGCTTAGGCCGCGGCGAGCGCCATCTCGCTGAGCTGGCCGCCGATATCGAACGTCGCCTTGACCGGCGTCGCCTGGCTGGGAAGCAGGCGGTGAACGATGGTGGCGGTCGTCCCCCGCTTGCCGCCCACCTCGTGGGCCGCCGGCTCCGCGGCGGTGACGGGCTGGCCCTCGGCGTCGACCAGGGTGAGCTTCACCGCGTTCGGGTCCAGCCGCGGCGAGCCCCATGCGCGGGCGATCACCACGTGAACCTCCGGGCCGCCGTCGGCGAGATTGTGGCTCAGATGCACGCCGACCAGCCGATCGCTGGCCTGGAAGCCCTTGGCCACCTCGACCCTGTGCACCGACGCCGAGGGCGCCGGCGCCGCGATCGCGCCTTCCACACTCCAGCTCCGGACGGCCAGCGTCACGCCGGTGGCCGTGTCGACGAGCTCGCCCCGGAACTGCAGGTCGACGACGTAGGTGGCGCCATGGAAGAGGTTCGTGAACCCGGGTTGGTCATACATCGCGTACTGTGCCCCGGTCGCCTGGTCCGGAGCGTACCGGCTCCAGGGCGAGGGTGGACAAGCCCGATAGCCGAAGGCCGTGCACGCTCCGGGCGGGCATCCGTCCTCCTGAAAGACGGCGGGCGACATGACCGTCGATCCGCACAGGATGTGGGCTATGACCGAGCCGTCGGCGGAGAACTGGCCCATGACCATCTGGCGGTATTCGCCGGCCGCGCAGCTGCCTCCGGCGCTGTTGGTGAAGGCCGCCGCGATGTTGAAGGGCGCGACGAAATCGTCGCCCTGGAGGGTTGGCTGCAGATTGCCCACGGGCGTGTCGAACGTCGAATAGCCGAGCGTCGAGGCAGCGGCGACCGACAGACCGCCGTCGAGGCCATGGAGGATCTTGGTCGAGGCGGTGGGACTGGCCGAGAAGTCGAGGTGAGACGCTGCCGTGGGGTCGTCGGTTTCCACCGTCAGATGGAAGCGGTCGGGCGCGGGGCTGGGCGGGGCGCCGAGCAGCACGGCGCACAACTTCGCGAACAGGCCGTCGGGCTCGGGCGGCGGCGGCGTGAAGCTGACCTCCGCCGAACCTCCCGCCTCGATCTTCTCGCGCACGGACCAGCCTGCGGGGGCGGTGGCGGGCGTCGAGCCTCGGAAGCCGGGCGGCGGCGCCTGGAACACGGTGTAGGTTGCAGCCTTGCTGCTGTTGTTGACGACGATGACTTGATACTGGCTCACGGCTCGTTTCCCCCGCCTGGCGGGAGGGTCTCGCAATCAGCGCAGCTTCGCAATCAAAACGCGCGGTCGGGCTTGTCATCAACTTTAGTGACAACCCGCCGGGGCGGCGGCGCTAGTTGTAGCGCCGCGCCGCGCCCGGCAGATGCAGCGAGAACTCCGGGATCTGCGCCTCGAACACCTCGCCGGCCTCGGTCATCATCTGGAAGTGGCCGGTCATGGTCCCCGACGCGGTCGGCAGCGGGCAGTTGGAGACGTAGCGGAACGCCTCGCGGGGCCGCAGTTCCGGCTGCTCGCCGACCACGCCCGAGCCCTCGACCTCGGTGGCGCGGTTCAGGCCGTCGGTGATCGTCCAGTAGCGGGAGATCAGCTGCACCGTTTCGGCGCCGTGGTTCTCGATCTCGACCGTATAGCCCCACATCCACAGCCCTTCCTCAGGCGCGGAGTCCTCGGGCTGGTAGACGGGCGAAACGCGCACGACGATGTCGCGCGTGCGCGCTTCATAGATGCCGGCGTCCGCGCCGCGACGGCGACGGATGCGCTTCAGCGGGGGAGAGGACTCACGCCTGATCGAGCGCACGGGTCACGTCTCGGGTCAGGTCCGACAGGCTTTCCAGGCCGACCGACAGGCGCACGCCGCCTTCGACCACGCCCAGCGACGGACGCATCTCCTCGGGCACCGAGCGGTGGGTGGTGGTCGGCGGGTGGGTGGCCATCGACTTGGCGTCGCCCAGATTGTTGGAGATGTCGACGATCTCCAGCGCGTTGAGGAACTTGAACGCCGCCTCGCGCGAGCCGAGGTCGAGCGCCAGCACCGTGCCGCCGCCGCTCATCTGCGACTTGGCGATGTTGTGGCCCGGGTGGTCGGCGCGGAAGGGATACAGCACCTGCTTGACCGCCTTGTGCTCGGCGACGACGTCGGCCAGGGCCGCGGCGCTGTCGTTCTGGCGGCGCACGCGCAGGTCCAGGGTCTCCAGGCCCTTGACCAGGACCCAGGCGTTGAACGGCGACAGCGACGGGCCGGTGTGGCGCAGGGCGTCGCGGTAGCATTCCTCGTTGATCGCCTCGCTGGTCAGGATGGCTCCGCCCAGCACCCGGCCCTGGCCGTCGATGTGCTTGGTGGCCGAATAGACCACGATGTCGGCGCCCAGCTTCAGCGGCTGCTGGAAGATCGGGGTGGCGAAGACGTTGTCGACAATGACCTTGGCCCCGACCGCGTGGGCCATCTCCGACACCGCGCGGATGTCGGTGATCTCCAGCACCGGGTTCGACGGGGTCTCGATCAGCACCGCCTTGGTGTTGGGGCGGATCGCCGCTTCCCAGGCCTTGGGATCGGTGGCGTCGACGAAGGTCGTCTCGACCCCGAAGCGCGGCAGCCATTCGGCGATCAGCCAGCGGCACGAACCGAACAGGGCGCGGCCGGCCACCACGTGGTCGCCCGCCCGGACCAGGCCCATCAGCGCCATGTGGATCGAGGCCATGCCGGTCGCCTGGGCGCGGCACACTTCGGCGCCTTCGAGCAGCGCCAGGCGGTCCTCGAACATCTTCACGGTCGGGTTGTTGAACCGCGAATAGACGAAGCCCGGGTCCTCGCCCGAGAACCGGCGGTCTGCCCCCTCGGCGGTGTCGTAGGTGAAGCCTTGCGTCAGGTAGAGGGCCTCGGCCGTCTCCATATACTGCGAGCGCGCCAGACCGCCGCGGATCAGCTTGGTCGCGACGTCCCAGTCTTTTGGATTCTCGGCCACGGTCACCTCACTGACACACGAAAAGGGCGCGCATGAAAGGTACAGGGCGGGGGTGGGTCAAGCCAACAATTGTCCTGCGTGACAAAGGTTTCGCCTGGTCACGCTCTGGTGGAACCGCGCGGACGTGGTTAACCTCCCGCGCCAGAACTCAAGGTCGGGACCCCGTTTGGAGATTTCCATGACGCTGACGCTCGTTTTCCGTGTCTTCGCCGCGCTGCTCGCGATCTTCGGCGCCTTGAACATCCTGCTGTTGATCCTGTCGGACCGCATGGTCGCGTTCTTTCCGGTGCAGTTCCACGCGGTGAACACCCTGACCGAAGCCACGGCTCTGTTCGGCGTGGGGGCCGGCATCTACCTGCTGGCCAGCGCGCAGGGCGCCAAGAAAGCCCACCACTAGATTTAGGAGAGGCGCGGTCCCCGCTTGCTTCGGGGCGACGCTTTAGCGAGTGTCGCCCCGATGACCGACGCCCACGCCGCAGGGATTCTGCCCTGCCAATCCATCGAGGACCTGATCGCGCAAGAGGCGATCACCTCGCAGACCCCGTTCGACACCGACCAGGTGCAGCCGGCCAGCCTCGACCTGCGCCTGGGCGCGCGGTGCTGGCGGGTGCGCGCCTCGTTCCTGCCCGGCGTGGCCCGCCGTGTGCCCGACCGTCTGAAGGACGTGGCGATGCACGAGCTGGACCTGACCAAGGGCGCGGTTCTGGAGAAGGGCTGCGTCTACATCGCCGAGATCCAGGAACGCCTCAGCCTGCCGGGCAACATCGCGGCGCGCGGCAATCCCAAGAGCTCGACGGGCCGGGTGGACGTGTTCGTCCGCCTGCTGACCGACCACTCCAAGGCCTTCGACGACGTCGAAGCCGGTTACGAGGGGCCGCTCTATATCGAGATCGCGCCACAGACCTTCTCGGTGCTGGTGCGGGCCGGCACCCGGCTGAACCAGCTGCGCCTCAAGCGCGGCGAGCCGGCCAAGCTGGCGATCAAGAGCGTCGGCGTCGACCTGACCACGGGCATCGTCGGCTTCCGCGGCCGCCGCCACGCCGGGGTCGTCGACCTGGACCACGAGGACGGCCACGACCCGCGCGACTTCTGGGAGCCGCTGGAGACCCGCCGCGGCGAGCTGCTGCTGGATCCGGGCGAGTTCTACATCCTGGCCTCGAAGGACAATATCGAGATCCCGGTGCTGGAAGCGGCCGAGATGACGCCGATCGATCCGTCGGTCGGCGAGTTCCGGGTGCACTATGCCGGCTTCTTCGACCCGGGCTTCGGCACCGAGGAGGCCGGTGCGGTCGGCTCCAAGGGCGTGCTCGAGGTGCGCAGCCACGAGACCCCGTTCCTGCTGGAGGACGGCCAGATCGTCGCCCGCCTGGTCTACGAGCCCCTGACCGCGCGGCCCGAGCGACTGTATGGCGAGGGCGGGTCGCACTACCAGCGCCAGGGCCTGAAATTGTCCAAGCACTTCAAGGCGTGGCGTTAGGTCGCAACGCTTCGCGCTTCCCTGATTAACCGCTGTCTTCGTAGCCTGGACGCTTGTTGAGTCCGGACGTCGGGGGACGTGGTGTCGAGTTCGAGCGCGTATCGCAGGCTTTTGGCCGCCGGCCTGGCGGTCTGCGCGCTCGCCTGCGCCACGGCCGCTTCCGCCGCCCCGGCCATGTGGGAAGTGCGCGACCACGACACCCGCATCTATCTGTTCGGCGCCATGCACGTGCTGGCGCCGAACGTGAAGTGGCGCACCCGGGCCTTCGACCGCGCCTACGCCCAGGCCGACAAGATCTGGTTCGAGACCCGGGCCGACGCAGATCCGGCCGAGGTCCAGGCCCTGGTCGACCGCTACGGCGTCGATCCCGAGCGGCCCCTGACCGAAAAGCTGCCGCCGCGTACGGTCGCCACCCTGAAGGCGGCCTTGGAGCGGGACGGCGGCTCGCTGGACCGCGTGGACCGCCTGCGGCCCTGGGCGGCGGCGATGATGCTGTCGGTCCTGCCCATGACCCAAAAGGGCGCTTCGGTGCAGGCCGGAGCCGACGCCACGGTCACCCGGCAGGCCCGCGCCGCCGAGAAGCCGATCGCCACCTTCGAGACCCTGGAGCAGCAGATCCGGCTGTTCGCCGCCCTGCCCGAGGCGGTCGAGGTGCAGTACCTGGACGATGTGGCGTCCGAGACCCTGACCCCGCCCCGCAACGGCGTGGCCCTGCAGTCGGCCTGGCTGCGCGGCGACATGAACAAGCTGGGCCCGCTGGTGGTCGACGTGATGAAGCGCGACCGCCCGGCGCTGTACGAGGCTCTGCTGAAACGCCGCAACGAAGCCTGGGCGGAGGCCCTGGTCGCCGAGATGGCCAAGCCCGGCGTCGAACTGGTGGCGGTCGGGGCCCTGCACATGGCGGGCGACGACGGCCTGCCGGCCCTGATGGCCGCGCGCGGGTTCCAGGTGCGGCGGGTGCAGTAGGGTAATCTGTCCTTCTCCCCTTGCGGGAGAAGGTGGCCGCCAAAGGCGGTCGGATGAGGGGTCTATCAAACCTTTCCGTTCATGCACTTGCCGCGCCATCCGACGCCGTGCGACCCCTCATCCGTCGGCTGCGCCGACACCTTCTCCCACAAGGGGAGAAGGAGGGGGAATGACGATGATCGATCCGACTTGGCTCTCAGCCTTCCTGCGCGAGGAGAACCTCCCCGCCGAGTTCGCCGCCGAGGTCGAGGCCCTGCACGCGCCGCTGGCCGCCCGGATCGCGGCCGTGGCCATGGGGCCGGCCTTCGTGGTTGGGATCTGCGGACCGCAGGGTTCGGGCAAGTCGACCACCGTCGCCGTCGTGGCCGCGTTGCTGGAGGCGCGGGGGCTGAAGGTGGCGACCCTGTCGCTGGACGACCTCTACCTGCCGCGCGCCGACCGCGAGGCCCTGGCCCGAGACGTCCATCCGCTTCTGCGCACGCGCGGCGTTCCGGGCACGCACGACGTCGCCCTGGGCCTGGCCGTGCTGGACGGCCTGGCCGGGCAGGGCGAGACGGCCCTGCCGCGCTTCGACAAGGCCAGCGACGACCGCGCGCCCGTCGACGCCTGGCCCGTGCTCGCCGGCCCGGTCGATGTCGTGCTGTTCGAAGGCTGGTGCGTCGGGGCCCGTCCCGAGCCGCCCCAGGCGCTGGCCGCGCCGATCAACGCCCTGGAGCGCGAGCGCGATCCGGACGGCGCCTGGCGGTCCTATGTCAACGCCGCCCTGGCCGGACCCTACCGTGCCCTGTTCGCCCGCCTCGACCTGCTGGTGCTGCTCTCGGCGCCCGATTTCGAGACGGTGCTGGCTTGGCGCCGGGAGCAGGAGGCCAAGCTGCGGGGCCGCCTGGCCGAAGCCGGGCAAGCGGCGGATCGCGCCATGAGCGACGACGAGGTCGCCGTCTTCGTCCAGCACTACGAGCGCCTGAGCCGTCATATCGCCCGCGAGATGCCCGCCCGGGCCGACCTCGTCGTGGCGCTGGACGCGGACCGCCGTTCGTCGATCATCTGACCTGCCATTCGGTCGCGCGGCACGGCGTCGCACTAGATGTGGTGTGGCCGCATTTCGGCCTCCACCAATGCTAGTTTCGCTTTGTCGGCGAAACGACTCACCGAGTCGCTGGCCCAGTGGAGCTTTTGGATCATGAACGCACTCTTCGGCGGGCCCTATTCGACCCACGCCAAGCGCGTCACGATCTGGAATCGGGCCGCCCCGATCCCCGGCTGCGACAAGGCCATCTGGCGCTGCGACGACCAGGGCCGGATCATCCGCTGGTCCGACTACGAGGACCGTTTCTCGCGCTATGGCTGGACGATCCTGCGCGAGCGCCGTGAAGGTCTGGCCCAGACCCTGCTTGGCCCCGCCGCCAAGCCCGTCCATGTGAGCCAGGCCGACGCCGCCGCGCTCATGAGCAAGGCCGCCTAGTCCCACCTGTCGCCATTCCTTGATATTTTGACAAGCTTACTTGACACGATCGCTACGAAATAGGACAAGTGTCCTTGTCATAACGACGAGGAGGCTTGTCATGTCGGACGATGTCGCACCCAGCAGCGCGCTGAAGAAGCTGGGCTTGTTCGCCGCCTTCCTCCTGGCCGTGGCGCTGTCGATCTTGATCGGCAAGCAGGGCGGGGTCTGGGCCTATGTCGGCGGGCTGGGCACCGTGGCCGCGTCGCTGGCCTTCGCCCTGCTGTCCAACCGGCTGTTCCGCCGCGAGAAGATCCGCCCGCCGATGCGCCGCTACCTGCTGCGGCTCGGTGTCTCGATGAGCCTTTACGCCGTCCTGCTTGTGGCGGCGGTCTCGCTGGCGCGCCAGGGACTGGCCGAGGGCGTCTGGGGTTATGCGATCGCCCTGGCCCCGACGATCGGCGTCCTGGGCGCCATCGCCACCGTCGGCTTCTATCTGGTCGAGGAGACCGACGAGTTCGCCCGCACCACCGTGATGCACAGCCTGTTGTGGGCCACGGCCGGCACGCTGAGCATCGCCACGATCTGGGGTTTTCTTGAAACCTTCGACAAGGCGCCGCACGTGGCCACCTGGGCGACCGTGCCGGTGTTCGCGGTGGTCATGGGCCTGGCCCAGGCCCTGATCGCCCGCCGCTATCGCTGACGGACGCGGGACGATGAAGAACCGCCTCAAGGTCCTGCGGGCCGAACGCGACTGGAGCCAGGCCGATCTGGCCGAGCGCCTGGAGGTCTCGCGCCAGACCATCAACGCCCTGGAGACCGGCAAGTACGACCCCAGCCTGCCGCTGGCCTTCAAGCTGGCCCGCCTGTTCGGCCTGCCGATCGAGACCATCTTCCAGGACGAAGCCTGACCTGACGCCGCCAAGTGCTGGCGGCCGCCCGGCCAAACCAAGTCCCTTTCTCACCAGTCCCTCCGTCAATCGGCGCGACGCCGAACCCTCGCGCGCGCCTTCACTCAGGAGTTCCGACCATGACCTTCCGTCGTCCGCCCATCCACCTGTTCGTCGTCCTGCTGGCGATCCTGGCCGCCATCGGCGTGTTCGGCCCGGTCCACGCCGCGCCTGTCGCGGTTCCTTCGGCCGCCGCGCCCCGGTTCACCGTCGCGGTGACGGGGCAGGGGCCCGACGTGATCCTGATCCCCGGCCTGGCCTCGTCCGCCGCCGTCTGGGACGACACCGTCAAGCAGTTGCAAGGCCGCTATCGGCTGCACGTGATCCAGATCGCCGGTTTCGCCGGCGCCCCGGTCGGGGCCAACGCCGAGGGGCCGGTGCTGCAGCCGGCGGTCGACGCCCTGGACGGCTACGTCAAGTCCGCCGGGCTGAAGTCGCCCGCCGTGATCGGCCATTCGATGGGCGGGCTGATGGGCCTGATGCTGGCCCGCCAGCACCCCGAGGACGTCGGCCGCCTGATGGTGGTCGACAGCCTGCCGTTCTACGCCGTGCTGTTCTCGCCCCAGGCCACGGTCGAGGGCGTCAAGCCCCAGGCCGCCGCCCTGCGCGATATGGCGATGAAGTCGACGCCCGAGCAATGGGCCGCCGGCCAGGCCCGGACCATGACCCGCCTGGTTAAGTCGCCGTCCGGCCTGAAGTCGGCCACCGAGGCCTCGGTCGCTTCCAACCCCTCGGTGACCGGCCACGCCCTCTATGACGACCTGACCACCGACCTGCGCGGCGAGATCGCCTCGATCAAGACCCCGACCGTGATGCTGTATCCGTGGGACGAGGCGACCGGCGCGCCCCAGTCGGCCTATGACGCGCTCTACACCGGCGCCTACGCCCCGATGACCTCGGCCAGGGTCAAGCGGATCGACGGCTCGCTGCACTTCATCATGCTGGACCAGCCGGCCGCCTTCGCCTTCGAGGTGGAGAGCTTCCTGAAGTAGAGGCGGCTTGCCGGTCGCGCTTCGGGCCGGAACAGTGGCGGCATGATGATTCTGCTCGGGTCCGTCCGCCGCTTCGCCCTCGCCCTGGTCGCTTTCGCAGCGATGGGGGCGAGCCCCGTTCTCGCCGAGCCCGCCCTGTGGGCGATCAAGGACAAGGACTCCACGATCTACCTGTTCGGCACGGTCCACGTGCTCAAGCCCTCCACCCAGTGGCGCTCGCCCAGGATCGACAAGGCGTTCCGGGACGCCGACGAGGTGGTCATGGAGATCGAGCAGCCCGAGGACCCGGCGACGACCCGGGCCCTGATGCTGAAATACGGCGTCGACCAGGCCGCGCCGCTGTCGAGCAAGCTGAAGCCGGAGTCCTACGCCAAGCTGCAGTCCGCCGCCCAGGGCATGGGCTTTCCGCCCCAGGCCCTTGAGCCCATGCGGCCCTGGCTGGCGGCGCTGACGGTGTCGCTGACCCCGCTGCTGCGGGCCGGCTACGATCCCGAAAGCGGCGTCGAGAAGCTGCTGAGCACCCAGGCCAAGGCGGCGGGCAAGCCGATCTCGGCCTTCGAGACCATGGAGCAACAGGTGCGCTTCTTCGCCGACATGACGCCGGCCCAGGAGACCCAGCTGCTGGAATCCACCCTGGACGAGATCGACGACGGCCCGGCCAAGATCGACGCCCTGGTCACCGCCTGGGCGGCGGGCGACCAGGCCGAGCTGAAGCGTCAGATGGTCGACGAGATGCAGAGCGAATACCCGGACATCTACAAGCTGCTGCTGGTCGATCGGAACCGGGATTGGGCCAATCAGCTGAAGACCAAGCTGGCCGGCTCGGGCGTCAGTTTCGTCGCGGTCGGGGCGGGGCACCTGGCGGGACCGGACAGTCTGCAGGCGCAGTTGAAAGCGCTGGGGATCGAGGCGAAACAGGTCAAATAGACCGATCGCGGAGAATTCCCGAAAGGACGAATATCGGTAAAACAATGACTTAACAGCTTGACTGCCAGCTCGCCCCATGAGGTTGTAACGAAAAGACGTTTACCCGGGGGGGAGTAAACCGATGTCGTTCGTAAGAGCGAACCAGAAGCTGTCGCGCGCGGTCACGGCCAGGGCGATCGGCGCGACAAGCGTCTTCGACATGTTTCCCAAGCTCGCCACCATGCTCTTCGCCTTGCCGTCGACCCGGCGGGTCCTCGACGCCGGCGCCGGCGCGGCCTGGTGCTTTCCGATCGAGTACAAGTCGTATTTCGGCCTGACCCTGATCGGGAACGACATCGACGCCGACGAGATGGCCCTGAACCCCGCGCTGGACGAGAGGGTCGTCGGCGACGTCTGCAAGTCGCTGAACGTCGATAACGGCACGGTGGACCTGATAACCTCGTATTCCGGCGTCGAGCATTTTCCCGACAACGCCGCCTTCCTGCGCAACTGCCACAAGGCCCTGCGTCCCGGCGGCCGCTGGATCGGCCAGTTTCCCAGCCGCTATGCCTCCTTCGCCATCCTCAATCGACTGATCCCGGAAGACCTCAAGCAACGCCTTCTGAAGGCGCTTCGGCCCGACGCCGTGGACCACATCGGCTTCAAGGCCCACTACGATCGCACCCAATATTCCGAGTTCCGCAAGATGGCGGAGGAGGCCGGGTTCGTGGTGGAGCACTGGCATCCAGGATACTTCCACTTCTACTTCGGGTTCTTCACGCCGCTCTATCTGCTGTCGCTGTTCAGCGGCCTTCTGCGCATGGCCTTCGGGGCGCGCGACTTCGCCACCTACAACCTGTTCGTCCTGAGAAAATGCGGTCCTGCCGAGATCGTCGTCTTCAACAGGCAGCGCCACGGCGGGGTGGAGCAAACGACCGTCGCCGCGGCGGCCGCGCTCGAGCCGGCCTGACCGTTCGGCCGTCGCTCCGGATGGATTTCGTCGGGGGCCTTGAGGCCGCTGCGCGAACTCGCTACACGGAGCGGCGCTGAACAGCGCGGGCGTAGCTCAGAGGTAGAGCGTCTGCTTCCCAAGCAGAATGTCGTGGGTTCGATTCCCATCGCCCGCTCCAGCCTCCCAGCCCCTCTCACCCGGAAATTGCAAAGCTGGCCGTGACGGTCGGGGTCTGTCCCGTTTTGGCGCGAACAATGTTCGTCCACTGCGGGAAAGCGCTCCGATATCCGTTAAGAACGGTTAAGCTACGCGCGCGCGGATCGCAGTCGGATGTGACCGCGCCGGTATCGGGGGAAGTCATGGGTAAGCAGTCGACTGGCGCGGCGAAGGCCGCCGTTGTGGACCCCACGCGCGTGGATCGCCTGGCGCGCTTCGCCGACGGTCTGGAGCAACTGGCCGGACGCTGGGAGCGCGAAGCCCGCGATCCGCGGGTCGCCGCCGCCCTGAGCGAGCGCTTCGGCGCCTCGGCCCCGGAACTGCTGGCCACCCAGGACGCCGTCGGCCATCTGCTGGCCTCTTCCTTCGGAACGCCGGGCGCGCTGCCGCCCAAGCTGCTGCTGCGCCTGCACGACGCCCTGGCGGCCCTGGCCCTGCTGGCGGCCTATGCGCCGCCGCCGGCCGAACTGAACATCATCCCGATTGTCGACGTGAAGAGCCGGGCCCAGGCCGTGCGGCTCGAGACCGCCGCGCGCAAGTTGCTCAAGGGCCTGGGTCGGGTCCTGGCGGCCGGCGCGGTCGGCGCCAGCGTGCTGGCCGCCATGCCGGCGGCCGCCCAGCAATACGTCCAGCACGTCGACGGCGCCCACGCCGACAGCGGCAACGACCAGCCCGCGGTGGGCGAGGACGGCGATTCCGGAAATCCCGGCGGCACGATCAACGGTTCGATCAACGGCAGCTACAGCAACGTCAACGCGCCGGCCGTGAACGTCAGCGCCAACGGCAGCAACGGCGGCGATGGCGGCGTCGGCTTTCTGCTTCCGATCGCGCTGATCTTCGTGGGCTACGGCGGAGACGGCCAGGAGGGCGGCAACGGCGGCACGGTCAACCTGACGGTCGGCGGCAATGTCTCGACCACCGGCGACAACGCGGTCGGGATCCGTGTGCAGACCAACGCCGGCGCGGGCGGCGACGGCGGCTGGGGCCTCGGCGCCGTCGGCGAGGGCGGTTCGGGCGATCACGGGGGCGCCGGCGGCTCGGCCAACCTGATCAACAACGCCTCGGTCCTCACCTATGGCGCCCAGTCCTCCGCCCTGTTCGTGCAGAGTTCGGGCGGCGCGGGCGGTGACGGCGGCGACGGCGACGGCCTGGTCGGCGCGGGCGGGACCGGCAGCGGCAGCGGCCCCGGCGGTTCGGTGAACGTGACCAACAACGACCTGTTGGAGACCTACGGCACGGGGTCGAACGGCATCCTGGCCCAGAGCGTCGGCGGTCTGTCCGGCTCGGGCGGCTCGGCCGGCGGCATCGGCGCCTTCGCGGGCGGCTCCAATGCGGCGGGCGGCGGCGGTTCGGTCGGCGTCACCAACCACGGTGGAATCCTGACCCACGGCGCCGTCGCCTACGGCATCCTGGCCCAGAGCGTGGRCGGCGGCGGCGGCGCGGCCGGCGGCGCCGGCGGCGTCGTGGCCTTGGGC
>NZ_JBFTOB010000029.1:0-76886 GCF_056397765.1 Caulobacter sp. 05L422 | reverse complement strand
GGCCGCCCCGGCCTCGGCGCCCGCCGCCGGCTCGACGGCCGCCGCCGCGCCCCGCGCCCACCTGTCGCTCGAGCAGCAGGGCATCCCCGCCGGCTCCTACGATCTCGTTCCGCTGGACGGCATGCGCAAGACCATCGCGCGCCGCCTGACCGACAGCTTCCGCGACGTGCCGCACTTCCCGCTGGTCATCGATCTGGAGATCGACGCCCTGCTGGCCGCGCGCGCCAAGATCAACCACCTGCTCGAAGGCCAGGGCGTGAAGGTGTCGGTCAACGACATCATCATCAAGGCCTGCGCCGTGGCGCTCAAGCGCGTGCCGGAGGCCAACGCCTCCTACACGCCCGAGGGCATCGCCATGCACCACCACGCCGATATCGCCGTGGCCGTGGCCATCGACGGCGGCCTGATCACCCCGATCGTCCGCGCCGCCGAGACCAAGGGCTTGGCCCAGATCTCGGCCGAGGTGAAGGACCTGGCCGCCCGCGCCAAGTCCAAGAAGCTGAAGCCCGAGGAATTCCAGGGCGGAACCTTCTCGGTCTCCAACCTCGGCATGTTCGGCATCAAGCAGTTCGCTTCGATCATCAACGAGCCGCAGGGCGCGATCATGAGCGTCGGGGCAGGCGAGCAGCGCCCGGTGGTCAAGGACGGCCAGCTGGCCGTGGCCACGGTGATGACCGTCACCCTGACCTGCGACCACCGCGTGGTCGACGGCGCCATCGGGGCCAAGTTCCTGGCCGCCTTCAAGCCGCTGATCGAAGAGCCGCTGACGCTGTTGGTCTAGGCGGAGGGCAGGGCGATGTCGGTCTACGACTACTCCGCCAAGACGCTGGGCGGCCAGGACGCGAGCCTGGCCGACTATCGCGGCCAGGTGCTGCTGATCGTCAACACGGCCAGCAAGTGCGGCTTCACCCCGCAGTACGAGGGGCTGGAGACGCTGTACCGTGAGTACAAGGACAAGGGCTTCACGGTCCTGGCCTTCCCCTGCAACCAGTTCGGGGCCCAGGAGCCCGGGAACGCCGAGGAGATCGCGAACTTCTGTTCGCTGACCTACGACGTGACGTTCCCGGTCCTGGCCAAGATCGACGTCAACGGCCCCTCGGCCCATCCGCTCTACGCTTACCTGAAGCACGAGCAGAAGGGCCTGCTGGGCACCGAGGCGATCAAGTGGAACTTCACCAAGTTCCTGATCGGTCGCGACGGCGAAGTCGTCGAACGTTTCGCGCCCACCACCAAGCCTGAAGACCTCAAGCTCGCCGTCGAGGCGTTGCTGTAACTCACTCCTGGACCGGCCCTGGGCCGATCGACCGACGCTGACCGGCTCCCTCCGATGGCGTCAAAGCTAGGATACGAAAGACATGTCCACGGAATTCGACGTCGTCGTCATCGGGGCCGGCCCCGGCGGTTATGTGGCCGCGATCCGCGCCAGCCAGTTGGGCCTGAAGACGGCGATCATCGAGCGCGAAAACCTGGGCGGCATCTGCCTCAACTGGGGCTGCATCCCGACCAAGGCGCTGCTGAAGTCCGGCGAGATCTACGAACAGCTGTCGCACCTGGGCGGCTACGGCCTGTCGGTCGAGAAGGCCTCGTTCGACTTCGGCAAGATCATCGAGCGCTCGCGCGGCGTGGCCAAGACCATGTCCTCGGGCATCGCTTTCCTGATGAAGAAGCACAAGATCGAGGTCGTCGAGGGCGAGGCCAAGCTCGAGAAGGGCAGCCCCTCGCCGAAGGTCGTCGTGGCCCTGAAGGCCGGCGGCAGCCGCACGATCCAGGCCAAGAGCGTGATCCTGGCCAGCGGCGCCCGGGCCCGCGAGATCGCCGCCATCGGCGCGGTCTCGGACGGCGACAAGATCTGGACCTATCGCGACGCCCTGGCCCCCAAGACCATGCCCAAGTCGCTGGTCGTCATCGGCTCGGGCGCCATCGGCATCGAGTTCGCCAGCTTCTACCGCGCCCTGGGCGCTGAAGTGACCGTCGTCGAGGCCGTCGACCGCATCATGCCGGTCGAGGACGCCGAGGTCTCCAAGGCCGCCCAGAAGGCCTTCGAGAAGCGCGGCATCACCTTCCGCATCGGCGCCAAGGTGACCAAGGTCGAGAAGACCAAGGACGGCGTCTCGGTGGCCATCGAGGTCGGCGGCAAGGCCGAGACCCTGACCGCCGCCGTCTGCATCGTCGCGGTCGGCATCGCCCCGAACACCGAGGGCCTGGACGCCATCGGCCTGAACATGGATCGCGGCCACGTCGTCACCGGCAAGCACGGCGAGACCAACGTCCCCGGCCTCTACGCCATCGGCGACGCCGCCGGCCCGCCCTGGCTGGCCCACAAGGCCAGCCACGAGGGCATCCACGCCGCCGAGCACATCGCCGGCTACAAGACCCCGGCCGTCAATTCGCCGATCCCGGGCTGCACCTACGCCAACCCGCAGGTCGCCTCGGTGGGCCTGACCGAAGCCGCGGCCAAGGCGGCGGGCATCGACGTCAAGGCCGGCCGCTTCCCGTTCCGCGTCAACGGCAAGGCGGTGGCGGCGGGCGAGATCGAAGGCTTCGTCAAGACGGTGTTCGACGGCAAGACCGGCGCCCTGATTGGCGCCCACATGATCGGCCACGAGGTCACCGAGATGATCCAGGGCTTCGTTACGGCGATCACCCTGGAAGCCACCGAGGAAGACCTGCACGGCATCGTCTACGCCCACCCGACCATGTCGGAAGCCATGCACGAAGCCGCGCTCGACGCCTACGGCCGCGTCCTGCACATCTAGGCCTGGCCTAGCGGCAAAAGAGAAGGGCGGCGCTCGATCGGAGCGCCGCCCTTTTTGTTTGGCCTCTACAAGCGTTTACGGCCGCTTGCGCACCTGGGCGTCGACGCTCCATTCGCCCGGTCCGGCGAAGGCCAGGTACAGGAAGACGAAGCAGAACAGGATCGCCGCCTCGCCGCCGTTCAGGGCCGGCCAAAAGCCTTGCGAGAAGTGAGCCAGGAAATAGGCCACGGCCATCTGGCCCGACAGGACGAAGGCCACGGGACGGGTGAACAGGCCCAGCACCAACAAGGCGCCGCCGACGATCTCCAGCCAGGCGGCGGCGAGCAGCAGGGGCGGCAGCGGATCCGGCGCGCCGGGCTGCGGAGCCGGGAAATGGAACACCTTCATCAGGCCGTGCTCCATGAAGAGCAGGGCGGCGATGATCCGCAGCAGGCTGAGGACGCGCGGCGTCCAGACGATCAGTCGTTCCATGTCGGTTTTCCCCTCTGGTGTTGTCGACAACGCGCGACGGTCAAAACTGTCGCTCCGGTACGCACACTGTACTGAAGGTCAGGCCGGGGAACCGCCGGGGACATGCGCATGTCCCCAATCCAGATCACGCGGCCTTGGCGTCCTGGTCGGCCATCCGCTGGATGGCGACATAGTCGGTCTTGCCGCTGCCCAGGACCGGCACCTGCATGACCTTGAGGATCTTGCGCGGCACCGCCAGCTCCGGCGCGCCGATGCTCTGGGCGTGGGCCACCAGCGAGGTCACGGCGGCGTCCTGGCGATCGGTGACCAGGACCAGCTTCTCACCCTTCTTCTTGTCGGGCATCGAGATCACGGCATGGCGGCCGTCGGGCCACACGGCGCTGGCCAGGTCCTCGGCGGCGGTCAGGGAGACCATCTCGCCGCCGATCTTGGCGAAGCGTTTCACCCGGCCCTTGATGGTGATCCACAGGTCGTCGGTGACGGTGACCACGTCGCCGGTGTCGTGCCAGCCGCCCTCGGGAGCGTCGACGCCGCCGTCCTCGCGCAGATAGCCCGACATGATGTTGGGGCCGCGCACCAGCAGGCGGCCGCCCTCGGCGATGCCCTCGACCGGCTCGACCTTCCATTCCTGGCCCGGCAGCAGACCGCCGACCGTGCCGCGGCGATTATCGTCGGGCTTGTTGACCGCGATGACCGGCGAGGCCTCGGTGGCGCCGTAGCCTTCCAGAACCGGCACGTCGCCGAACTTTTCCTGGATAAGGTTATGGGTCTCTTCCCGAACCTTTTCAGCGCCGCAGACGATGAACTTCAGGCCGCTGAGTTCGTCGCTTTCCGAAGCCCGGGCGTACTGGTTGACGAAGGTGTCGGTGGCCAGCAGCACCGAGGCCTTGGTGTCCTTGAGTAGCGACGGGATCTGCTTGGTGTGCAGCGGCGAGGGATACTGGAACGCCTTCATGCCGGTCAGCAGCGGCAGGATCACCCCGCCTGTCAGGCCAAAGCAGTGGAACACTGGCAGCGGGTTGAAGAACACCCAGGCCGGGTCCAGTTCGATGTGGGCGGCGATCTGCATCGCGTTGGAGACCAGATTGGCCTGGCTCAGCACCACGCCGCGCGGCGCGCCGAAGCTGCCCGAGGTGAACAGCACCACGCCCGGGTCCGAAGGCTTGGCCGAAGCGCGGAACTGGCGCGGGAAGATGCCGGCGGCGGCGGCGAACAGCTTGTCGGCGATGCCGATCGTGCCGCGCACATCCTCCAGATAGGTGACCGTCGCCTTCTCCTCGAGCGCGTCGACGATGTCGTGCAGCTTGCCCAGTTCGACGAACTTGTGCGCGGTCAGCACGCGCTTGACCCCGGCCAGTTCGCAGGCGGCGCGCAGGTTGCGCAGGCCGGCCGTGAAGTTGAGCATGGTCGGCACGCGGCCGAAGGCGTGCAGGGCGAAGAAGGTCACCACGGCGCCCGAGCCGGACGGCAACAGCACGCCGACATGCTCGCCGGGCTTGGTCATGGCCGCGATCTTGCGGCCGAGCGCGAAGCTCGCCCGCACCAGGTCGGTATAGCTGAGCGGATTGCGATCCTGGTCCTCGAGGATCAGCTTCTTGGCGCCGTACTTGTCACGGGCGTCGAGCAGGGCGTCGAAGATGGCCTTCTGGCCGTCCTGCGCATTGAAAACTACCGGCATGCCGGCGAAACCTCCCGGAAGCGCGATGTCGCGCCCTCGTCTAATTGAAGCGGGACCCTAACGACGGCGTGTCGCTTTGCAAACACCCGTTACGCGCACGGAAACGCACCGGTCCTTCTAAAATGCGCTCGGGCCCTTGTCGTTCAAGGGTTGGCGGGCGGAGAAGTCCGGCGGGCGCGCAGGGTCTGGTCGATGGCGTCCAGCCACGGGCTGCGCACCGAATCTGTCTCCAGATGCAGGGCGTGGCGCGCCGTGGGGTAGCGGGTCTCGACGCAGCGGGGCAGGGCGGCGCAGACGGCGCTCTGGGGGCGCGGCAAGGCTTTGACGTCCTGGCCGGCGTCCAGCATCACGACGGGGGCTCGCACCCGCTTCAGGTCGCGGCCGGTCGCGTCCACGGCGTCGTAGAAGGCCGCGTACCAGGCCAGACTGGGCGCGCCCATCCTCAGGTCGGGATTGGCCAATTGCCAGGCCTGCTGCACGGCCCCGCGCGTCCGGTCCTGGGTGAGCCTGACGCCGAAGCCGTCCGGTCCGTCACGTTTCCACCCGGCCTGTCCTGGGTAGCGCAAGAAGCCCAGCTTCAGGCCTCGGGCCCAGCGGGCGATGCGGATCAACTCGCCCTTGGCGCGCGGCGGATCGGCGAGATCGAAATTGGGCGAGGAGAGGATGACGGTGTCGGCCTGCAGCCCTTCCTCCAGGGCCCGCAGCGCGACCAGGCCGCCATCGCCGGCCCCCAGGATCACGAAGGGATCGTAGCCCTTCGGCCGGATCACCGCCTTGACCATGGCCTTGGTCGCCGTGACGTCGGGGGCGAAGCTGGTCGCGTGGCCCAGGTCGCGCCAAGGCGTGGCCCGTTCGGACCCGCCCTGGCCCTGCCGCTCCAAAATCCAGACGACGTACCCCTTGTCGTTGAGATCACGGGCGGTCTCGTACCAAACCTCGGCGGATTCGCCATAAGCCGGCAGGATCAGGATCTGACCCCGAGGCGCGCCCTGGGGGGCGGAGACGCCGTAGCGCTGCACCAGGTCGTCGCCGACCTTCACATAGCCCCAGGCCCAGCCCGCCGGCGGCTGGAAGCGCACGTCGAGGGAAGGGGGCGTCCGGCTCTCGGCGAAAGGCGCGCGGGCGCCCTCGTCGCCACAGGAGACGAGCGGCAAGGCCAACAGGCAAGCCCAGGCTGCAACAGGGAGACGGCGACGCATTCCAGGCACTCATTTCGCGCCTTTGCGTCACATGCAAGAACACAAGCTTGATCTGGAGGCCAGGAAGGCCGATCTAGGCCTTTATGGTCACCCTGATCGACACGCTGAACCCCCGCGCTCCCGAGGCCTCCCTTTCTGGAGAGAGGGCTGTTCGCCACCCCGAAAAGCAGAATCGTCCCGACACGGCGGTGCTGCGCAAGCCAGACTGGCTGCGCGTCCGCGCGCCCGGCTCGGGTCAGTACAACGAGACCAAGAGCATCGTGCGCGAGCACAAGCTGACCACGGTCTGCGAGGAAGCGGCCTGCCCGAACATCGGCGAATGCTGGAGCCAGAAGCACGCGACCATGATGATCATGGGCGAGATCTGCACCCGCGCCTGCGCCTTCTGCAATGTCGCCACCGGCTTGCCCAACGCCCTGGACGCCGACGAGCCGCGCCGCGTGGCCGAGGCCGTCGCCAAGATGGGCCTCAAGCACGTGGTCATCACCTCGGTCGACCGCGATGACCTGATCGACGGCGGCGCCCGCCACTTCGCCGAGGTCGTGACCTCGATCCGCGCCGCCGCGCCGGGCACGACCATCGAGATCCTGACGCCCGACTTCCTGCGCAAGGACCGGGCCGAGAACGTGGTCATCGACGCCCGTCCGGACGTCTTCAACCACAACCTGGAAACCGTGCCGCGGCTCTATCTGAAGATCCGCCCCGGCGCCCGCTACTATCACTCCCTGCGCCTGCTGGAGCGGGTCAAGGAGCGCGATCCCTCCCAGTTCACCAAGTCCGGCCTGATGGTCGGCCTGGGCGAGACCAAGGAGGAGGTCATGCAGGTGATGGACGACATGCGTTCGGCCGGCGTCGACTTCATCACCATCGGCCAGTACCTGCAGCCGACCCGCAAGCACGCCGCCATCGACCGCTTCGTGACGCCGGACGAGTTCAAGGCCTATGAGGCCATCGCCCGGGCCAAGGGCTTCCTGATGGTCTCGGCCAGCCCGCTGACCCGCTCGTCGCACCACGCCGGCGAGGACTTCGCCAAGCTGCAGGCCGCGCGCCGGGCGCTGGACGCGAAAGCGGGCTAAGGCGCTTGCACCGTCACGTCGTCACCCGGGTGCTGCCCTATGCGCCCGAGCAGCTGTTCACGCTGGTCGGGGACGTTGAGGCCTATCCGCAGTTCGTGCCGTGGATCACGGCCATGCGCACCTGGAACGGCCGCGCCGACGCCCAGGTCTCGACCGTGGACGCCGAGGCCCAGGTCGGGTTCTCGTTCCTGCGCGAGAAGTTCGCCACCCGGGTTCGGCGCGACGCGTCGGCCCTGACGGTGGATGTCAGCCTGCTGTACGGCCCGTTCAAGCGGCTCTCGAACCAGTGGCGCTTCGTGCCCCATGAGGCTGGAACCACTGTGGAATTCGTCATCGACTTCGCGTTCAAGTCGAAGATCCTCGACGCCATGCTGGCCGCCAATCTGGACCGGGCGGCCAACACGCTGATCGGCTGTTTCGAGGACCGCGCCCGGGCGATCTACGGGCCTAAGGCGTAAGTCGGGGACATGCCCTCGCGGCGTGTCCCCATTCGAGCGCGGTGTTTGCCGATGGGGACACGCCGCGAGGGCATGTCCCCATCACCGTCCTTTAAATGCCGCCGGGCGCTTCTGGAGAAAGGCGCTGACGCCCTCGATGAAGTCCTCGGTCTTGCCGGCGGCCTTCTGGGCGTGACGTTCGGCGTGAAGTTGTCCAACCCAATCGGCGTCGAGACTGTTCCAGACAAGCTTGCGGATCGCCGACAGGGCGGCGGGGCCGGCGGCCAGTTCCCTGGCGATGGTGGTGGCCGTGGCCATCAGTTCGGCGTCGGGCACGCAGCGATTGATCAGGCCCCACGACAGCGCCGTGGCGGCCGGGATCTTGTCGCCCAGCAGCATCATCTCCATGGCCCGCGCCTTGCCGACCAGACGGGGCAGCAGGTAGGTCGAGCCGCCGTCGGGCACCAGGCCGATGCGGCGGAAGGCCTGCAGGAAATAGGCGCTCTCGGCGGCCACGACGATGTCGCCCAGCAGGGCGATCGAGCAGCCGACGCCGGCGGCCGGTCCATTGATCGCGGTGACGATCGGCAGGGGGAAGTCGCGCAGCAGGCTGACCAGCGGGTTGTAGGTGCTTTCCAGGGCCGAGCCGGCGTCCGGCTTGCCGTCGACATCGGCCTCTCGCCCGGCCGCGCCGCCGCCCGACAGATTGGCCCCCGAACAGAAGCCGCGGCCTTCGCCCGTCAGGATCACGGCGCGCGCCTCGACCTTGCCGCCCTCGATCTTATTGGCAGCCACGGAGCCGAAGGCGTGGGCCAGTTCGCGGGCCATTTCCAGGCTAGCGGCGTTGAGGGTGGCTGGGTCGGCGAGGGTGATGACGGCCAGACCGTCGGCGGCCTCGAGCCGGATCTTCTCGTAGGTCATGACGTCCTCCCAAGGCGTTGTCGCTGCACCCTGAGTCTAGGCGCGACTAACCTTGGGGAAGACCAGAAAAATCTGAGACGCCCCGTTTTGGGCTCTCAAAGTCAGGCCGCGTTGGCCGAGTCCGGCTTGCTCTCGGCGGCGGTGACGCGGTTGCGGCCGCCGCGCTTGGAGGTGTAGAGCGCCGCGTCGGCCCGTTCCATGACGGAGTGGCCGGTTTCGCCCGGACGACGCTCGGCGAAGCCCGACGAGATGGTGATCGCGCCCAGGTCTTCGTTGGTCGAGCGGCGCTTGAGCATGCGCGACGACACTTCGACGCGGATTTCTTCGAGGGTGCCGGCGACGATGGCGGCCGACTCCCGCGGGAAGATCATCGCGAACTCCTCGCCGCCGTAGCGGGCGGCGAAGCGGGGTGGGGCGGCGACGCGGCCGATGACGCTGGCGACGTAGCGGATGACCTGGTCGCCCGTCTGGTGGCCCCAGGTGTCGTTGAAGCCCTTGAAGTGGTCGATGTCGAGCACGGCCAGGCAGATGGTGGTGCCGGCTTCGTCGGCCTCGCTGCAGGCGCGGTCGAGCTCTTCGTCGAAGGCCTTGCGGTTGGCCAGGTTGGTCAGGCCGTCGGTGGTGGCGTCGCGGCGGACCTGTTCCAGGTGCTCGCGCAGACGATCGACCTCGGCGGTGGATTCCGCCAGGCGGGTCTCCAGCGACTTGTTTTCCTTTTGGACGCGGCGCGTGGCGTCGGCCAGTCCGGTGACGACGGCCTTCAGCTTGCCGACGTCCTGCGAGGCGTCGAGGTCCTTGACCGCGCCATTCAGGGTCTTGCCGTAGGCGGCGTTGCTCTTCTGGGCGTCCTGGATGGCCTTGGAGACCGACTCCAGTTCCTTGCTCAGCAGGTCGCCGGCGTCGCGGATCTGTTCGTTCAGCTTGGCCTTGGGCAGGTAGGTCGCGGCCAGTTCTTCGCTGAGCAGCTCGGTCAGCGGCTCGCCCAGCGAGATCAGGCGGGTGAGTTCACGGGCCAGGGCGCCGTCGGGATCGGCGACGAAGTGGGTCCACAGCTCGAAGTTCAGCGCGGTCGGCCACACCTGATGGCGTTCCATCAGGCTCAGGGCGCGGCCGGCGATCTTGTAGGCCTCAGGGCCGCGCAGCGTGGTCTCGACGTCCGACATCTTAAGTCCCCCAACAGCGTCGCATCGCCCCGGATGCTCGCTTGGAGCTTCAATCTAGGCCGAAGAGTTCAAACGAGCCGTTAAGAACGAACGACGTTCACTTGCGTGTTCCCTCCACCGCAAGCATTGTGAACAGCGATAAGATGAGCCTGTAGGCCGCTGGGAGGAACTTGACCGTGAATGCCCCCGCCAATCTCAACCTGGAATCCTCCCCGGAATCCTCCAAGGCTTCGCTCCTGCGAATCCTGGAAGCGCAGAAGGCCGCGCACCTGCGACAAGGCGCCCCGACGGCCGAACGTCGCATCGATTGGCTGGATCGCTGCATCGGCCTGCTGGTCGACCACCAGGCCGAGATCGCCGACGCCCTGAACGCCGATTTCGGCGCGCGTTCGAAGGACGCCACGGGCCTGACCGACATCGCCGGTTCGATCGGACCGCTGAAATACGCCAAGGAAAACCTCGCCAAGTGGATGCGCCCGGAGAAGCGCAAGACCACGCCGGCGATCCTGGGGCTGTTCGGGGCCAAGGCCGAGGTCCAGTACCAACCCAAGGGCGTGGTCGGGGTGATCAGTCCCTGGAATTTCCCGGTCAACCTGACCTTCGCGCCGCTGGCCGGGGTGCTGGCGGCCGGCAATCGGGCGATGATCAAGCCCTCCGAATTCACGCCGCTCACCTCCGAGCTGATGAAGACGATGTTCGCCAAGGTGTTCTCCGAGGAGGAGATCGCGGTGATCACCGGCGGGCCCGAGGTCGGCCAGGCCTTCACCAGCCTGCCGTTCGACCACCTGGTCTTCACCGGCGCGACGTCGGTGGCGCGGCACGTGATGCGGGCGGCGGCCGAGAACCTGGTTCCGGTGACCCTGGAGTTGGGCGGCAAGAGTCCAGTGATCCTGTCGCGCGGCGCCGACATGGCCACGGCCGCGGCGCGGATCATGAACGGCAAGACGCTCAACGCCGGCCAGATCTGCCTGGCGCCCGACTATGTGCTGGCCCCGGCCGACCAGATCGACAGTTTCGTGGCCGAGGCCAAGGCCGCCGTGGCGCGGACGTTCCCGACGCTCAAGGACAATCCCGACTACACCGCCGTCGTCGCCCAGCGTCACTACGACCGGATCAAGGGCCATGTGGACGACGCCCGGGCCAAGGGCGCGACCATCGTCGAGATCAATCCGGCCGGCGAGGATCTCAGCCAGCAGGAGCATCGCAAGATCGCCCCGACCCTGATCCTCAACCCCACCGACGACATGACAGTGATGCAGGATGAGATCTTCGGGCCCGTGCTGCCGGTCAAGACCTACGGCAAGGTCGAAGAGGCGGTGGACTACATCAACGGCCGCGACCGGCCTTTGGGGCTCTATTGGTTCGGGACCGACACGGCCGAGCGCGACATGGTGCTGGACCGCACGACCAGCGGCGGGGTGACGGTCAACGACGTGATCTTCCACGTCGCCCAGGAGGACCTGCCGTTCGGCGGCGTCGGGCCGGCCGGCATGGGCAGCTACCACGGTCGCGACGGCTTCCTGGAGTTCAGCCACAAGAAGGCGGTGTTCCAGCAGTTGAAAAAGGACATCGCGCCGATGCTGGCCTTGCGTCCGCCCTACGGGGCGGCGATCCGCAAGTATCTGACGGGGCAGATCAAACGCTGAGCGGCTGATTGCCTCGCGGCGATTCCCGTGCTCGAAAGCCGGATGCGCCAGGCCACGCCGCTCCGGATCATTGACGAGGCTGACGTCCTGCCCGCCGTGGACGCCGAGGCGTTCGCGGCGGCGACGGCCGCGTCGGGGCCTCCCGCACGGTTCGAGTTGCCGGAACGCGACGGGGTGATCACCGCGGCGGTCGAACTCCGCGGCCCGGCGTTGGACGCCTGGCCCTTCGACCCCAACCGGCCGCCCGCCGCTCGGCCGGTCAGCCTGTGCCTGACCCGGAACGTGGTCCACCTGCCGGGTTTCGGCGCGATCCTTTCCGAGGAGGGGACCGTGCTGAGGGCTTCGGCCCGTGAAGCCATGGAGCGCTGGCCTGATCTGTCGGGTCTGCCTGGGGGTGAGTTCCGGGACGGTGTCACCCATCTGGCCATTCCCGACACGGCGCCCGTGCTGGAGCGGGCGGCGGTGTTCCTGGCCTGGGGCGGGACCTTCAACTACGGGCATTTCGTGCTCGATTGCCTGCCGTCCCTGGTGGCGCTCGACGAGCAGGGCCTGCTGGAGCGTTTTCCACCGATCGCGCCGGGCCTGAAGGCCTGGCAGCGCGACCTGATCGCCATGGTGACCAGCACGCCGGTGCGTGAGGTGAAAGACACCGTGGTGCGGATCGGCGCGGCGGTCCACGCCACCAGCATGGATCACTACTTGCACGGCCCGGGCGACCTGCTGGCCCGGACCCGGGCGCGGATCCTGGCGGCGACGCCGCCGCCCCGAACTCGCGGCCGCCGCCTCTACTTCTCGCGGCGCGGCCATTCGATGCGGGTGATGATCAACGAAGCGGCGCTGGAGCGGGCGCTGCGGGCGAGGGGCTTCGAGATCGTCAAGCCCGAGCGGCTGAGCGCGGCTTCGCAGATCCAGATGATGCAGGAAGCGGACGTCGTGGTCGGCCCGACCGGCGCGGCCATGACCAACGCCTTGTTCGCGCCGGCCGGCACGCGGATCGTCGAGATCCAGCCGGAGAACTTCATGAGCCAGTGGGTTTGGGCCGCCAGCCGCCAGGCGGGCGCGGCGTGGCGCGGCTATGTCTGCGCCTCGCCCGTTTCGCCCGGACGCGTGAGCTGGCGCCACCGTATTCGCCGAGGCTTCCGCTTCGGCTACGAACTGCCGCTGGACGACTTCCTGACCTTCGTCGACGCCGCGCTCTAGCGATCAGGTCGGCGGAAACGAGAACGCCGCGCCCTGGGGCGCGGCGTTTCGGTGTTTCTAGTCTTCGCTGTCGCTGGCCGGAGCCAGGCGCGGCGGGGCGCGCATAAGGAAGGCCGGGGTCTCGTTGCCGAAACCCACCACGCGGCGATCATCGTCGTCTTCGCGGCCGCGGATCGGCTGGACGCCGCGCACCGGCAGCGGAGCATTGGCGCGCGAGGGCCGTTCGGCTTCGACGCGCTCGGGGGCGCGTTCGGGACGGGAGGAGCGCTCGGCTTCGGCGCGGGGCTGTTCGCTCCGCTCGGGACGACGGTCGCGATCACGGCCGCGCTCGCGACGGGCCGGACGCTCGCCTTCGGTGCGTTCAGGGGCGCGTTCCGGACGCGGGGCGCGCTCGGCGATCGGGGCGGCCTCGACGGCGGGTTGCTCGGCGACGGCGTCCTGCTCGACGCGCGGCTGGCGGCCGCGATCGCGCGAGGAGCCGCCACGGTCGCGGCGACCGCGCTCGGCGGCCGGGGCCGCTTCGGCGGCGGCCGGGACTTCAGCTTCGACAGCCGCGACGGCGGCCTTCTCGCCGCGCGGCTTGCGCGAACGGGCAGGGCGCTTTTCCACCAGGGCTTCGCCCGGAGCCGACGGGATCGGCTCGCCGGCGATGGCGGCTTCGAGGTTGGCGGCGGCGACGGCCGACGGCTCGGTCGGGGCGCGGTTGCGATCACGATCGCGATCGCGGCCGCGTTCGCCGCCACGGGGCGAGCGGTCGCGGTCACGGCCGCCGCCACGCTTGCTGTCGCCTTCGCGACGCACGGTCACGGCGTTGGAGTAATCGAGGTCCAGCTTCTCTTCGTCCGGGGTCGAGCCGATCAGCTTGACCACCTTGTCGAAGCCCTTGTCGTCGGCAGGGGTCACCAGCATGTAGGTGATGCCCGAACGCCCGGCCCGGCCGGTGCGGCCGATGCGGTGGACGTAGTCGTCGGCGTGGTGCGGGACGTCGTAGTTGAACACGTGACTGACGGCCGGGATGTCCAGGCCGCGCGCGGCGACGTCCGAGGCCACCAGGATCTTCAGCGAACCGTCGCGGAAGGCCGCCAGGGTCTTCATGCGCTGGCTCTGGTCCAGGTCGCCGTGGATGGCGGCGGCGTCGAAGCCGTGGCTCTTCAGCGACTTGGCGACGACATCGACTTCGGTCTTGCGGTTGCAGAACACGATGCCGGTCTCGATCTTGGCCTTCTCGATCAGGGCCCGCAGCGCCAGGCGCTTGGCCTTGGGATCGGACGACGGCACCTTGACCATCAGCTGGGTGATGTTCTCGTTGGTCGTCGCCGGCCGCGCCGCCTCGATCCGCACGGGATCCTTGAGGAACTGCTTGGTCAGGCGGGTGATTTCCGGCGGCATGGTCGCCGAGAAGAACAGGGTCTGCTTCTTGGGCGGCGTCATCTTGAAGATGCGCTCGATGTCCGGGATGAAGCCCATGTCCAGCATACGGTCGGCTTCGTCGACGACCAGGAACTGCACGCCGGTCATCAGCAGCTTGCCGCGCTCGAAGTGATCCAGCAAGCGGCCGGGCGTGGCGATCAGCACGTCGACGCCGCGATCAAGCTTCTTTTCCTGGTCGCCGAACGACACGCCGCCGATCAGCAGCGCCCAGGAGAGCTTGGTGCCCTTGGCGTACTTCTCGAAGCTGGAGGCGACCTGGTCGGCCAGTTCGCGGGTCGGGGCGATGACCAGGGCGCGCGGCATGCGGGCCTTGGCGCGGCCCGTCATCAGCTTGTCGATCAGGGGAAGGGTGAAGGCGGCGGTCTTGCCGGTGCCCGTCTGGGCGATGCCCAGGACGTCCTGGCCGGCCAGGGCCACCGGGATGGCGGCGGCCTGGATGGGGGTGGCCGTGGTATAGCCGGTGTCGGCGACCGCCTGGAGGGTCGTGGGCGAAAGCCCGAGTTCGGAAAATTCTGTCATGTCATTCTGGCTGAAATTCAGAGCCACCCGTATTTGGGCGAACGGGTGGCGCGGATTCGCCTGACCTGCTCCGAAGGTGGGGATAAATAGGCTTTGGTCAGCCAAAGTCAATCGTTGGCGATTTCGGCCGCCAGCGCGGAGCTGAGGTCGCCGCCGGCCGCAACCGCAACGCCCGCAAGGCCCAGCCACGCGGCCATGAGCCGCAGTTCTGTCGCCAGGGCGGCGGGCGTCGCGGCGTTGGCGCCCAGCTCACGATGGGCGGAGAGAACCCGCAGCAGGCCCGCCTTGCGATCCGCCTTGAGATCGACACGAGCGGTGATCGCCTCGCCCTGCAGGAAGGGCAGCACGTAGTAGCCGTGGGTGCGCTTGTGGGCGGGGGTGTATATTTCCAACCGTATACGGACGTCGAACAGGCGCTCGGCCCGTTCGCGGAACCAGATCAGGTTGTCGAACGGGGAGAGCAGGGCGTTGGCGGTGATCTTGCGCGGCCTGCGGACGTCGGGCGCCAGATAGGCCGGCTGGCCCCAGCCCTCCACCTCGACCGGGACCAGGTCGCCGATCTCGACCAGCTCGGCGACGCCGCGTCGGGCGTCGGCGAGGGCCATGCGGAAATAGTCGCGCAGGTCGCGCTCGGTGGCCACGCCCATGGCCCGGGCCGCGCGGCGCAGCAGCACGCGATGCGCCTCGGCGCGCGAAGGCGTCGGCGCCGACCAGATCGCCTTGGGCAGCACCTCTTCCGGCAGCCCGTAGACGCGTTCGAACGTCCCGCGCCGGGTGGCCGTGGTCAGCTCTCCCGCCCAGAACAGGCATTCGGTCGCTCGCTTGGCCTCGCTCCAGCCCCACCAGCCGCCCTGGCCACGCTCGCCCAACTCCAGTTCGCCGGCCGACAGCGGGCCGCGCTCGTGGATGGCCGCCAGCGCCTTGTCGATGAACGGCCGGTGCTCGGCCAGGAACCTGGCGACGCCCTTCCACACGCCGACGCCCTGGCGCGCATCGTCCATCCGCCATCGCAGCAGCGGCTGCAGGTCCAGCGGCATCAGCGAGGCCTCGTGCCCCCAGTATTCGAACAGCGTCGGCTTCTTGCCCCAGGCCAGGTCTTCCAGAAGGGGGCGTGGATAGGCGCCCAGACGCGAGAACAGCGGCAGGTAGTGCGAGCGCGAGACGACGTTGACGCTGTCGATCTGCAGCAGGGCCAGTCGCTCGATCGCGGCGGTCAGATGCCGGCGGGTCGGTTTCTCGGGGCGGCTATCGGCGAACCCCTGGGCGGCCAGGGCGATGCGACGGGCTTGCTTGTGCGACAGGGTTTCGACCATGGACCGAGTGAGCATGGCCGCGCGTCCGGTGACAAGCTACCGGGCCGCGCACTGCTGACGGATGAAGTCACCATGGGCGGGCAGAGCGGCCGCGTCGTCGGCGGCGATCTTGCGAAGATCGGCCAGGAAGCCGCGAAGCTGGTCGTCTGTGAGTTGGCCGGTCATCGGGTGATGGTTTTCCGGCGACACGCCCTGGCCCTCCAGCACCTGAAGCCAGCTGGCCTCGAGGAACAGGTCGTCGGGATCGCGGAACAGCCGGCCATGGGTGCGGAAAAGCTCGACCTTGCGGGTTAGTTCGGCGGGGACGGCCATCTCGCGACAGGCCTTCCAGAACGGCTCCGTGCGTTGGTTGGCCCAATAGTGCAGCACCAGGAAGTCGCGGATACGCTCGTATTCGAGGCCCGTCTGGCGGTTGTACTCATCGATGTCGCGCTGGGCGAAGCCCTTGTCCGGGAACAGGTTCAGCAGGCGCGACAGGCCGGACTGGATCAGGTGGATGCTGGTCGACTCCAGCGGCTCCATGAAGCCGCTGGCCAGGCCCAGGGCCAGGACGTTCCTGTTCCAGAACCGCTTGCGGCGGCCTGTGACGAATTTCAGCGTCCGAGGCTCGGCCAGCGGCTGGCCTTCCAGGTTGGCCAGCAGTTGGGCGACGGCCTCGTCCTCGCCGACGAAGCGGCTGCAGAATACATAGCCGTTGCCGGTGCGGTGCTGCAGCGGAATGCGCCACTGCCAACCGGCGGGACGGGCGATGGCCTGGGTGTAGGAGCGGGGCGGTCCGACATTGGCGGTGGGCACGGCGATGGCGCGGTCGCAGGGCAGCAGGTCGGACCAGTCCTCGTAGCCGGTCTTCAGCGCCTGTTCGATCAACACCCCATGAAAACCCGAGCAGTCGATGAAGAAGTCGCCCTCGACGACCTCGCCGCTCTCCAGGGTCACCGAGCGCACGAAGCCGTCGGGCTCGCGCAGCGTCGTGTCCAGGATCTTGCCCTCGGTGCGGACCACGCCCAGGCGTTCGGCGTGGGCGCGCAGAAAGCGGGCATAGAGGGCGGCGTCGAACTGGAAGGCGTAGGTCAGGGGCTCGGGCGGGCCGCCGGCTTTGCGGACCGCGCGGTCGAAGCGTCCGGCGAAGGCGGCCCGGGCGTTCAGCGAATAGTCCCACAGCGAATGGTCGTCGCCCTGCTGTCGGCCCGCCAGCCAATAGTGGTGGAATGGTACGGCGCCCAGCGGGCGTCCGATCTCTCCGAAGGCGTGGATGTAGGATTGGCCGGGCGAGCGCCAGTCGACGAACTCGATGCCCAGCTTGATCGTGCCCTGGGTGGCCGCGAGGAAGGCGTTCTCGTCCAGGCCCAGGAAGGCGTTGAAGTTGCGGATCTGGGGGATCGTCGCCTCGCCCACACCGACGGTTCCGATCTCCTCGGACTCCACCAGGCGGATATTGACTGTGTCGCCCATGGCCCGGGCCAGCAGGGCCGCGCTCATCCAGCCCGCCGTGCCGCCGCCGACCACGACCACGGACTTGATCCTGTTGTCGCTCATCCCTGCGTCTCTTCCATTCCAGGCCCCTCTCTTTGGAAGAGTCCCCAATGCATCTATCCCTGAAAGAAAATCCCCGCCGGACGGAGCCGGCGGGGAGGTCGCAGGGGAGATGCTTTAGAACCGGTACGAAACGCCGACCATGTAGGTGGTGCCGTACTTCTGGTAGTCGACGGTCCGGCGAGGATCGCCGTTCTCGTAGGTCTTGAACGGCTCGTCGGTGATGTTGTTGGCCTGCAGCAGGATCGACAGGCCGTCGAGCGAACCCTCGCGGAACTCGTAGCCGATCTGGGCGTCGAGCACGGACTCGGTGTCGACGGTCCGATAGATCCGCGCGGCGCTCAGGCCGGCCACTTCGCCCAGGAACTTGCTGCGATAGCGGTTGCTGATCCGGGCGTTGAAGCCGTTGTTCTCGTAGTAGAACGTGGTGTTGACCACCTTCTTCGAGAGGCCGGGCATGTCGATCGCCGCCGAGTTCTCGTCCAGCTTGACCGAGCTGTCGGTGTACGAGCCGCTGATGATCAGGCCGAAGTTACGCAGGGGTTCGAAGAAGATGTCGCCGGTGACCGAAGCCGACAGTTCGATCCCGCGGATATAGCCGCCCTTGCCGTTCTGGGGCGCCTTGGCCAGGCCCTGGGTGGTGCCCAGCAGGGCTTGCTGGGCCGGCGTCAGCAGCGACAGGAAGGGCGAGAAGTCCTCGATGGTCGAGGCGCTGGAGTTCACGAAGTTCGACAGCTTCTTGTAGTAGGCGGCGGCCGAAATGTAGGCCGAGCGACCGAAGTACTTCTCCAGCGAGATATCGATGCCGTCGGCGATGTAGGGCCGCAGTTCCGGATTGCCGCCTTCGGTGCTGAAATAGGACGTGTTCGGGTCGGTCGATTGCAGGTTGGCCAGGTTCTGGTTGAACGACTGGCTGGCGCGCAGTTCGTCCATCCGGGCCCGGGCCAGGGTGCGGGCCGCGCCGAACCGCAGGAAGGTCTCGTTGCTGAGGTCGAACGTCAGGTTCAGGCTGGGCAGCACGTAGGTGTACTTGTCGCCGCCGTCGTTGGTGGTCGGATGGGCGGTGTCGGCCGGGTTGACGCGCACCCCGGTCGACGACTGGTCGGTGTAGACCACTTGCAGGCCGGTGTTGCCCTTGACGGGAATCGAGCCGACCGTGCTGTCGATGTCGAACTTGGCGTAGGCGATCTGCACGTCTTCCTTGACGCCCCAATTGCGGGTCTGGACCGCCGGGCTCTGGTCCGCGATCAGCGTGTAGACGCCGTTGTCGAGCAGGTAGGTCGGGTCATAGGCCAGCATGGCCTTAATGCCGATCAGTTCGAGGCTGACCGTGCCGATCAGCGCCGCCTGCGGGATGGGGCGGCTGAGCGGCGCGCCCTGGGCGATCGTGCCGCCGAAGGTCAGGAAGCTTTCGTGCACTTCCTTGGACTTCTCGCGGCGGCTGGCGTTGTAGCCGAACTCGACCTTGTTGATCGGACCCCAGGCGAGTTCGCGCTCGGCTTCCAAACGGATGGCGTTCAGTTCGTCCTTGATCGCAGGCGTGTTGTAGAAACCCGCCTGGGTCAGGGCTCCGCCCGTGGCCGCGCCGCCGTTGGCGCCCGCGCCCCAGCCCTGCGGATCGGTCAGCATGAACAGGGTCGAGTTGGTGTAGTCGAGCGTCGAGCCGAAGGTGGTGCCCGCGCCCGGCGTGGTGTTGAAGGTCATGGTGTCGGTGGCGCCGACGCCGGCGGGGCCCGTACCCGAATAGGACTCCAGGATCACGTCGCGACGCTTGGCGTCGGAGTGGCTCAGATCGGCCGACAGCGTCCAGCCGTTGTCGGTGTCGTAGGCGATGTTCCAGCCGGCCGACTTCAGCTTGGTGTTGCGGGTGTTGAGGTCGTTGCGCATGACCCCTTTCACGCCAGTATAGGTGCCCTGGGTGATCAGGCCGTCCTGGGCGGTGTAGCCGGGCTGCAGCACGGCCGAGCTCCAGTACAGGGGCAGTTCGATGCCGCGCAGGATCTGCTTTTCGCGGAACTCCGAATAGTAGAGGTCCAGCGAGGTGCGGAACTTGTCGGTCGGGGCGTATTCCAGCACGCCGATCACGCCGGTGCGCTTGAGGTTGTTGGACTGCACGTACGGCTTGGCGCCGCCGATGACCAGGTCGCCCGAGGCGGTGGTCGGATAACCCCACGCGTTGAAGCGACGGCTCTGGGTCGGGGTCGAGATGTCCGAGACCGCGACGGCGACGCCCAGCGTGTCGTTCAGGAACTGGTCGACATAGGTGGCGCTGAAGCGATGGCCGGTGTCCTTGGCGTCCGGGTTCAGCTTGTCTTCGCTGTTGAACTCGTAGCGGGCGTTGGCCGACAGGACGCGCTTGCCGTACTTCAGCGGGCGGATCGTCTGCAGGTCGGCGGTGCCGGCCAGGCCCTGGCCGATCAAGGCGGCGTCGGGGGTCTTGTAGACCAGCACGCCGCTCAGGATTTCCGACGGATACTGGTCGAACTCGACGCCGCGGTTGTCGCCGGTCGAGACCTGCTCGCGGCCGTTCAGCAGCACGGTGTTGTAGTCGGGACCCAGGCCGCGGATCGAGATCGACTGGGCGCGGCCGTCGAGGCGTTGGGCGGTCAGGCCGGGCAGGCGGGCCAGGGACTCGGCGATCGAGGTGTCGGGCAGCTTGCCGATGTCCTCGGCCGACACAGCCTCGACGATCGAGCTGGAGGTCTTCTTCATCGCGATGGCGTTTTCGATGCCCGCGCGGATGCCGGTGACGGTGATTTCCTCGACGGTGTCGGCGCTCGGCGCGGTCGTGTCCTGGGCGTGGGCGACGCCGGCGGCCGTCAAAAGCAGCGCTAGGCCGGTGGCCGCTCCGCCCATCAGCCGCGCTCGGCGCGGCACGGAATTGGTCGTCATCTGATGCTCCCTCCCAATCGGTTCCCGCGGTTTCGCCGCGGTGATCCAAGCTTCGTTGTGAAAATTACTGCAAATAAACGCATTGGATTGCAACTGGAAAAATGGACAAAATGTCATGTGTGGCTTTTTGGTCGAGGTTCCTGCGCGATTGGCATCGAAATTTGGGTGGGAGCCGCTTGTTTGGGGCGATGAGAGGCTGATTGACAGGCTTGCTCGGTTTCTGCAAAAGATTGCAAACAATGGATCGGCGCGATGTCGGACGGTCCTGGACAGCAGGGAAGGGGCAGGGGGCGTGGCAGTTTCGGGGGCATGGATGAGTCGATCGGCGGGCGCCGCGTTCGTCGCCGCCGCGATCACGACCGCCGGTTTCGCGCAGCCCGCGACGCCCGTTCATCCGGTCAATTCGGCGGCGTATCTGGATCGCGCGCCGCGGGACGAGGTGATCTATTTCGTCTTGCCCGACCGCTTCGCCAACGGCGACGCGGCCAATGATCGCGGCGGTCTGGTCGGTGATCGCCTGAAGACCGGCTTCGATCCCGCCGACAAGGGCTTCTATCACGGCGGCGACCTGGCCGGCCTGACCGGCAAGCTCGATTACATCCAGGGCCTGGGCGCCACGACGATCTGGCTGGGGCCGATCTTCAGGAACAAGGTGGTGCAGGGACCGCCCGGCCAGGAGTCCGCCGGCTATCACGGCTACTGGATCACCGACTTCACCGACGTGGATCCGCACCTCGGCACGCGGGCCCAGATGAAGACCTTCGTCGACGCCGCCCATGCACGCGGCATCAAGGTCTATCTGGACATCGTCGCCAACCACACCGCCGACGTGATCCAGTATCGCGACTGTCCGGCCGACGGCTGCGACTACCGGTCCAAGGCCGACTATCCGTTCGTGCGGAAGGGCGGCGTCGCGGGGCTCGCGATCAACGACGGCTTCCTGGGCGACCAGGCCGAGCGGCAGACGGCCGAGAACTTCGCGCGGCTGACGCGGCCGGACTTCGCCTACGCGGTCGATATTCCCAAGGGCGAGGCGACGGTCAAGAAGCCGGCCTGGCTGAACGACCCGATCTGGTACCACAACCGCGGCAACAGCCGATTCGTGGGCGAGAGCTCGACCTATGGCGATTTCTCCGGCCTGGACGACCTGGCCACCGAGAACCCGCGCGTCGTCCAGGGCTTCATCGACATCTACGGCCAGTGGATCGACGACTTCGGGATCGACGGCTTCCGGATCGACACCGCCCGCCACGTCAATCCCGAGTTCTGGCAGGCCTTCGTGCCGGCCATGCTGGCTCGGGCCAAGGCGCGGGGGATTCCCAACTTCCATATCTTCGGCGAGGTCGCTGAAACCACGCCCGGAATGCTGGCCCGGTTCACGCGGGTGGACGGCTATCCCGCCGTGCTGGACTTCGCGTTCCAGGGCGCGGTGACCGACGCCGTCAACGGCAAGACCGGGACCGACGGCCTGGCCCAGCTGTTCGCGCAGGACGCGCTCTACGAGGGCGGCGAGCAGGCGGCGCTGCAACTGCCGACCTTCCTGGGCAATCACGACATGGGCCGCATCGGCCATTTCGTTCGCGCCGCTCATCCGGACGCCTCGGACGAAGAGGTCACCCGGCGTGTGGTCCTGGCCCACGCCTTCCTGATGTTCACCCGCGGCGCGCCGGTTCTCTATTACGGCGACGAGCAGGGGCTGGTCGGCGTGGGCGGCGACAAGGATTCCCGCCAGGACATGTTCGCGACGAAGGTCGCCGAATACGCCTCCGCCCGGCTGGTCGACGGCGCCCCGGCGGCCGGCGATCACTTCAAGACCGACCGGACGCTCTACAAGGCGATCTCGGCCATGGCCCGGCTGCGCGCCGCCGAGCCGGCCTTGCGCGGCGGCCGCCAGGTCGTGCGCGCCGCCGGCGACAAGCCGGGCCTGTTCGCCGTCTCGCGGATGACCGACGCCGGCGAGACCCTGGTGGCGTTCAACACCGGCCTGACGTCGGTCGCGGTCCAGATCGAGGTCGACTCGACCTCGCGGGCCTGGCGTTCCGCTCACGGATCCTGTGCGGCCGCCGCCACGGCGCCCGGCAGCTATCGGGTCGAGATCGGCCCGCTCGATTACCTGATTTGCGTTTCGGAGGTTGGCCAGTGACGGTCGAGACCCTTTCAAAGCCGTCGGCCCATCTGATCCACGACCGCGACTGGTGGCGCGGCGCGGTGATCTACCAGATCTATCCGCGCAGCTTCGCGGACTCGAACGGCGACGGCGTGGGCGACCTGCCGGGCGTCACCGCCCACCTGGAGCACGTCGCCTCGCTGGGCGTGGACGCCGTCTGGCTGTCGCCGTTCTTCACCTCGCCGATGAAGGACTTCGGGTACGACGTCTCGAACTATGAGGATGTCGACCCGATCTTCGGGACCCTGGCCGACTTCGATCGCCTGATCGAGAAGGCCCACGCCCTGGGCCTGAAGGTGATCATCGACCAGGTGTTCTCCCACACCTCCGACGAGCATCCGTGGTTCAAGGCCAGCCGCCAGGACCGCGCCAATCCCAAGGCCGACTGGTACGTCTGGGCCGACGCCAAGCCGGACGGCTCGCCGCCCAGCAACTGGCAATCGGTGTTCGGCGGTCCGTCCTGGACCTGGGACGCGCGCCGTCGCCAGTACTATCTGCACAACTTCTTGTCGGCCCAGCCCGACCTCAACGTCCACAGCCCGCAGGTGCAGGACGCCCTGGTCGCCACGGCGCGGTTCTGGCTGGATCGCGGGGTCGACGGCTTCCGCTTCGACGCGATCAATTTCGCGATGCACGACCAGGCCCTGACCGACAATCCGCCGATCCTGAACGGCGAGGGCAAGCGCACCCGGCCGTTCGATTTCCAGCACCACTTCCACAACCAGTCGCACGACGACATCCCGGCCTTCCTGACCCGGCTGCGTCAGCTGGGCGAGGCGTACGGCGGCCGCTTCATGGTGGCCGAGGTCGGGGGCGAGCGGGCCGACAGCGAGATGAAGCTGTACACCCAAGGGCCCGACCGCCTGCACAGCGCCTACGGCTTCCTCTACCTCTACGCCGACACCCTGGCGGCCGACCTGATCCGGCGGGGCACGGCCATGTGGTCGGGCGAGGAAGGGCAGGGCTGGCCGTCCTGGACCTTCTCGAACCACGACGCGCCGCGGGCGGTGTCGCGTTGGGCCCGGGGTCGCGATCCCAAGGCCTTCGCCGAGATGTCGCTGCTGCTGCTGGTCAGCCTGCGCGGCAACGTCTTCATCTACCAGGGCGAGGAGCTGGGCCTGCCCCAGGCCGAGGTGCCCTATGATCGGCTGCAGGACCCCGAGGCCATCGCCAACTGGCCCGAGACCCTGGGTCGCGACGGGGCCCGCACGCCGATGCCGTGGGTGGCGGTCGCCGCCCACACCGGGTTCTCCAAGGTCGAGCCCTGGCTGCCGATCGATCCCTCGCACATCGACCTGGCCGTCGATCGCCAGGAGCGCGACGGCGACTCCACCCTGAACCTGACCCGCCGCGTCGTGGCCCTGCGCCGCCGGCTGCCGGGCCTGCGGACGGGCGGCATGACCCTGGTCGAGGCCCCCGAGCCGCTGCTGGTGTTCCTGCGCGGCGAGGGCGCGGACCAGGTGCTGTGCGCCTTCAACCTGGGCTTCGAGACCACGGCCTGGGACCTGCCGGCCGGCTGGCGCATCGTCGAGAGCGTCAACCTGGCCGGGGAGGGCGCGCTGCCGCCGATGGCCGGTCTGGTGGCCGTGAAGGCCTAGCGCCGCCGCCCGCCGCCGCGCATGCCGCCCATGTGACCGCCAAAGCCGCCGCCATAGGCCCCGCGATCGAAGGACGGCCGGCTGGCGGCCTGGCGCTCGAACCCGCCGCCCGAGTTGCGGTCGCGTTCGAAGCCGCGGTCCCGGCTGGCCCGCTCGGCGTCCAGCGACGGGGCGGGGCGGTCGGCCTTCTTGAACTGTCCGCCGCCGCCCGCCTGTTCCCAGCCGTCGGCGCCGTGTTTGTAAACATTGCCGTCCTTGCCGGCGTAGACGTTGCCGTTGATGTCGACGACCCCGCCCTTGGAGATGTCGCCGGTGTCGCGGTCGTAGTGGATGTAGCCCGCCCCGGCCGCCTGGCCGCCGCCGGGGCCCTGGGTGTTGAACCCGCCGATCGCGCCCGCGCCTTCCTGACCGCGTCCGGCGACGCCGGCCTGGTTGGTCACGCGGCCGGTGTTGGTGTTGACCACGGTGCGTTGACCGCCCGCCACGCCTTCGCCGGTGTAGATATTGGAGATCGAGCCGCCCTGGCCCGCGACGACGCGGCCGGTCTGGGGATTGTAGCGCACCCCGCCCGCCGCCGCCGTCGAGCGGCCCGTATAGACATTGGTGTTGCGCCCGGCATAGCCATAGCCCCGTCCTTCGGTGGCGGTGTTGTAGTAGCCGCCCTGTCCGGCGCGCCCGTAGTTGCCGGTGTAGGGGTTGGCCCAGGCCGCCCCGGTGCCGGCCACCACGCTGTTGCCCCAGCGGCCGTAGACGTTGCCGGCGACGGCCCCGCCGCCCCAATAGCCGGGATAGTATCCCGGATAGTAGCCCCAGGGGCCCCACCACGGGTCGTACCAGGGATCGTACCAGCCCCATCCGAACGACAGCGCCCAGCCCAGGGCCACGCCGTAGCCGAACGCCGCGCCGTAGCCATAAGGCGTCGGGCAGCCGTACCAGTAGGTTCCGGTCCAGCTGGAGCACGGATAGCCCGTGCCGTAGACCACGACCCCGTCGCTGACGACGGCGCCGTAGTAGCCGGGGGTGTAGCCGACATAGACCTCGTCGCCATTGGTCCCGTAGATGCTGACATAGGTCACGTAGTGCAGCGGCGAGCTGCTGGGGATCCGGTAGATCTCGGCCGGCACCTGGGTGGCGGCGACCCAGGGGCCGGTCGGGGCGGGCGCGCTGAACCAGACGCCGTTCTGCAGGGCGTAGTAGCCCGCCGCCCCGGCCCTGATCACCGGGGCCTGCGAGTTGATCGCATAGCTCAGCCCCGTGCCCTCGATCGGCTTGAACTGCGGCGCGCCGTCGTACTGGGGCTGGAAGCGGGCCTCTTTGCGGCTGACGGTCGCCGTCTGCGGAACGGCGTTGGCCACCAGGGATTCCCGTGCCTCCGGCGTGCCGGGGATCGAGGCCAGCACCGCGCCCTTGGGGCCGTCGCTGGGGATCTTGGCGAAGTCGGCGGGCAAGGTCTTGGGATCGACCCAACGCCACGGCCCCTTGGACGAGGAGGCGGTGAACCAGCGTCCGGCGATCAGCACGTACCAGCCGCCCGAGGGGTCGATCAGGACGTCGGCCGGAGTGTTGGAGACGTACTTCAGCGAGGTGCCGGGGAGGGCGGCGAAGGCGGGATCGCCGTCGACCATGATCAGTTCGGCGGGGTGGGTGCGAACGGCGATCTTCGCGCCGGGCAGGGTGGCTGGAGACCTAGGCTGGGCCTCGGCCTGAGCCGAGGGCGGCTTGGCCGGCGCCAACTTGGCCGCGGCCTGGGTCACGGCGGCGGGCGGTTTGGCGGCGGCGGTCCACGGTCCGTCCAGCGACGTCGCCGTCGCCCACTGGCCGTCGCGCGACAGATAGAATGCGCTCTGGCTCTTCAGCAGCACGGCGCGGGTGTTGATCACCCGCTCGACGCCGGTCACGCCCGAGGGCTTCAGGACCGGCTGGCCGTCGATCAACACCAGGATGGTCGGCGCGAAGGCGAACAGGATCTCGGGCGGATTGTTGTCGACCGGCTGCGAGGCGCCCGCCGTATTGCCGGCCTGGGTCAGGGCCAGGGAGGCCTCCAACTGATTCAGGCTGGCCACCAGGCTGGTGGTCGGCGCCACCTTGCGGGCCAGGGCCAGATAGCGTGCTTCCTGATCCTTGGCCGTCGGGAAACTGGCGCGGTCGATGGTCAGGTTGCTGAGCACCACCTCACGGGCTTCCTTATCGGTTTCCGTTCGGGCGGTCAGCCACAGGACGCCGAATTCCTGCTGAGCGATCGCCTTGCCGGAGGCGTCCTTGGCCCCGCCGGTCTTCACCGCCATGACGGCGCGAGCCTTCAGCGTGTCGCCGTTCCAGGAGTCGATCTCCGGGCGATAGAGCGAGAACTCCACGCCATCGACCTGATAGGGGCGGGGCCAGGGTCGGGCGTCGATGGTCTTGGGCGCCGTATCGGCCGGTTCGGCCGCCATCGCCAAGCTCAGGTTCCACGCGCCGCCGGACAGCCCGGCGAGGCCCGCCTCGGCCGCCATCGACAACGCCAGGCCCACTGCCAGCCAGTTCTTCACGCCTGCCTCGCTCACGGTTTCCGGACCAGGCCTTCTGGGCCCCGTCGCAGGTTGAGCGCGCAGTTTTGTCTTGCCCCAGGAGGGGCTCCATAGGGTCATCGCCTCAGGCTCGACCCCGTAAATCGCCTAGAGCGTGGCGCCCGAAAGTGGATGCCGGTTTCGGCGCCCGCCACGCTCCAGGTGTCAGCCCCCGCAGGACTCGCGGATGATCAGGTCGGTCGGCACGCGTTCCGAGCGGCTGGCCCCCTGGCCGCTGGCGTCCAGCAGCTTGGACACCATCAGCCGGCCGGCCTTGGCCGTGTCTTGCGAGATGGTGCTGAGCGCCGGGCGCGAATAGCGGGCGAACGGCACGTCGTCGTAGCCGATCACCGAGACGTCGCCGGGGATCGACATGCCCGCGTGTTGCAGGGCGCGGATGGCGCCCAGGGCGATCAGGTCGGAGGCGGCGACCACCCCGTCGAACTTCACCCCGCGCTGGATCAGGGAGTCGACGCTGGCCTCGGCGGACTCGACCTCGAAATGGGCCGGCACGATCAGTTCGGGATCGACGCCCAGGCCGAACTGCTCGACCGCGTCCAGATAGCCGCGATGGCGCTGCATGGCCTCGGGGGCTTCGGTGTCGCCCAGGAAGACGATGCGCTTGCGGCCCAGGCGGGCCAGGTGCAGCGTCGCGCGCTTGGCGCCCAGCGGGTTGTCGGAGCCTACCGAGCAATAGGCTTGGTCGGGCAGTTGCGCGCCCCAGACCACGAAGCGGCCTTCCGTCTCTGCCAGGCGGTTGAAGGCGGTGTGCAGCCAGCTCTGACCCAGGAAGATCACGCCGTCGGCCCGACTGGTGGTCATGGCCGCCGACAGGTCCTCGAAACTGGTCGGCGCCACGTGGCTGATCATCAGGTCGCAGCCGCGTTCGCGCGCCGCCTCGCCGACGCCGGCCAGCAGCTCGAGGAAGAACGGGTCCGACAGTCGGCCTTCGCGGCCCTGGGGGCGGGGAACGACGATGGCGATCGTGCCCTCGGCCCCGATCGGGCCGGCGGGCATGTAGCGACGGAACGGGTAGTCCATCTCGCGCGCCAGCTTCCAGATCAACTGCTTGGTGCGCGTATTGACGGCCGGGCTGTCGTTCAGCGCCCGCGAGGCCGTGGAAATGGATACGCCGGCCAGCCTGGCCAAGTCTTCAAGCCGCGTCGCGCCCTTGGTCACTATCCCGCCCCGTCCGTGAGTCGCTGCAAATTTTGCCGCAAATCTTTTCAGACCTTTGTTAAGGCGCCGTGGCCATGGTTTTCAAGCGCCGTCGAGGGCGGATCACGCGCCTTGATCGGCCGGGATCCGAGACCGTCGGCGGGCAAGACTCCGCGAAGCTCGGGCAAGGTGTCGGCAAGTCTTGAAAATTTATGCAATCTTCTGCCGACTTGACGGTGGTCCGAGCGTCTCTTCGCATGGCTCTCGCGGTGTTTCGGTGTCAGGCTGCCGAAACACGACCCTGGAAATGCCGGGAAATCCTGGAAAATCTCGTTGCCAGGGAGGGCGTCGCGTGCACAAATGCACGCACATAAAGCGCTGAAAAAATTTGCGCAAAGCTCTGACGAAACGGAGCTATCAGGGGGAGCGGATGGCGACCAAGGCCCGGCTGAATTTCTTCCAGATCTGGAACATGTGCTTCGGGTTCTTCGGGATCCAGATCGGCTTCGGCCTGCAAAACGCCAACACCTCGCGAATCTTCCAGAGCCTCGGCGTCGAGGTGAACCACCTGGCCATCCTGTGGATCGCCGCGCCGGCCACCGGCCTGCTGGTGCAGCCGATCATCGGCTATCTCAGCGACAAGACCTGGGGGCGCCTGGGCCGGCGTCGTCCGTACTTCTTCTGGGGCGCGATCCTGACCAGCGCCGCGCTGCTGGTGATGCCCAATGCGCCCGTGTTGTGGATCGCCGCGGCCGCCCTGTGGGTGATGGACGCCTCGATCAACATCACCATGGAGCCGTTCCGGGCCTTCGTCGGCGACAACCTGCCCGACGAGCAGCGCGCCTCTGGCTACGCCATGCAGAGCTTCTTCATCGGCACGGGCGCGGTCCTGGCCTCGGCCCTGCCGTGGATCCTGACGAACGGGTTCTCGGTCAGCAACGTGGCGGCCGACGGCGGCGTCCCGCCCGCGGTGCACATCGCCTTCTACGCCGGCGCGGCGGGCCTTTTGCTGTCGGTGCTGTGGACGGTGTTCACCACCCGCGAATACAGCCCCGAGCAACTGGCGGCCTTCGAGGCGTCGGAGCGGGCGCTGAAGGGCGACGCGCTGGCGGCCGTTGCCGACGCACCGACCCGCGCCGTCCGCGCCTACATCGTCGGCGGCCTTGTCTGGACTGTGGCCGGCCTGGCCCTGGCCGTCGCGATCTTCGTCACGCGGCTGGAGAAGGAAGTCTACGTCCTGGCCGCCATGATCGGCCTGTTCGGCGTCGCCCAGCTCGTCGCCGGCCTGTTGCGACGGAGCGGGCGGACCGCGAACGGCTTCTCCGAAGTGGTCGAGGACCTGTTCCGCATGCCCGCCACCATGAAGCAGCTGGCGGTGGTGCAGTTCTTCTCGTGGTTCGGCCTGTTCGCCATGTGGATCTACACGACCCCGGCCGTGACCGCCTTCCACTACCACGCCGCCGATACGGCCTCGCGGGCCTATAACGACGGCGCCGACTGGGTGGGGGTGCTGTTCGCCCTCTACAACGGCGTGGCCGCGCTGGCGGCCCTGGTGATCCCGCTGATCGCCCGCGCCTTCGGCCGCAAGGCCAGCCACGCACTGTGCCTGGGCCTGGGCGGCCTGGGCCTTGCGGCGTTCCCGCTGATCCGCGAGCCCGGCCTGCTGTGGATCCCGATGATCGGCGTGGGCTTCGCCTGGTCGTCGATCCTGTCGGCCCCGTACTCGATCCTGTCGGGCGCGCTGCCGGCCCGGAAGATGGGCGTCTACATGGGCATCTTCAATTTCTTCATCGTCATCCCGCAACTGCTGGCGGCGACCATCCTGGGCCTGCTGCTCAAGGCGTTCTTCGGCGGCGGGGCGATCTGGGCGCTGGTGCTGGGCGCGGGCTCGATGCTGGCGGCCGCCGCCTGCGTGTTCCTGGTCCGCGACGTGGGCGAACCCAAGGCGACGCCGGTCCAAGCCTCGTCTTCCGAAGCGCTGTCAAAAGCCTGATCCACGTCGTTATCGACGCCATCATTTCACGAGGTAGTTCCATGCGTTGCCTGAAGATGCTCGCCCTGGTTTCGGTCGCCGCCACGGCCCTGGGCGCTGTCGCCCACGCCGAGACGCCTACCACCTGGGCCTATGCCGCCAAGACCGGCGTCGGCGCGTCCTACGAAGCCTATGTCGACGGCGCCTACAAGGACGGAGGCCCGACCGGCGCGGTGTCGAAAGTCTGGTTCTCGATCGCCGACGGAACCGTGACCGAGACCATGTACGGCTTGATCCACGAGGCCCAGATCAAGCAACTTCGGGTGGCGGTGAAGACGTCGACCGGCGTGGCCGTCGAGGGCGCCGACACCACGTCTAAGACCGAATACCTGCACCTCGACGCCGCCGGCCGGCCGCTGTCGCCCGCCTACAAGGTGACCACCACCGACAAGCAGGGACGCTTCGAGATCGAGAAGCGGATCTTCACCGACCCGGACCGCAACGCCCTGTTCGTGCGGGTCACGGTCCGCGCGCTGAAGGGTCCGGTCACGCCGTTCCTGGTGTTGGAGCCGCATATGGCCAACACCGGCGGCGGCGACACGGGCGCGGCGACCGCCGCGGCCATGACCGCGTCCGAGGGCAAGGCGTTCCTCAGCCTGAAGGGCGGCAAGCCGTTCGTGAAGGCCGTCGCCGCGCCGCTGGGCGCCGACGCCCTGGCGGCGGTGAAGGCCGCGACCCTGACCGGCGCGGCCTCGGCCAAGGGCGCGATCGTCCTGACCGCCCAATTGCCCCAGCAGGCCTCGGGCGAGGCGACCTACGACTTCGTCATCGGCTTCGGCGGCGACGCGGCGGCCGCCGACCAGGCCGCCTCGGCCACCCTCAAGACGGGCTACGACGAGGTCCTGGCCCGCTACAACGGCGAGGGCGACCGCGTGGGCTGGGAGGACTATCTGGCCTCGCTGACCGAACTGCCGCGCCTGCGCGAGGCCTCGGAGGACGGCGGCAAGCTGGTCCAGGCCAGCGCCCTGATGCTGAAGGTGCAGGAGGACCGCACCTATGCCGGCGCCCTGATCGCCTCGCTGTCCAACCCCTGGGGCGACACGGTCGACGCCTCCAAACCCTCGACCGGCTACAAGGCCGTCTGGCCGCGCGACTTCTACCAGTGCGCCATGGCCCTGGCGGCCCTGGGTGACAAGCAGACGCCGCTGGCGGCCTTCCACTACTTGCCCCAGGTGCAGGTCAAGGCCGACACCAAGGGCAACACCGGCGTCGGCGGCTGGTTCCTGCAGAAGACCTGGGTGGACGGCACCACCGAGTGGGTCGGCGTCCAGCTGGACCAGACCGCCATGCCGATCATGCTGGGCTGGAAGCTGTGGAAGCTGGGCTGGCTGCCCGAGGCGGACCTGAAAGCCCATTACGGCAAGATGATCAAGCCGGCCGCCGACTTCCTGGTCGACGGCGGCAAGGTCGGCGTCGGCTGGAACCATGAGACCATCAAGCCCCCGTTCACCCAGCAGGAGCGCTGGGAAGAGCAGGGCGGCCACTCGCCCTCGACCACGGCGGCCACCATCGCCGGCCTGGTGGTGGCTGGCGACATCGCCGAGCTGGCCGGCGACACAGCCGGCGCGGCCCGCTACCGCGCCACCGCCGACGCCTATTCGGCCAAGGTCGAGGCGCGGATGGTCACCACCAAGGGCCCGTTCGGCGACGGGACCTACTATGTCCGCCTGAACCAGAACGAAGACCCCAACGACCACGCTCCGATCGGCGCCGCCAACGGCCAGATCGCGCCGCCCAAGGACCAGGTGGTCGACGGCGGCTTCCTGGAACTGGTGCGGTACGGCGTGCGCCGGGCCGATGACGCCGCCATCGTCGGCAGCCTGCCGGAGCTGGACGACACCAGCCGCGCCGACCTCTACCGCGTGCGCTACGACTTCGCCTTCCCGGGCGTGACAGGCGAGTTCCCCGGCTGGCGGCGCTACGACGTCGACGGCTACGGCGAGGACGCCAAGACCGGCGCCAATTACGGTGTCGGTGGCAAGATGACCCCGGGCCAGCGCGGCCGGGTCTGGCCGATCTTCACCGGTGAGCGCGGTCACTACGAACTGGCCCTCGCTGGCCTGAACGGCAAGCCGGACGCCGCCGCGATCCAGAAGATCCGCGACCGCTACGTCAAGGCGATGGAGCTGTTCGCCAACGACGGCCTGCTGATCCCCGAACAGGTCTGGGACGGCATCGGACCCAACCCACACGGCTATGCGCGCGGCGAGGGCACGGACTCGGCCACGCCCCTGGCCTGGTCGCACGCCGAATACGTCAAGCTGCTGCGCTCGGTCAGCGACGGCCAAGTGTGGGATCGCTACGCGCCGGTGGCGGCGCGCTACGCGAAGTAGGGCGCGCAACCTCACGACGATCCGGGCGTTTCCTGGGCGTAGCTTAACCGTGAGAGATCGCCATGACCGACGCCTCGCCCCTCCGGAACAAGGCGTCGGCGGCGCTTGGCTTCGCGCTGGTCGGCGCCGCGGCCCTGGGCGCGGTACCGGCCGACGCGGCGGACTGGTGGTACGTCAACCAGGGCCAGGACCGGGTGATGCTGATCGACGTCGCGTCGATCAAGCCCGGCAAGGGCGGCCAGCTGACCTACTGGAACACCCAGGTCGTCGCGGACGGCGCGGATGACGGCGTACGGATGACCAAGAGCTACATGCTGGCCGACTGCGCCAAGGCGCGGGGCGGCTGGGCGATGATCGTCCGCTACGACCGCGACGACCGACAGGGCGGTGTCGACAGCCTGGCCAAGCCCGCCCTGGCGGCGGTGGAGCCCGGCACCCTGGGCGAGGCGGAACTGAACTTCGTCTGCGCCGGTCCCGACGATCGCGAAGCGGCCGGCGCGTTCGCGGTCGCCGTCGATGCGCGGACCTTCGCCGACGCCCTGATCGCCGCCGGCGACGAGGCGCCCCGTGCGGTGTACGACCGACTGGCCGCCGATCCCGCCACCCCGATCGTCCGCTCCGCCGCGCCCGGACCGGAAACCTTCGGCCGGCGCCAGACGGCGAAGGTCGGACAGCCGCTGGTTCCCCCGCGCGACTACGCCAAGGGGACCGATGTCCCCAACCCCGCGGACTATCCCGCCGACAGCTCCGGCGACGCCTATGACGTGACCTTCGAAGGCCTGGAGGCGGGCGAGATGAAGTTCGAGGTGCGGGGCTACGGCGCCGACGACCTGATCCATCCCGCCATGGGGCAGACGGAGCGTTTCCCCGCCGAGCTCAAGGCGATCCATATCCGCGACCTGGCCATCGATATCGACGCGGTCTCAGCCGAGACGATGACCTACCGCGTCAGGGGCGAGAAGGACGCCGCCGCCCGGTAGCGGCTAGGCGATCGGCAGTTCGAACAACGCGCCCTCGAACGTGTCGGCGCCCCGCCCGATCTCGACGATCGCGGCCGACATCCGGCCGGCCCGCCCCAGCGCCGCGTCGGCCAGGCTGACCACCAGGGCGTTCGGCGTGGCGTAGGGCGCGGCGGCGCGCAGGGCCTGGGCGATCCCGCGCTCGGACCGCTCGGGCGCGCGCTGGCAGGCGATGACGAAGGCCGCCGCCGTCGAGCGGCTGACCCCGGCCCAGCAATGGACCAGCATCGGCCGCCCCGCATCCCAGCCGGCCGCGAAGTCCAGCAACTGGGCGACCAGGGCGGCGTCGGGCGGGGTGAAGCCTTCGCGGAGCTCGGCGATGTCGTGGAAGGCCAGGCGCAGGTGTTCGCTATCGGCGTCGGCGGCGGGCCAGACCTTGTCGTCGGTCGGCGACAACAGGCTGATCAGGTGCGAGGGCCGGTGCAGCGTCCGGGCCGTCTCGACCTGGCTGAGCGGGCAGACGAACAGGGTCATCGCATCGCCATCGCGGCTGAGACGCCCAGCATAACACCGAGTTCGCAGGCTTGCTCGATCCCGCCCAGCACGTCGCCGGTGTGGCCGCCGATCAGTCGGCGGGCGGTCAGGGCCAGGACCCCGGCCAGCACCGCGCCGACCGCCGCGCCCGCCAGGCCGGACCAGCCCAGCAGCGCCAGCGGCCATAGGCCCAGCACGGCGGCGATCAGCAGTTCGAACGGTCGCACGCCGTCGGGCGCGGGCTTGTACTTGGCGTCGTCGCGGTCGCTGACATGGCGTCCCAGCACCATGACCACCACGGCGGCGACGCGGCCGGCGCCGTGGGCGGCGACCAGGGCCAAGGCCGCCGCCGCCAGGGGCAGGGTCGCGAGCGCCGCGACCTTGATCGCCAGCACCAGGCCCAGGGCCAGGACGCCGTAGGTTCCGACCCGGCTGTCCTTCATGATCTCGAGGCGACGCGCGGGCGTCTGGCCGCCGCCCAGGCCATCGGCGGTGTCGGCCAGGCCGTCCTCGTGGAAGCCGCCGGTCACCAATACGCCCGCCGCCACGGCCAGCAGGGCCGGCAGCAGGCCGCTCCACAGCTGTCCCGTCGCCAGCAGCACGCCGGCGCAGATCGCCCCCACCAGGATCCCGACGAGCGAATAGTAGCGGGCGGCGCGGGTGATCCAGTCCGGCTGGAAGTCGGCGAACGAGGGCGCGGGCAGTCGGGTCAGGAACTGCAGGGCGCAAAAGAACAGCTTCAGCTGGCGCGGCATCAATCGGGCCCGGCCAGGACGTCGGCCAGGGCGGCGACGTCGGTCAGCAGGTTGGCGGCCGCCACCAGCAGCGGGGCGGCCAGCGCCGCGCCGGTGCCTTCGCCCAGCCGCAGGTCCAGGTCCAGCAGCGGACGGACGCCCAGGGCCTGGAGCATGGCCGGATGGCCGCGCTCGGCCGAGCCGTGGGCGAACACGCAGTATTCCAGGGCGGCGGGAACCAGGCGCACGGCGGCAAGGGCCGCGGCCGTGCTGATGAAGCCGTCGACCAGCACCACCCGCCGCATCGAGGCCGCGCCCAGCACCGCCCCGACCATCATGGCGATCTCGCAACCGCCGAACTGGGCCAGCACGTCCAGGGGCTCGGTCGCGTCGGAGCGCTGGGCGGCGCGGGCGATGCCGGCGCGCTTGCGAGCCATGCCCTCGGCGCCGTGCCCCGTGCCCTGGCCGATGCAGTCGTCGAGCGGCGCGGGCGCAAGGCGGTGCATGATCAGGGCGGCGGACGAGGTGTTGCCGATGCCCATCTCGCCCAGGGCGATGACGTCGGCCCCGTCAGCCGCCGCGCCCCGCGCGATCTCGGCGCCCTTGGCGATGGCGGCCTGCACCTCTCGCGCGGTCAGGGCCGGCTCGCGGGCCGCGTTGGCGGTTCCGCGCCGGATCTTGGCGACGATCAGGTCGGGATGGTCGGGCAGGTCGGCGTCGACCCCGGCGTCGACCACGTGGACATGGACGCCCGTGGCCCGGGCCAGGGCGCCGACGCTGGAACGCCCCGACAGGAACAGCCCGACCATGGCGGCGGTGACGCTGGCCGGATAGGCCGAGACGCCCTCGTTGGTCAGGCCGTGGTCGCCGGCGAACACATAGAGGTCGGTGCGGGCTATGCGCGGGTCCAGTCGGTTCTGGATCAGGCCGATCCGCACGGCCAGGTCCTCCAGTCGCCCCAGCGATCCTGGCGGCTTGGCCTTGCCGTCCAGCAGAGCCCGCAGCGCCGGCTCGAGCGCGGCGTCGACGGGGGTGATGGCGGTCTGGAGAACGGAAAGGACGATCATGACGGGGTCCTGGATAGACGAGCTAGGGTCGAGGGGCGAGGGCGACGATCAGGCCGATCGCCAGTGGGATCAGCCAGAGCAGCAGGCAGGCCCGGCGGTAGAGGCGCAGGCCGCGTTCGAGGTCGGCGGGCGTCGGGCGCGGTCCGTCGCCGAACGTCGGCCGGTCTGTGAGCACGCCGTCGTAGCGGGCCTCGCCGCCCAAGCGGACGCCCAAGGCGCCGGCCATGGCCGCCTCGGGCCACCCGGCGTTGGGCGAGGCGTGCAGGCGGGCGTCGCGGACCATGGTGCGCCACCCCCTGGCTTGGTTTTTGGCGTCGGCCAGGGCGATCAGCGCGCCGGCCGCCCGCGCCGGGATCAGGTTCATCAGGTCGTCGGTGCGCGCGGCCGCCCAGCCGAACATTCGCCAACGCGCTTCCTTGTGGCCGATCAGGCTGTCGGCGGTGTTGACGCTCTTGTAGGCGAACAGGCCCGGCAGGCCGCCGACCAGCAGCCAGAAGGCGGGGGCCACGACGCCGTCGTTGAAGCTTTCGGCCAGGCTCTCCAGGGCGGCGGCCGCCACGCCTTCGGCGTCGAGCGGTTCGGTGTCGCGGCCGACGATCATCGCCACCGCCGCGCGGGCGGTCGGCAGGTCGCCGGCCTGCAACAGCGCCAGGACGGCCGCGACATGGTCGTGCAGGCTGCGCTGGGCCAGGCCGGTCGTGGCGATCAGGGCGACCAAGGTCAACGCCGGAAGGCTGGAGCCCAGGACGCCCCGGATCGCCGCGCCGAGCAGGACGGCGGCCGCGACCAGCAGGGCGACCAGGACGACGCCCAGCCATCTACGGCGCGGACCGGACGCCGTCGGCTGGTTCCAGCGCCGCTCCAGCATTTCGATCAACATCGCCGGCCAGGCGACCGGATGCTTGAGCGCGGCCGGATAGCCCAGCACCGCTTCCAGGCCCAGGGCCAGGGCCACCACCCAGGGCCAGGGCGCCGTCTCAGCCATCCGTCCGCCCGATCAGCTCGATCAGCGGGCCCCACGAGCCCGCCAAGATGGCGGCCTTGACGCCATAGGCCCGTTCCAGGACCTCGGGCGTCAGGGCCTCCAGCGGCGCGGCGTCGGCGATCAGCGCGCCTTCCCGCAGCACCAGCACCCGGTCGGCCAGGCGCAGGGCCACGCCCAGGTCGTGCAGGGTCATGACCACGCCCTGGCCGTGCTCGACCGCGAAGGCGCGCATCAGGTCGACGGTGTCCAGCTGGTGACCGGGGTCCAGCCCCGCCAGCGGCTCGTCGGCCAACAGCCACGACGGCTCGCCCGCCAGCACCCGGGCCAGCAGGGCGCGGGCCCGCTCGCCGCCGGACAGGGTTGTGACGTCGCGATGCGCGAAACCGGTCATGCGGGTGCGGACCAGCGCGACCTGGACGGCGGCGTGGTCGGCGTCGCTGAGGCCGCGTGCGCCGCTGTGCGGGATGCGGCCCAAGCCGACCAGGGTCTCGACGTCAACCGCCCAGGCCACCTCAGGCGTCTGGGGCAGGAAGCCGACGCGGCGGGCCCGCTCGCGATGCGCCAGGGTCAGGATCGGCTCGATCCCCAGCGACACCTGGCCGGCGTCGGGTCGGCGCAGCCCGGCCAGGCAGGCCAGCAGGGTCGACTTGCCCGCGCCGTTGGGGCCGACGATGGCGGTGACCTCGCCGGGACGGAAGCGCGCCCCGACCCCGGCCAGCACGTTTCGGCCGCCCAGGGCGACGGTCAGGTTGTCGGCGACCAGATCGCTCATGCCAGTCTCTTTCGGGCCAGGCTCCTTCACGCGAGCCTCCGGCGCATCGAGATCAGAAGGGCCAGGAAGAACGGCCCGCCCACGGCGGCCATGGCCACGCCCAGGCGGACCTCGGCGGCCGAGGGCGTCAGTCGCACCAGGATGTCGGCGGCCAGCACCAGGGCCGCTCCGGCCACGGCGCTGGGCGCCAGCAGGGCTCCTGGCTGGTGGCCGACCAGCGGCCGCATCAGGTGCGGCACGATCAGGCCGACGAAGCCGATCATGCCGGTCACCGCCACGCTGGCGCCCGAGGCCAGGCCGACGCCGACGGCCAGCAGCACCCGGGTCAGGTTCAGGTCGACGCCCAGCGCCTTGGCCCCGGTCTCGCCCAGGGTCAGGGCGTTCAGCGCCCGACCCAGCATCAGCATCAGTCCGCTGCCCACGACGATGAAGGGCAGGGCCCGCCAGACATCGTCGGCGCTGCGGTCGGCCAGCGAGCCCAGCAGCCAGTTGATGATCTCCTGCGCCGCCCAGGGGCTGGGGGCCAAACTCAGCGCGAGAGCGACCCCGGCGCTGGCCACGGTGTTCAGGATCACGCCGGCCAGGATGAAGGTGATGGTCCCGCCCGTCCCGCCGGCCAGGACCAGCATGACGGCCACGCCGATCACCGCGCCGATCATCGCCGCCGTGAACAGCAGCCAGGGCGTGGAAAGACTCATGCTCAGATACATGGTCATCACCGCGCCTAGGGCGGCCATGGACGAGACGCCCAGCACGCCGGGGTCGGCCAGCGGGTTGCGGGTGTAGCCCTGCATGACCGCGCCCGACAGGCCCAGGGCCGCGCCGATCGCGATCGCCAGGATCGTCCTGGGCAGCCGCAGTTCGAAGATGATAGCCCAGCGGGGATCTTGGGCGGCCGACGACCAGGCGCTCCACGGAACCCAGACGCGGCCGGCCATCAGCGACAGGCCGCTCAGGAGCAGCACGAGCAGGCACAGGCCGCCCAGCAGCAGAAGGCGCTTGGTCATGCGGCGGCTCCAAGGACTTGTCGGCGGGCGGCGGCCAGGGCGGCGGCGGTGTCCATCAGGCCGGGACCGCCGCAATAGAGCAGCCTCTCGGGGAACACCGCCCGGGTCATGCGCGGCGAGACGCGGGCCAGGGCCGGGTGGTTGAGAATGCGTTCGGCGAAGGTAGGGGCGTTGGGCGCGGCCTGGCCGGCCAGCAGCACCTCGGGGGGATCGTCCAGCAGGCGCTCCAGCGAGACGTTGCCCCACTTCTTGAGGCCATAACGCTGGGCGACGTTCACGAAGCCGGCGCGGCGCATCATCTCGTCGACCAGGGTGCCGTGGCCGGCCGCGAAGCCGTTGGGCTGGAATACGAGAGCGGTGATCGGGCGGGTTCCGGGACGCGGCGCGCCCTTGGCCATCGCCGCCTCGACCTGGGCGATCAAGGTCTCGCCGCGATCAGGGTGTCCGGCGGCCTCGGCGATGCGGCGGATCTGGGCCTGGTTCTCGACCCAGCTGTTGGGCACCTTGAACAGCTCGGTGCGGATGCCGAGCTTCTTCAGAGCTGCGCGGGTGGCGGGCGAGGAGTGAGCGGCGGTCAGCACCACGTCGGGCCGCAGGGCGATGACCTCCTCGGCGCTCTCGTAGGTCATCGGGTAGGTCAGGGCGATCCTAGCGATGCTCGACTGCTGCGGATCGCGGGCGTAGTGGCTCAGCGCCACGATCTGCGCGCGGTCGGCCACGTGGACCAGCACCGAGTCCAGGCAGGGGTTCAGCGAGATCACGCGGGGCAGGGCGCGGGCACTGGCGACCCCGCCCGACAGGCCGGCCGCCAGACCCGTTCCGACCGCCGCGCGACGGGTGAGGCCAGCCAGGCTCGGGTGGGTCAAAACTCGACCCCCCGCTGGGCCTTGAAGCCCTGCTCGAACGGGTGCTTGACCAGGGTCATCTCGGTGACCAGGTCGGCGATCTCCAGCAGTTGCGGCTTGGCGTTGCGGCCGGTCAGGCAGACGTGCTTGTCGTTGGGGCGGGCCTTCAGCACCGCTACCACCTCGTCGATGTCGAGATAGTCGTAGCGCAGGGCGATGTTGATCTCGTCCAGCAGCACGAAATCCAGCTTCGGATCGGCGATCATCTCTTGCGACACCAGCCAGGCGGCCTGGGCGGCGGCGATGTCGCGCTCGCGGTCCTGGGTGTCCCAGGTGAAGCCCTCGCCCATGACCTCGTAGCGGACCTGGTCGGGGAACTTCTTGAAGAACAGGCGCTCGCCGGTCTTCCACTTGCCCTTGATGTACTGGACGACGCCGACCTTCAGGCCCCAGCCCAGGTGGCGGGCCACCATGCCGAAGCCGGCCGAGGACTTGCCCTTGCCGTCGCCGGTGTGGACCAGCAGCAGGCCCTTCTCGAGGGTCTTGGTCTCCATCATCGCCTCGCGCTCGGCCTTGAGGGCCTTCATGGCTTCGGCGTGCTTGGCGTTCAGGTCTTCGGTCATCAGAGGCTCTCCAGGGCGTCGGCGAGGCGGAGCCAATCCTGGTCGGGCCCGGGCAGGCCAAAGCGGATCAGCGTCTCGTCCCAGGGGAAGGGGCGGGTGAGAATCCCGGCCTGGGCCAGGACCTCGAAGCGGCGCGGCGCGTCGGCGGCGCGGGTCAGGCGGAACAGCCGGGTCCCGCCGACGATCTCGAACCCGGCCCGGCGCAGCAGGCTGTCCAGTTGCACCGTGCTTTCGATCAGGCGGCGTCGGGTCTGGCGGGCCCAGTCTGGATCGGCGTAGGCCGCCAGGCCGGCGGCGATCGCCGGACCGGACACCGGCCAGTCGCCCAGCGCCTGGCGGACGCGCGCGGCCAGGGCCGGCTCGGCGACCAGGAAGCCCAGGCGCGCGCCGGCCAGGCCGTAGAACTTGCCGAACGACCGCAGGACCATCAACGACCCGTGGCCCGGTCCGCCGGCCAGGGGCGCGACGGAATAGGCCGGATCGACGTCCATGAAGGCCTCGTCGACCAGCAAGGGGCCTTCGGTCAGATCGACGACCTGGTCGGGCGACAGGACGCGGCCGCTCGGATTGTTCGGATTGACCAGCACCCGCAGGTCGGCGGTCGGATCGCCCGGGTCGACGATCCGCGCGCCCGCCGCGCGCCAGGCGTCGGCGTGGCCGCCATAGGTCCTTGTCGAGATCGCGACCCGTCCGGACGCGAGCAGGCGCGGCAGCAGGCGGATCAGCGCCTCGCTGCCGGCCGCCGCGACCACCCTTGCGGGATGCTCGACACCGAACGCGGCCGCCGCCGCCGTCTCCAGGGCCCGCAGGGACTCCGGATCGGGCAGGCGCGACCAGGTCTCCGGCGAGAGGGCCGGGACCGGATAGGGGCAGGGGTTGATCCCCGTCGACAGGTCGAGCCAGGGCGTCGGCGCGTCCGGCCAGGCCGTCCGCGCCGCGCCGAGGCGTCCGCCGTGGCCGAGAAGGGCCGCCGGCGTCGCCATGGCTAGAACCTCGCCCGCACGCCGGCGAAGGCGCCGCGACCCAGGGTCCCGTAGCGGTAGAGGGTCTCGTACTGCTGGTCGAACAGGTTCTCGACCCGGCCGTACAGCTCGAACGTGTCGTTGATCGGATAGGCGATCCGCACGTCGGTCAGCACGTAGCTCTTCAGCCGCCGGGTGTTGGTCGCGTTGTCGAAGCTGTGGCCGACATACTGCATCGTCACGCCGGCCGTCAGGCCGTTCGGGAGACTCAGTTCCGCGTCGGCGTTGGCGGTCTCGCCGGCCCGGCGCACCAGGTCCTTGCCGTAGTTGGCGCCGGCCGACTTATTGACCGCGTCCATGTTGGTGTAGTTGGCCGACAGGGTCAGAAGCGAACTGACCTCGAAGCTGCCCTCCACCTCGACGCCGTCGGCCTGGGTCTTGGCCGTGTTGGCGTACCCGCCGAAGTTGGGCGGGGTGTTGTTCGATAGGAAGTCGATCTGGTTCTTGGTGTCGCGGCTGAAATAGATGATCGCACCGCGCAGGCGGCCGTCCAGGATGCTGTGCTCGACGCCGATGTCCCAGCTCTTGGCCTCTTCGGGCTTCAGGGCGGTGTTCCCGTAGTCGCTGTACAACTGGTACAGCGACGGGGCCTTGAAGCCTTCGCCGTAGTTGGCGCGGAAGATCGTGGCGCCGTCGTTCAGGCTCCAGGCCGCGCCGGCCTGGTAGGTGGTGGCGCCGCCGAAGGTGTCGTGGTCGTCGTGGCGGACGCCGCCGGTCAGGGTCAGGCCCTCGACGAGCTTGGCCTGCAGCTGGCCATAGACGCTGTCCATGCTGGCCGCATGCCGGCCGGGCGTGGGGTTCGGGTCGAAATCGGACGGCGCGGCGGTGCGGAACCAGGAGCGCTCGGTCTCGGCCCCGAACACCGCGCGCCAGACCGGGTTGATCGTCCAGGTGCCCTGATATTCCAGGCTGTTGTCGGTGCCCCGGGCGTCGAAGGTCTTGGTGGTGACGGCCTGGTCGGGGTTGTAGTTGTCGCGGTCGGTCTGGGTGTACGAATAGCCGACGCGGCTGTTCAGGGCGCCGTCGAAGTTGGACAGGCGCGCGCCCAGATAGCTGACCAGCTCCTTGGTCTTGCCGTACTCGGCGGTGTCGGCGAAGGCGAAGGCCGGGGCGGGGAAGCCGTCGAACTCGTTGCGGCCGGCGGCGTAGGAGACGCGGGCGTCAAGGCTGGCCCAGTCGGTGACGTTCAGGTCCACCCGGCCGCTGACGGCGGTGTTGCGGTAGCCGTCCTTCTCCTTGCCGCCCATGGCTTCGTCGAAGTTGGAGACGCCGGCGGTGGTGTAGGACCCGCCCGCCAGGCGCCAACCGCCCCAGGCGCCGCCGGCCCCGACGCCGACGCGGGCATAGGCCGTGGCGCGCGAGCCGCCTTCGATCACGGCGTCGCCCGACAGCGGACCGTCCGGGGTCTTGGTGATCATGCTGACCACGCCGCCGATGGCCTGGCTGCCCCACAGGGTGGATTGCGGACCGCGCAGCACCTCGATGCGGTCGACGTCGCCGGCCAGCAGGGTGGCGAAGTTGTAGCCGCCGCCGGTCGAGGACGGGTCGTTCAGCTTGACGCCGTCGATCAGCACGGCGGTCTGGTCGGTCTCTGCGCCGCGGATGCGCACCTGGGTCGAACCGCCCACGCCGCCGTTGCGGGTGACGGTGACGCCGGGGGTCCGCGACAGCAGGTCGGAGACCACGACGGCCTGACGCTGGCGCAGGGTCTCGGCGGTGATGACGGTCATGCTGACCGGGACTTCGGACAGCTTGTCGGCGGCGCGGCCGGCGGTGACGACCACCTGGTCGACCGCGTTGGCGTCATCGATGGTCTCGGCGGCCAGCACTTGGCTCGGCAGGGCGAGAACGGGAAGGGCGGCCACCAGGGCCAGGACGGAAATCGAGCGCATTTTCAAATCCTCCGTGCGCAGCAACGAAGGCTGGCCCGAAGATTCGGACCGGCCTGACGATGTCGCCTCGGGGGAAAAGAACCCCATCGTACGGCGCACCCCGGCCGGACGAAGGACGACCGCGACGGGCAGGTCTCCTGGCTCGCGGGTCAATGCCGGTGCGTGTCGCCTTCCCAGCCGCTTTCCCCAGGTGTTCTTGGGAAGAAAGGCCAGTGGCTAATGACACGCGGGCTCGCCGCTTACAGTTGCGGGGGCAGCCCGGGTTTCACACCCGAGTTCCCTTTTCATCCTCTTTCGAGGAACCTGTCGCGAGAGCTGCACTATATGTTGCGCCGCACACGGTCAATCTGACTGGGCAATCTGGAGCGCGTCTTGCCGTTTACCCTCGTCCTGGGCGGAGCCCGATCCGGCAAGAGCGCCTTCGCCCAGGCGGCCGCCGAGGCGCTGGCCGCCGAATCCGGCGGTCGGCTGGTCATGGTGGCCACGGCCCAGGCCTTCGATTCGGAGATGGTCGAGCGCATCGACCGGCACCGCCAGGATCGCGGCCCGGCCTGGACGACGCTCGAGGCCCCGCTGGACCTGGCCGGCGCGCTGGACGGCCTGGGGGCCGGCGACGTGGTCGTGGTCGACTGCCTGACCCTGTGGCTTTCCAACCTGATGCTCGACGAGCGGGACGTGGCGGCGGCCATGGCCCAACTGGTCGCCGGCGTGGAGCGGTTCGAGGGGAGGTTGTGGCTGGTGTCCAACGAGGTCGGGTTCGGTATCGTGCCCGACAACGCCCTGGCGCGGCGGTTCCGCGACGAGGCCGGGCGGCTGCACCAGGCACTGGCGCAGGTCGCCGACGCGGTGACCCTGGTGGTGGCGGGGCTTACGCTGCGCCTGAAGTGAGAAAAACTCCATTGAGCGCTGATATCCCACGTCTAAGGTGTGGATAAGCAGCGGCCGCCCGCGGAGACGGGTGGTGCTCCAAGAGGACGCCATGAACGCCATTGCCCCCATCACCGCTTCCGAAGCGCCCGACTACGCCGGCCTGACGGTCACCCCCGCCGGTCCCGTCCTGGGGGCCGAGATCTCGGGCCTGGACATGCGCCAGCCTCTAGCTCCCGAGATCGTGGCGGCGATCCGGACGGCGCTGCTGCGGCACAAGGTGGTGTTCTTCCGCGACCAGGACATAAGCCATGAGGATCACGTCCGTTTCGGCCGATATTTCGGGGACTTGGAGGGGCATCCTGTCACCGCTCATGTCCCAGGGTTTCCCGAGATCCTGCACATCGAGGCCGCCGACGGCATGAAGCTGCGCGAGGAGATCGTGCCGATCGTCCGCGTCGCCAACAAGTGGCACACCGACGTCACCTTCCGCCCCGCGCCGTCGATGGGCGGGGTGCTGCGCATGCGGCACATGCCGCCGCTGGGCGGCGACACCCTGTTCGCCGACACGGCCGCCATCTATCGCGACCTGCCGCAGACGCTGAAAGACCAGCTGGCGACCCTGAGCGCCGAGCACGACATCCTGCAGAGCTACGGCTACCGGGTCGACGAGGCCAAGCGGCAGGAGCTGCGCGCGGCCCACCCGGTGCAGGCCCATCCGGTGGTCCGCACCCATCCGGAGACCGGCGAGAAGCACCTGTTCGTCAACAAGGTCTTCACGACCCGGATCCTGGGCCTGCCCGAGGACGAGGCCGCCAAGCTGCTGGCCGACCTGCTGGAGCGGGTGAAGACCCCCGAATACCAGGTCCGCTTCCGCTGGACGCCCAACGCCATCGTCTTCTGGGACAACCGCGCCACCCAGCACTACGCCATCCTCGACTACTGGCCGCAGGAACGCATCGTCGAGCGGGTGACGATCCAGGGCGACGTCCCGTTCTGAAGCGACCTTAGCTTGGCTGTGAAATCGGCAGGGAAGCCAGTGGGTTGTCGCGAAGTCCGGTGGGCGATCAGGAGCGCGAGGCGCGCGTGTCGACCCGGCGTTCCATCAGCAGCAGGCTGAGCATCACCAGGAAGGCGAACACCAGCAGCGCGCCCGCAAGCTGGTGGGCCTTGGTCCACTCCAGGGTCTCGACCAGCCGATAAATCTCGATCGACAGCACCTCGGTCTGGCCCGGAATGCCGCCGCCCAGCATCATCACCACGCCGAACTCGCCGATCGTGTGGGCGAAGACCAGCAGGGCGGCGACGGCGTAGCCCGGCAGGGCCAACGGCAGGGCCACCTTGCGGAACGCGCTCCAGGGCGAGGCGCCCAGGGTGGCGGCGGCCTCCAGCGGCTCGTCGCCGATGGCGATGAAGGCGTTGCGCAGCGGCTGGACCGCGAACGGCAGCGAATAGATCAGCGAGCCGATCACCAGCCCCTGGAAGGTGAAGGCCAGGGTGCGGACCCCGAACGGATGCAACAACGCGATCAACGGGCTCTGCGGGCCCAGGGCGATCAGCAGGTAGAAGCCCAGGGCGGTCGGGGGCAGGACGATCGGCAGGGCGACCAGGGCACCGACCGGCGTCTTCCATGGCGAGCGTCCGCGCGCCAGCCACCAGGCCAGGGGCGTGGCCAGGATCAGCAGCAGGATGGTGGTGATCCCGGCCAGCTTGGCCGTCAGCCACGCGATCTCGAGCATGGTCAGCGGACCCGGAATTCGATCGGCGGCGGACGTTTCTGCATGGCTTTGGTCCGGGCGGGCGTCGGGCTATGTAGTCGAGCTACATAACGAGCTTTCGCGCCCGAGTCACCCTCGCGCCGTCCCTACAATACCGCCAGCTAGTGGACGGTCGCCCGCTCGGGCGGCGGTTCGCCCGGTCCGGCGCCTTGCTCCTCGCGCAGGCGGACGGGCAGGGGATAGCCGTCGACCCTCAGGGCCGCGTTCAGGGCGCGCGCCAGCACCATGGTCGGCTGCGAATCGACCAGCAGCGGTTCGAGCAGGGCCTCGCCGGCCGCGGTCGCGGTTCCCGCCAGGCCGCACGACACCATCAGCCGCTGCTCGTCCGTCGAGATGCCGCCGCAGGCCGGACATTCCACCTGGATCGGCCGGCGCAGGCTGGCCTCGACCGCCTGCATCCAGGCGACGAACAGCCCGCCTGTCCGGTTCGACGACCGAAACGCCAGGGCCTGGGCGACCAGGCGGGTGGGATGCTCGCCCGCCGACCTCAACGCCGCCCATTGCCGCATGGCGCTCAGGAGCAGCCTTTCGCCGACGGTCGGGCCGGAAGTCCATCGAAGCGCTGCGGTGTCGGGAGTCATGGCGACCTCTGCCGGGAGGATGTCGCGTCCGTTGTTGCGACTGGTTCGCAATATCTAGTCCCCGAAGTTGTTGAGAGTCAATCGCAACAACAACATCCGGTATGCTGGACCGGCGACCGTCAGCGGCCTAGGTTAAGGAGCCGTCGCAACCTGTTCGCCGCACTGAGTCTTTGGAGTCCGCGCTGTCCGCCCCACCTTCGACGATCACGCCGATGACCCGGCTGTACGGCGAGAAGCGGGCCAATCTGGTGCGCGTCTTCGCCGTGAAACTGCGCTCGGTCAGCGAAGCCGAGGACCTGATCCAGGACCTGTTCCTCAAGGTGCAGGCGCTTGGCGACCTCGAGGTCGAAGGCGACGGCTCGGCGTTGCTGTTCCGCATGGCCAACAACCTGATGCTGGACCGGCTGCGCAGCCAGAACCGCGCCAGCGCGCGTGATGGTGGATGGCGCAGCCTTCAGGGCGCTGTGCTGGGCGACCAGCAGGTGGCCGACGTTCCCTCGGCCGAGGAGGTCGTGGCCAGCCGGCAGCGCCTGAAGCTGATGATGGCGGCGCTGGAGACCCTGCCGCCGCAGGTGGCCCGCGCGTTCAAGCTTCACAAGCTGGAAGGTCTCAGTCACGCTGAGACCGCCGTCGCGATGGGAGTCAGCCGCAGTTCGGTCGAAAAGCATGTAAGCGCGGCCTTGAAGGCGCTGATGGCTAAGTTGTCATGAGGGCGATTATTGTTTCTGGAACGGCTTTTGGAGGTTCCGCCGCCTTGGTGACGTCTTATCCTTGCGAGGACGCCGCGTGGCGTCAGGACGGAGCGAAATGACGCGTCCCCAAACGGACATCGACGCCGAGATCGCCGAGGCCGCGATCGACTGGCTGGTCCGCCTGCAGGGCGAGACGGTCACCGAGCGCGACTGGCTGGATTTCGACGCCTGGCTGACGGCCTCGCCCGTCCATGCCCAGGCCTACGACGCCGTGCTCGCCTTCGACCACCGCCTGGATCTGGACGCGCGCCTCGCGGAGGGCGCGCCGATCGGCGCTCCCCTGGTCGCCTCCAACGTGGTCCCGCTGCGGCCGGCGCGACGCGCCTGGCTCTGGTCGGCGGGGGCGGCGATCGCCGCGACCTTCGTCGCCGGCGCGATCCTGCTGCCCAACGGCGGCCTGATGGGCGTGCACGAAACCACCTATTCGACCGGCGTCGGCGAACGCCGGACGATCGCGCTGGAGGACGGCTCGCGGATCGAGATGAACGCCGCCTCGCGCCTGACGGTGCGGTTCGAGCGCAATGCGCGCCGTGTCCACCTGGGCGACGCCCAGGCGTTCTTCGACGTGGCCAAGGATACTTCGCGTCCGTTCCTGATCTCGGCGGGCGACACCCAGGTGCGCGTCGTCGGCACGCAGTTCGATGTCCGGCATCGCGACGGACAGGTGGCGGTCAACGTCCAGCGCGGTCTGGTCGAGGTGCGTCCCAACCTGTCCAGCGACGCCGCGTCGTTCCGGCTGCGGCCGGGGCAGGGGCTTTCCCACCGCAAGGGCCGGACCGACGATGCGCGGCTCTCGACGGTGGCCGTCGAAGAGGTCGCGGGCTGGCGTCAGGGCCGGCTGATCTATCGCGATCAGCCGCTTTCGCAGATCGCCGGCGACATGAACCGGCTTTTCCCGCGTCCGGTGAAGCTGGGCGACGCCGAGGCCGCCAATATGCGACTTTCCGGCGTGTTGATCGTCGATGAACAGGATGCGATGGTCGATCGACTGTCACACCTGCTTCCCGTCCGAACGACGACGACCAAAGACGCTATCGTGATCCGGGCGCGCTAAGCCTTGCTGACGGGCCTGGAATCGTTCGATGCGCGAAGCTTGAGCTCTAGGGGGATAGAGCTGGAGCCCGATGATTTCGGACACGGAATCCCAGCTTCGACGTCTACCTGACGATCCGGTTTCCGGAGCGATCGCGTTCGGCCGCCTGCGCTCCGCCGCTTCTGTCCTCGTTCTGACCCTGGCTTCGAGCCTGGCCCTGGCCGGGCAGGCCGATGCGGCGCCGGCGCGTTTCCGCTTCAACATTCCCGCCAAGCCCAGGTCGGAGGCGCTGATCGACGTCGGCGTCCAGGCACGCGTCACCCTCGGGGGCGCCTCGTCGTGCCCGGGACGCAGCGCGGCCGTCGTCGGCGTCCTGACCCTGCGCCAGGCGCTCGACGCGGTGACCGCCGGCGGGCCGTGCCGGTTCGAGGTCCTCGACAACGCCACGGTCAGCATCCTGCCGGCCCAGGTCCCGCCCGCCCGGCCCGCGGCGCGCGTCAAGCCGCCGGTCGTCGCCCAACCGGCGCCGGCGGCCGTCCCGACCCTCGATAGCGTGATGGTCACCGCCACCAAGCGCCCGACCCGCCTGGGCGCGGCGGCCGGCGGGGTCAGCGTGATCGGGGCGGCGCGGTTGCGCGACACCGGCGCGATCGACACCACCAGCATCTCCCAACAGACCGCCGGCTTCATCACCACCAACCTCGGCGCGGCGCGCAACAAGATCATGCTGCGCGGCCTGTCGGACGGCACCTTCACCGGCCGCACCCAGCAGACCGTCGGCACCTATCTCGACAACATCCCCCTGACCTACAACGCCCCCGACCCGGACCTGCGCCTGCTCGACGTCGACCGCGTGGAGATCCTGCGCGGACCCCAGGGAGCGCTTTATGGCGGCGGATCGCTCAGTGGGGTCTATCGGATCGTCTCCACCAAGCCGGTGCTGAACGCGTGGTCGGGATCGGTCCTGGCCGGCGCGGCCGCGACCGAGTCCGGCTCGCCCAGCAGCCGCCTGGAGGGCGTGCTCAACCTGCCGGTGGCCGCCGATCGCGCCGCCCTTCGACTGGCGGCCTACAGCGACGTGGAAGGCGGCTATGTCGACGACGTCAATCTGCGCCTCTCGAACGTGGACCGCACCACGCGCACCGGCGGTCGCGCGGCCTTGTCGGTGGTGGTCGATCCGGACTGGTCGATCCTGGTGTCCGGCGCGCGCCAGGACCTGCACGCCACGGACAGCCAGTACACCACCCCCAGCCTGGGCGGGCAGAAGCGCGCCAACCAGGTGCGCGAAACCCACGACAACGTCCTGCAGCAAGGCGCGGTGACGATCACCGGGGCGGGGGACTGGGGCCGGTTCGTGTCGTCGACCGGCTATGTCCGCCACCGGTTCGCCAGCCGGTTCGACGCCACCGCCGCGCTGAACGGCGCCGGCTCGCCTTCGCTGGACGTCGGCCTGTTCGACGAAGCCAGCAAGGTGCGGCTGCTGGTCGAGGACGCGGTGCTGTCGTCGCCCGACACCGATCGCTTCCGCTGGCTGTTCGGGCTCTACGGCCTGGCCAGCTTGGAGGACAGCGACGGCGAACTGCGGGCGCGCACGCCCTACGACCCTTCACGCCTGATCTATCTGGAGGCCCGCCGCGATCGGCGGCGCGAACTGGCGATCTATGGCGAGACCGCCTACGACCTCGGCGGCGGCTGGACCGCCAGCCTGGGCGGCCGGGCCTTCCGCAGCGAGGTGCATACGACCTCGATGGTCGAGGCGCCGGCCCCGGGCCAGTCGCGCGAGCTGGACCGGCAGGCGCGCTTCACGGGCATTTCGCCGAAGTTCTCGCTTCAACGGACCTGGAGCGGCGGCGGGCTGGTCTACCTGCTGACCTCGGAAGGCTATCGTTCGGGCGGCTTCAACTCGGGCGGCCTGATCGCCCCGTCGGCCCTGCGCGCCTCGTTCAAGCCCGACCATCTTCGCAACTACGAGATCGGCGCCAGCCTCCGGCCCTGGGACGGGCGGATGATCCTGCGCACCGCCCTGTTCCATGACGTGTGGAAGGACATCCAGACCGACCAGTATCTGACCCCCTCGGGCCTGTCCTACACCGCCAATGTCGGCGACGGGCGCAACACCGGGCTGGAGGTCGAGGCGACGGTGCTGGCGGCCCCGGGCCTGACCCTGGAAGCCAACGCGCTGTTCAATCGTCCCCGCCTGAGCCAGGTGGATCCGAATTTCGCCTCGGCCGCCCAGAGCGAGCTGCCGGGCGTTCCGGACGTCTCCGCGGGAGCCATGATGCGATACCAGACCGCTCTGGCCGCGGACCGGCAGCTGGTGCTGACCACCGAGCTGGAATATGTGGGCCAGTCGCGCCTGACGTTCGACCGGCGGCTTTCCCCATCGATGGGCGGCTATGTCACCGGACGCCTGTCCGCCGAACTGGTGACGCGGGACTGGAGCTGGACCTTCGCGGTCACAAACCCCGCCAACGCGTCGAGCGACACCTTCGCCTACGGCAATCCGTTCAGCTTCGGCCAGGTGCGCCAGGTCACGCCACTGCGTCCCCGCACCTGGAGCGTATTGATTTCGCGCGCCTTCTAGGCTGGAGTTAGCCGGAACAACGAACCTCGCGCCACGCGCGAACGCGAAAAAAGTTCTGAGGTTCCCTGATTTCCGCGACGTCTATTTCTCGACGGGGGCGCGCACGTAGGGCCGTCCCCAGGTCGGGGAAATTCCATGTCTGTCCTGTCGGGGCTTGTCTGCGTCCACAACGAAGAGGCGCGTCTGGCCGACTGCCTGCAACGCCTGGCGTTCTGCGACGAGATCGTCGTGGTCGCGGACCGCTGCACGGATCGCAGTGAAGCCATCGCCCGCAAGATGGGCGCGCGGGTCGTCTCGGGCATCTTTCCCGTCGAGGGCCTGCGCAAGGCGGCGGGCGTCGAGGCCTGCCGCGGCGACTGGATCATGGAGCTGGACGCCGACGAGGCGGTGACCCCGGCCCTGGCGCGGGAGATCCGCGAGACCGTCGCCCGTCCCGACGCCGGCGACTGGTACCAGGTGCCTGTGGACAACTTCGTGGGCGCGCAGCTGGTGCGCCATGGCTGGGGCGGCTCGTTCGGCGCCTCCTCGGTGGCCCGGCTGTTCCGCAAGGGCGTGAAGACCTGGAAGAGCGAGCGGGTCCATCCCGGCACCACCTTCACCGGCGTCTATGGCGGCCGGCTGAACAACGCCATCCTGCACAAGGTCGACGACGACATCGCCGACATGGTCCAGCGCCTGAACCGCTATACGGCCCTGCGCGGCCAGGACCTGGCCGACAGCGGCAAGATCAAGAGCCTGTGGGACGACCTGTTCCGGGGCGTGCGCCGGTTCTACAAGTGCTACGTCTCGCGCAAGGGCTACAAGGAGGGCGACATGGGCTTCCTGATCGCCGTCATGGCGGGCCTCTATCCGCTGCTCTCGAACCTGAAGGCGCGTGAAATCCGGACGCTGAACGGCATCCAGGCCGAACGTTCCGCCGGAGGCTCCGTGATCGGCCTGGGCCTCGAGGAGACTCGGCTGGGTCATTCGGCCTAGACGTTCGTCATGCCGTTGCACCGTCTTCTGATCGCGACCCTGATCGGGCCCGAACTGGCCCGCTGGAAGGCCGGCGGCCACGCGCCGGTGTTCTGGTGGCGCGACGACGACGCGCGTCGGTCCACGCCGGCGCTGGATCGACTGCTGGCTCTGTCTGTCCGCTTCGAGGCGCCGATCACCCTCGCGGCCGTGCCTGACGGCGACATCGCGGCCCTGGCCAAGGCCTGTCGCGGGGTTCCCGGCGCCGAGCTGGCGATCCATGGGTTCCGGCACGAGAACCGCGCGCCGCCGGGCTGGCCGTCCGGCGAGGTCAACGACCTGGATCGCCTGGCCGACGTGATGTCCGACCTGAGCACCGCGATCGAGGTGTTTCGCCGGGCTGGCGTGACGCCGCGCCTGTTCGTGCCGCCCTGGAACAACGCCCATCCGCTCCTGAAACAGGCGCTGGGCCTGCGGGGCCTGGCCCTGTCCTGCTACGGCGAGCCGCGTGGCGAGGCCGACCGCCTGGACGCCCACCTGGACGTCATGCGCTGGAAGCCAGAGCCGCGCTTCCGAGGCGCGGTCCGGTTCCTGCTGCGAACCCGCCGCCTGCTTGCCGAACGTCGACGCAAGGGCGCGTGGGATGAACCGCTGGGCCTGCTGACCCACCATCTCGACCACGACGAGGGCGCCTGGAACTTCCTCGAGGCGTTCCTGCCCGTCGCCAAGCCCGTCGCCCGCGCCGCCATGGGCAAGCCGGCGGCCAAGACGGTCGCCGCAGTCGGCCAGGTCGCGCTCAAGGCGGGCTAGGGCCGGCGGGTTCTGGCAGCCGGCGATCTCTCGCGACGCCAAAATTCGACATGACGAACGGACGCTCGTCCCGGCGAGAGGGTAACCGCGTCTCCGTCCCGACCAACTCCCTTCAAGCCCGGAGACCGTTGTTCTACCAGCTTGGCCACAACATTCACGCACGTGATAGTGAGTGTTGACAGGAGTCGATCTCAGGTGCAGCTTCGCGGGGTAGCGTCGGCATTCACGATCGACGCACGGGGAGAAAGCGCATGAAGGTAATTCTTCTCGCGTCGGCTTGCGCCGCCGCGTTGGTGTCGACGTCCATGACCGCCCAGGCGCAGACCGCGTCCCCGGCAGCCCAGGACAAGTCCGCCGCCCAAACCGACACCACCCTGCTCAACGAGGTCGTGGTCACCGCCACCCGCCGCAACGAGCGCCTGCAGGATGTGCCGCTCAGCGTCACCGCCTTCTCCCAGAAGGACCTGACGGCCAAGGGCATCGTCGGATACGAGGGCCTGGCGCGGGAGACGCCCGGCGTCGTCCTCAACAAGCCGACCGCCAACTTCAACAACTTCACCGCGCGCGGCATCGCCACCAACGGCTACGGCGCCAACCTGCAGAGCACGGTGGCGATCTATATCGACGAGCTGCCGATCTCGACGATCGGCAACACGACGGTGCTGGATCCCAATCTGTACGACCTGGAACGGGTCGAATTCCTGCGCGGTCCGCAAGGCACGCTGTTCGGGTCGGGTTCGCTGTCGGGCGCGCTGCGCATCCTGACCAAGAGCCCCGACCTGGACGAGTACGACGCCTCGGCCCTGGTCGACTTCGGGCTGACCGGGTCGGATTCCCTGCGCCAGCGCTACAACGGCATGGTCAATATTCCGATCATCAAGGACCAGCTGGCCCTGCGCGTCGTCGGCTTCTACCGAAACGAGGAAGGCTACGTCGACAACCTCGGAACCGGCATCCACAACTCCAACACCCTGGTCGACGGCGGCGGGCGCGGGACCCTGCTGTGGAAGCCGAACGACCGCCTGTCGGTCAAGCTGCTGGCCTCGTACGAGAAGAGCAATCCCAAGGACTCCTCGCTGATCATCCCGTCGCTGGGCCGCAACAAGCGGATCAGCGACCGGCCCGACCTCTTCGTGGGCAAGCTGACCAGCTACAACGCCACGGTCGACTACCAGTTCGACGGCGCGCACTTCACCAGCTCGTCGACCTATTCGAAGTTCGACCAGAAGTTCTGGGTCGACCTGGCCGGCACGTTCGGCGCCGCCGGGATCGCCTTCGGGCTGGACGCCAACGGCTACCAGAAGACCTTCGTCGAGGAGGCGCGCTTGGCGTCGGATCCCGGCGGCAAGTTCGACTGGGTGGTCGGCGGCTTCTATCTCGATCGCCGATTGGACGTGGACTACTTCTACCGCTCCTCGCCGCAGTACCTGGCGTCCCACGGCATCACCGGCCTGCCGGACGAGTACTATCAACGCCAGTACACCCACATCAATTCGCACGAACTGGCGGGTTTCGGCGAGCTGACCTACCACATCAACGACAAGCTCTGGCTGACCACCGGCATGCGCTACGGCGGCACCGACGCCCAGGGCTTCACCGAGGGCGGCTACAACAGCGCCTATCTGACCTATGCGATCTTCGGCATCTCGGGTCCGCTGGCGATGGTGCCGATCCCGGCGGCGACGGGCGTCAAGGCCAAGGCGACCAAGCCGTCCTACAAGGTCAGCCTGTCGTACAAGCCGTCGTCGAACCTGACCACCTACGCCACCATGTCCACCGGCTTCCGCACCCCCGTGGTCAACGCCTTCGCGGGCCGCCCCAGCGTGGTCAATCCCAACGACCTGATCATCCCCTACGGCGCCTCGTCGGACGACCTGACGAACTACGAAGTGGGTCTGAAGGGGCGTTGGTTCGACGGCGCGCTCAGCGCCAACCTGGCGGCCTATGTGATCGACTGGAGCAACATCCAGGTCCAGGCCAACCGCGTCTCGGACTCCGTCCAGTTCGCCACCAACATCGGCGGGGCGAAGAGCACGGGTGTGGAGTTCGAAGTCGTGGCCATACCCGCGACGGGCCTGACGGTGGGGCTGAACGGCTCGTTCAACGACGCCAAGGTGACCAAGCTGACGCCGGCCGAGGCGGCGATCTCGGGCGCGGTGGACGACGCGCGCCTGTCCGCCCCGCACTTCCAGGGCTCGATGTACATCAACTACGGCTTCGACCTGTCTGCCAAGGCCAGGGCCAACGCCTCGGTGGTGTTCCAGCACGTCGGAAACTATCCGGGCTCGTTCCCCAACGTGCCGGGGCAGCCGGGCGTGGTCAGCCCGACCTACGGCTTCACCGACGCCTATGAGAACGTCAACGCCACGTTCGCGGTGGCGATGGATAAGCTGACGGTCGGCGCCTATGTCGAGAACATCTTCGACAACCACTCGATCACCTATGTCCACCCCGAGGCGTTCCTCGCCAGCCGCTACGCGACCCTGCGGCCGCGCACGTTCGGGGTGCGCGTGGGCTACGACTTCTAGATGACGGACGCGGGCGTCGTCGTCCTGTCCCCGGCCGCGCCTTCCGCGCGGCCGGGGAGGGGCGCCCAGGCGCACGGCGCGATCAGGAGGCACCTTCCGATGTCGTTGTTTCCCAAGGCGTTGATCCTGATCGCCGCGCTGTTCGTGGCGGCTCCCGCGCTGGCCCAGCCTGGACCCGTGGTCCAGGCCCCGGCCGGCGCCGTCCAGGGCGAGGCGATCGGCGATCTGAACGTCTTCAAGGGGCTGCCCTATGCGGCGCCGCCCACCGGCTGGCGGCGTTGGCGTCCGCCGGCCGAGGCGCCCGCCTGGAAGGGCGTGCGCGACGCGACCAAGTTCGGTCCGGCCTGCTACCAGCCCAGGTCACAAGCTGGCAGCAGCATCTACGCCAACGATCTGGGGGCGATGAGCGAGGACTGCCTGTCGCTGAACGTCTGGACCCCGGCCAAGGCCCAGAAGGCGCCGGTGCTGGTCTGGATCCACGGCGGCGCGCTGGTGACGGGCTCCAGCAGCGAGGCGGTCTATGACGGCGCCAAGCTGGCGAGTCAGGGCGTGGTGGTCGTGTCGATCAACTACCGGCTCGGCGTGCTGGGCTGGCTGGCCCATCCCGGCCTCAGCGCGGAATCGCGCGAGGGCGTCTCGGGCAACTACGGCCTGCTCGACCAGATCGCCGCGCTGCGCTGGGTGAAGGCCAATATCGCGGCGTTCGGCGGGGATCCCTCGAACGTCACCATCGCGGGCGAGTCCGCCGGGGCGCTCAGCGTCATGTACCTGATGGCCGCGCCTCAGGCGCGCGGACTGTTCGCCAAGGCGATCGCCCAGAGCGCCTACATGATCTCGACGCCGCAACTGCGGGCCGGCGCGTTCGGCGACTATCCGGCCGAGACGGTCGGGACCTATGTCGCCTACAAGCTGGGCGCCAAGGACGTCGCCGCCTTGCGGGCGATGAGTCCCGGGGAGATCACGGACGCGGCCGCCAAGGCCGGCTACGCCCCGTTCGGCACGGTCGACGGCCGGGTGCTGCCCCGCCAGTTGGTCGACGTGTTCGACCTGGGCGAACAGGCCCGCGTGCCGATCCTGGCCGGCTTCAACAGCGGCGAGATCCGTTCGCTGCGCGTCCTGGCCCCGCCGCCGCCCGCCGACGCGGCGACCTACGAGGCCGAGATCCGCAAGCGCTACGGCGACCTCGCCGACGCCTATCTCAAACTCTATCCGCCGACCGACCTGGCCGAGAGCGTGCTGGCGACGCCGCGCGACGCGCTCTACGGCTGGACCGCCGAGCGGCTGGTCGCCAAGCAGACGGCCGCGGGGGCGCCCGGCTTCCTCTATCTGTTCGATCACGGCTATCCGGCCGCGGACACGGCGGGCCTGCGCGCCTTCCACGCCAGCGAGATCCCCTACGTCTTCGGCACGGCCGACCGGACGCCCCCGGCCTGGCCCAAGGTTCCGGCGACGGCGGAAGAGGCTGGGCTCTCCGACGCCATGGTCGGCTACTGGACCGCCTTCGCCCGCGACGGCGCACCCAGCGCGGCCGGCCAGCCGGCCTGGCGTCCCTATGGCGAGGGCCGCGCCTACATGGCCTTCGCCGACGCGCCCAAGCCCGGCGCGCACCTGATGCCCGGCATGTACGAACTGAACGAACAGGTCGTCTGCCGACGCCGCGCCAAGGGCGGCGTGCCCTGGAACTGGAACGTCGGAATCCTTTCGCCGCCGCTGCCGCCCGGAGATCCTCGATGCTGACGGCGACGATGCGATCGTCCGCCTGCCGCACATGCCTCTGGCGTCCATCGGCAAGATCGACAAGATAAGACCAAGGTTCGAATTCGGAGGCGGGTAAGGTGTCCCGCCCAGTCGACCTCGCCCAAGCTGAGACGGAAAGAAGCCTAGTGTCCGAAGACGTGAAACCCCGGCCGCGCTCCACCAAGGCGGAACAGCGCGCCGAGACGATGGAGCAGATCCTCGACGCGGCCGAATACCTGTTCTCCAAGCACGGGCTCTACGGGGTGACGCTGAAGGACGTGGCCAAGCGGGTCGGCGTTCACCACACGCTGCTCAACTACTATTTCGAGGACAAGCAGAAGCTGTTCGACGCGGTCTTCGCCCGCCGGGCGGTGATCACCAACGAGCGGCGGATGAAGGCGCTCGCGGAATACGAGGCGGCGACCGGCGACAAGCCCACGGTCGAGGGGGCGCTGCGCGCGTTCCTGGACACCGACCTGGACCTCTATACCGAGGGCGGCGAGGGCTGGAAGAACTACGCCGCCCTGGGCGCCCTGGTCGCCAACACGCCCGAATGGGGCGCGGCCCTGATGGACGAGCACTTCGATCCCGTCGTGCTGCGCCTGATCTCCATCCTCCGGAAGGCGTTGCCCGGCTGCAGCGAGGCCGACATCTTCTGGGGCTACCACTTCGTGACCGGGGCCCTGATGCTGACCTTGGCGCGCACGGGCCGCATCGACAAGTTGTCGGGCGGCGTGTGCCGGTCCGACGACTTCATGGCCGTGAAGGAGCGCATGGCGTCGTTCATGGCGGCGGGCTTCCTTCAGGTGTGCGGCAAGGGCGCGCCACAAGCCTAGAGGGATCAGCGGGCGCTGGATTTCTGGCGGTACCGCGCCAGGTCCAGGCCGTGGCGCTCGACCTTGTCGTAGAAGGTCTTGCGCGGAACCTTCAGGACCTCGAGGGCCGTGCGGACGTCGCCCCCGCAGGCGGCCAGCGTCTCCTCGATCAGGTGGGCCTCGTAGGCGGCGATGCGCTCGGGCAGGGGCGCCGGCTCGTCCAACGCATCGCCGGCGGTCGCCGCCAGGCCCAGGGCGACCCGCTGGGCGTAGTGGCTCAGCTCGCGCACGTTGCCGGGCCAGTCGTGGTTGAGCAGCCGCCACCGGATGGCGTCGTCGACGGCGGGCGGCGGGCCGCCCAGGCGCTCGCACGCCCGCGCCAGGAAATGCGCGAACAGCAGCGGCACGTCCTCCCGGCGCTCCCTGAGCGGCGGGATGCGGATACGCACGACGTCGAGGCGATGGAACAGGTCCTGGCGGAACGCGCCGCTGGCCACCGCGTCGATCAGGGCCGGCTTGGCCGCCGCCACCACCCGGATGTCCAGCGTGTGGACGCGGTTGGAGCCCAGCGGCACCACCTCGCGCTCCTCGAGCACGCGCAGGAACTTGCCCTGGGCGTCGGGCGCCAGGGTCTCGATCTCGTCGAGGAACAGCGTGCCGCGGTCGGCCTGCTGGATCCGCCCGACCCGCTGGCGCACCGCGCCGTTGAATGCGCCCAGCTCGTGGCCGAACAGCTCGCTTTCCAGGGTCGAGGCGGGCAGGGCCGCGCAGTCGACGGCGACGAACTCGCGGTCGCGTCGCCGACCCCAGTTGTGCAGGGCCCGGGCCGCCAGCTCCTTGCCGACGCCCGTCTCGCCCTCCAGCAGGACGTCGACATCGGCGCTGGCCAGCTGGCGCAGGGTGGACCGGAGCCGCTCCATCACCTGGGTCTGGCCGATCAGGGGCCAGTCGGACTGGGCCGCCTCGGCCTGGGTCCGCAGGTAGCGGTTCTCCAGCACCAGACGGCGCTTCTCCAGGGCCCGCCGCACGCTGCTGACCAGCCGCTCGGGCGCGTAGGGCTTGGGCAGGAAGTCGTAGACGCCGTCGTGCATGGCCTCTACCGCCTCGGCCACGTCGGCGTGGCCGGTGATCAGGATCACCGGCAGGTCCGGATCCTGGTCCTTGAGCCGACGGAACAGCTGGCGGCCGTCCATGTTGGGCATGCGGATGTCGCTGATCACCACGCCCGCGAAACCTTCGGGCAGGACGGCCAGGGCCGCCTCGGCCGAGGCGAACTCCAGCACCTCCAGGCCGGCCAACTGCAGGGTCTGGACATTGGCGCCGCGCAGGGCGTCGTCGTCGTCGATGAAGGCGACCTGGTTGACGGAAATCTGCATCTAACGCGCCTTGGACAATGAAATGACGAACCGCGCCCCGACCGGGGCGTCGGGATCCAGCGACAGCTCGCCGCCGAACTCGGCGACGATGTCGCGGCTGATGACCAGGCCCAGGCCCAGTCCCCGGGGCTTGGTGGTGGCGAAGGGGGTGAACAGCGTCTTGGCGGCTTGCGGCGCCAGGCCCGGACCGTTGTCGGCGATCATGATCCGGATCTGCGAGCGCCGGGCCGCGACCTGGATGGCGATCTCCGGATCGGCCGCCCCTTCCAGGGCTTCCAGGGCGTTCTGCAGCAGGTTGACCAGCACCTGCTCCAGCCGGAAGCGCTCGGCCATGACCAGGGCCTCCTCGTCGGCCTCGCGGCGGACGATGCGGACGCCGGTCTGGCGGAGGCGGGGCCCGACCAGCAGCAGGGCGCCGTCGACGGCTTCGCGCACCGCGACCGGGGCGGCCGGCGCGCTGGTCTTGCGGGCGAAGGCGCGCAGCTCGTCGGTGATCAGGCCGATGCGGTCGGTCAGGCCCGAGATCAGGCCCAGATTGCTCTTGGCGGTGTCGGGATCGGCGCGGTCCAGGAAGATCGAGGCGTTGTCGGCATAGGCGCGGATCGCGGCCACCGGCTGGTTGATCTCGTGCGCCACCCCGGCAGCGATCTGGCCCAGCGTCGCCAGCTTGTTGGACTGGACCAGCTCGTCGCGCATCAGGTGGACGTGGGCCTCGGCTCGTCGGCGCTCCTCCATCTCGACGGTCAGGCGGCGGTTGGACTTGCGCAGCTCGGCGGTGCGCTCCTCGACCCGGGCCTCCAGCTCGGCGCGGGCGGCTTCCTGGCGGGCGGCGCGGAGGCTGGCCTGGCCGCGCCAGCGCAGCACCGCTCCGGCCACGCCGCAGATCGCCAGGCCGACCAGCAGGGCCACGGCCCGCGCGCCGGCCACCGCGCCGCTGAGGATCGAACCGGTGGGCGTCAGGGTGAAGACCGTCCAGCCCGACGCGCCCAGGTCGGCGCTGGCCGCCATGTAGTGGGCGGGCGGCTGGCCGGGCAGGGCGGTGGTCGTCAGGCGCGGCGGTCTTCCGGCGACCGTCGGAGGACGCACGTCTAGCAGGTTGAACGGCGCTTCGCCGAACCGATGCTCGGCGCGCAGTCGCTGCTGTTCGGACTTGGGCAGGGGCGTCAGGGTCGAGAAGCGCCAGGCCGGCACCGACGTGACCAGGATCACGCCGCGCGGATCGGCGGCGAAGGCCGGCTCGGCGGCCGACCAATCGGCCTCCAGCGCCTCGAACTCGACCTTGACCACCACCACGCCCAGCATGCCGTCCGGGCCGTCGATCCGCCGTGACATGAACAGGCCGGGACGACGGCTGACCGTGCCCAGGGCGAACAACTCGGCCACCCCGGCCGCCCGCGCGTCGCGGAAGTAGGGGCGGAAGCTGTAGTCGGAGCCGACGAAGCTGGTCGGTTCGCGCCAGTTGCTGGCCGCGATGGTCATGCCCTTGGCGTTCAGGACGTAGATCACGGCGGCGCGCGTGCCGCCGCTGAGCGTCTCGAGCTTGCGGTCCAGCGCATCGATCCCGCGCGCGTCGGCCGCCCGCAGCACCTGGGCGACGTCGGGGTCCTGGGCCAGGACGAAGGGCAGGGAGCGGTGCTTGGCCAATTCGCTGCGCAGCACCGCCGCGTGCAAGGCGGCCGAAGCCTGGGCCTGGCGGGCCAGGTCGGCGGTCGCGCGACGCTCGGCGACCTCGCCGGCGATCCACAGGGCCGCGCCCAGCAGGACGGCGCAGACGCCGCAGAAAACCGCCCAGCGACGGACGATCGGGTCGGCCGGATTCGGCATGGCGGGTCTGTTCATCGGCGGCGCTTCGGCAAGATGTGCGGATTTTCGCACAAATCACAAAATCCTGGGCGGAAAATCGCCGCCCGTGGGGCGGCCGAGCTAAGGGCGCTTTCGATAAACATCAATGAAAACAAACGAAAGAAGCTTCAACCTGGCGTGCTTGCGCCGCTTCTTCGCAACAAGGATCGTCTAACCAAGCGTCTTCGCAAAGGGACGCGGGATGGAAACGCGGCCACCCGGCCGGCCAAGAGGCGCCAGTGAAGACGATCAGCCCGACCGCCCCTGCGCGGCCCACGCCGTTCTATCGGCACCTGTACTTCCAGGTGCTGCTCGCGATCGCGGCGGGCGCGGCTGTCGGCCACTACTATCCGGGGCTGGGTGAAAGCCTCAAGCCGCTGGGCGACGCCTTCATCAAGCTGGTGAAGATGATCATCGCGCCGGTGATCTTCCTGACGGTGGTGACCGGCATCGCGGGCATGCGCGACCTGGACAAGGTCGGCCGCGTGGCCCTGAAGGCCTTCGTCTATTTCCTGGTGTTCTCGACCCTGGCCCTGATCGTCGGCCTGGTCGTCGCCAACGTCGTCCAGCCGGGCGCCGGCATGAACATCGACCCCGCCACGCTGAACACCACCAAGATCGCGGCCTTCGAGGCCAAGGCCCACGACCAGACGATCGTCGGCTTCCTGATGCACATCATCCCGGACACCGTGGTCAGCGCCTTCGCCGAGGGCGAGATCCTGCAGGTGCTGTTCTTCTCGATCCTGTTCGGCCTGTCGCTGGCCATGGTCGGCGATCGCGGCCAGCCGGTCCTGACCGTGCTGGAGGCGACCGCCGAGGCGTTCTTCCGCCTGGTCCACGTGCTGATGAAGGCCGCGCCGATCGGGGCGTTCGGGGCGTTCGCCTTCACCATCGGCAAGTACGGCATCGGCTCGATCGCCAATCTCGCGCTCCTGGTGGGGACCTTCTACCTGACCTCGCTGTTCTTCGTGATCGTGGTTCTCGGCCTCGTGTGCTGGGCCAACGGTTTCTCGATCTTCCGCCTGATCCGCTACCTGAAGGCCGAGCTGCTGCTGGTGCTGGGCACCAGCTCGTCGGAAGCGGCCCTGCCTAGCCTCATCGAGAAGCTCGAGAAGGCCGGCTGTCCCAAGTCGGTCGTCGGGCTGGTCGTGCCGCTGGGCTATTCGTTCAACCTCGACGGCACCAACATCTACATGACCCTGGCGGCCCTGTTCATCGCCCAGGCCACCGGCGTGCACCTGTCGCTGGAAGACCAGGTGCTGCTGCTGGGCGTGGCCATGCTCAGTTCCAAGGGCGCGGCGGGCGTCACCGGCGCGGGCTTCATCACCCTGGCGGCCACCCTGTCGGTGGTGCCGTCGGTGCCGGTGGCCGGCATGGCCCTGATCCTGGGCGTCGACCGCTTCATGTCCGAGTGCCGCGCCCTGACCAATTTCACGGGCAACGCCGTGGCCACCATCGTGGTCTCGCGCTGGGAGCGGGGTCTGGACGCCGACCAGCTGCGGGCCGCCCTCAATCCCAAGAAAGCCGCCAAGCTGGCCGCCGAACAGGCCGCGTCGGCGATCCCGGCGGCCGGCAGGGCCCGGCCATAGGCCAAACTTTCAACCTAGAACCACCAAAACAAGAAAATCGGGGAGCTCTCATGACCACCACCAACATTCGCCAAAGGCTCATCTGCGGGACCGCCTTCGCCGGCCTGCTGCTGGCCGGCGCCGCCCACGCCCAACAGGCGCCCGCGACCGACGACGTCACCAAGGTCGAGKAAGTCGTCGTCGTCGGCAGCCAGATCAAGGGCGCCAAGACCACGGCGGCCCTGCCGGTCACGGTGATGGACAACACCCAGATCGCCGCGACCGGCGCGGTTTCGGGCGACGACCTGTTCCGCTCGATCCCGATCATGGGCGACGTGTTCATCAACCCCAGCAACGCGGCCCAGACCAGCAACTCGACGCGCGGCGACGTCAACTCGATCAACCTGCGCAGCCTGGGCGTGGGCAACACCCTGGTGCTGCTGAACGGCCGCCGCCTGGTGTCGCACCCGACCAGCCAGTCGTCGGGCACGGTGCCGCTGCTGGGCTACAACGCCAACGCCATCCCGACCTCGAACCTGGAGCGCCTGGAGATCCTGCGCGACGGCGCGGCCGCCATCTACGGCGCCGACGCGGTGGCCGGCGTGGTCAACACCGTGCTGCAGACCGACTTCGACGGCCTGACCATGGACGCCCAGTACGGCTGGGCCGAGGGCACGCACCGCAAGGAATACACCAGCAACATCTTCGCCGGCCGCAACTTCGCCGACGGTCGCGGCAACGTGTCGATCAACGCCAACTTCACCGAGCGCACGGCCCAGCGGCCCAGCGACCGGCCCTATACGGCGACCCAGGACCTGCGGCCGCTGTTCGACAACGATCCGCGCTACACCGACAGCGCCACGCCCGACAACCGCGGCAACCAGAACTCGTTCTCGAACATCACGGTGCTGAACGCTGGCGGGATCGTCCGCCAGGGCGCGACGGCCCTGACCACGGCGGCGGGCGCCACCCACGTCCAACCCAACACCATCGCCGGCTGCGCGGCCCAGTTGGGCAACGGCCTGTGCCTGGGCACCGGCAACCTGGCCACCGGCAGCACGGCCAACTTCCTGCGCTACAACGCGCCGCAGAACGACGCCATCACCGTGGCCCCGAAGATCAGCCGCCAGAACGTCTTCCTCAACGGCCACTACGACATCACCGACACCGTCACGGCCTACGGCGAACTGGGCCTCTACCACGCCGAGTCCGAGGGCCTGACGACCCAGGGCACCAGCCTGGTGGCGATCGGCGTGCCGGCCAGCAACTACTACAATCCGTTCGGCATGGCGGTGTTCGCCAACGGCACGGTCAATCCCAACCGCCTGCCCAACCTGACCAACGTGCCGGCCGCCGGCCGCGCGGTGACCTTCACCAACTACCGCTTCAACGACCTGGGCCCGAACAAGGTCGAGGTCGAGAACTACCAGACCCGCTTCCTGGGCGGGCTGAAGGGCGAGGCGTTCGGCTGGGACTGGGACTCGGCGCTGCTGTATTCGAAGGCCGACGCCAAGGACGAGTCCGACGGCATCGACAGCGCCAAGCTGGCCGCCCAGCTGGCCCTGTCGACCCCCGACGCCTACAACCCCTTCAACGGCGGGTGCCTGAACGGGGAGGGCGGCCGTGATTGCACGCCCAGCTCCAAGGCGGCGACCGACGCCATCCGCTTCCGCCTGAAGCGCCACTCGACCACCACCCTGACCTTGGCCGATTTCAAGGTCTCCAAGCCCGACCTGCTGACCATCTGGTCCGGCCCGGTCGGCGTCGCCGCCGGCGTCGAATTCCGCCACGAGACCCAGCAGGACCGCCGCGACCCGCAGCTGGACGGCCGCACGCCCTTCACCGATCCGGTGACCGGCGCGACCAGCAACAGCAACGTCACGGGCGTCAACGACACGCCCAGCACCAAGGGCTCGCGCGACGTCGGCTCGGCCTTCATCGAGTTCGCCCTGCCGCTGGTCTCGCCGGAGATGAACATCCCGCTGGTGCGGGCCATCGACGTGCAGCTGGCCGGCCGCTTCGAGAACTACAGCGACTTCGGATCGGTGGCCAAACCCAAGGTGGCCTTCGCCTGGGACCTGGTCGACGGCGTGCGGGTGCGCGGCTCCTGGCAGCAGGGCTTCCGGGCCCCCAACCTGGAAACCACCAACCCGTTCAGCTATTCGCGGACCAACAGCGTCACCGACTACTACCGCTGCGAGGCCGACCTGCGCGCCGGCCGCATCGCCACCTTCGGGGCCTGCAACCGCGGCGTCGGCATCCGCTTCACCACGGCCGGCAACCCGGACCTGAAGGCCGAAGAGAGCGAAAGCTACTCGGTCGGCCTGGTCCTGCAGCCCCGGTTCATCCCCGAGCGGTTCGGTGATTTCACGATCACCGTCGACCGCTGGCAGATCGAGCAGGACGGCATCGTCGGCACGCTGGGTTCGACCAACATCGCGGTCCAGGACTACTTGGCGCGCATGACCGGCTCGAGCAATCCGAACACGATCCGCGCCGCGCCCAACGCCGACGACGTGGCCTTCTTCGCCGGCACCGGCCTGGCGCCGGTCGGCCAGATCACCGAAATCCGCGACCAGTTCAAGAACCTGCAGCCGCAGACGGTCAGCGGCGTCGACATCGGCGTGAACTGGGTGCTGCGCACCGAGGACTACGGCCGCTTCACGGTCAATGTCGACGCGACCTACATGGACAAGTTCTCGCAGGACCTGGCCCCGCCGATCCAGGAGCTGTTCGACGCCCGCGGGGCCGGCACGATCAATCCGGCCACGCCGCTGACCGATCCGGGCGACCTGCTGCGCAAGAACGGCAAGCCGGAATGGAAGGGCACGGCGACGATGACCTGGCGCCAGGGTCCGGTGCAGATCGGCGGTTCGGTGCTCTACACCGGCTCGGTGCTCGACACCGACTTCCTGGCCGCCGACGGCACGCCCTACACCGTCAAGTCGCTGACCACGGCCAACCTCTACGTCCAGTACCGGATCGAGGACAAGAAGAGCCCGCTGGACGACACCCGCCTGCGGGTGGGCGCGCGCAACATCTTCGACAAGGATCCGCCCCTGTCGTCGAGCGGCTACATCGGCTCGCTGTACAACCCCTATGCCCGCTATTGGTACGTCAACGTCAGCAAGTCGTTCTGACGTACCTCTGGCCCCGGCGCTTCCTCCCCCCTGGGCGCCGGGGCCGCCCTCTAGTTTCGATCCGCTTTCAAGAGACGCCGCCATGGGTTCTCCGCTTCGCCGAGTTTGGATGGGTATCGCGGCCCTGGGCTTGATGGCCGGCGGCTGCGCCCATGCCCAGGCTCCAGCCCCGGTTGCCCAGACGGCGTCTCAAGCGACCAAGGACTGTCCCGACTACCTGCCGGCCGAGTCCCGCTGCTTCGCCGGTCAGGACGCCAACGGCGCGTACTACTGGATCGTCATCCCCAAGGCCTGGAACGGCGCGCTGGTGGTGCACACCCACGGCGGGCCGCGCCTTAAGGCCCCTAAGCCCGACGACGCCCTGGAGGACCTGGAGCGGTTCTCGGTCACCGTGAAGGAGGGTTTCGCCTGGGCCGGCACGAACTACCGCCGCGCGGGCTACGGCGTGCGCAGCGCCGCCGAGGACAGCGACAACCTGCGCAAGATCTTCTGGGACCAGTTCGGCCGGCCCAAGCGCACGATCCTGCACGGCCAGTCCTGGGGCGGCAACGTCGCGGCCAAGACGGCCGAGCTGTACGGGCAGGGGGCCGACGGCAAGCCGGTCTATGACGGGGTCATCCTGACCAGCGCGGTGCTGGCCGGCGGCACGCGGTCGTACGACTTCCGCGCCGACCTGCGGGCCGTCTACCAGTACTATTGCCAGAACCATCCCCGGCCCGACGAGCCGGCCTATCCGCTATGGCAGGGCCAGCCGGTTGGCTCGACCCTGACCAACAAGCAGTTGGACGAGCGCCTGGAGGCCTGCACCGGGGTGAACCTGCCAAAGGCCCAGCGCACGCCTGCCCAGCAGCGCAACCTCGACAACATCCTGGCCGTGACCCGCATTCCCGAACGGACGCTGGACAGCCACCTGGGCTGGGCGACCTTCACCTTCGCCGACATGGTCAACAAGCGCCTGGACGGCCACAATCCGTTCAGCAATGTCGGCGTGGTCTATGCCGGCTCCGACGACGACGCCGCGCTCAACAAGGGCGTGACGCGGTTCGCGGCCGACCCCGAGGGCGTGCGCCGCCTGGCCTTCGACGCCGACCTGACCGGCAAGCTGACGGTTCCGACCCTGACCATGCACGCGATCGACGACCCCACGGCCTTTGTCGAGCTGGACCAGGTGTTCCACGACACCGTCGCCAAGGCCGGCGCCGGCGACCTGCTGGTCCAGTCGTTCACCGACGAGCATGAGCACAGCAAGCTGGCCACGCCGGAATACGCCGCGCTGCTTCGGGCGATGAGCGCCTGGATCGAGCGGGGCGAAAAGCCGTCGCCGACCTCGCTGGCCGCGGGCTGCCAGGCGGCTGTCGCCGCCTATGGCGAGGCCTGCCACTTCCAGGTCGACTACGCGCCCCGGCCGCTCGCCGAGCGCAGCTACCCCCGCTAGTTCCAACAGGTCAGCCGGGCCGTCGAAGGGGGCGATCACGCCCTCCGGACGACGGCAAAGATTTCAGCTGACATCCCCCTTGCAATTATGTTGCAGCTCCGCGACTTTGCGTCCGTAAGTTGCGGGGGCGGCGTGTGAGTGAGTACCAAGTCGAGGCCGATGAAGGCCTCGCGTGTCTGGTTCTGTTGCTGGGCTTTCACCAGATCGGCGCCGATCCGCAGCAACTTCGGCATGCGCTGGGCCAGGCCGGCAAGGCCGAAGCCGGCGACCTTGTGCGTCTGGCTCGCCGACTCGGCGCCAAGGCCAAGCTCGCGTCCCTGCCGATGTCCCGCCTGGAGGACGCCCCGCTGCCGGCGATCGCCCGGGGACGCGGCGGCGACTTCTTCATCCTGGCCCGGGTCAAGGACGGCGAGGCCCTGGTCCAGTGGCCCGGCCAGCCGCCCAAGACCCTGTCGCTGAGCGACCTGTCCGCCATCTGGGCCGGCGAGGCGGTGCTGGTCACCACCCGCTCCGAAATCCCAGGCGGCGCGAAGTTCGACGTCACCTGGTTCATTCCCGCCCTGGTCCGCTATCGCGGCCTGCTGGGCGAGGTCCTCGCCGCGTCGCTGACCCTGCAGTTGTTCGCCCTGGCCACGCCGCTGATCTTCCAGGTGGTGATCGACAAGGTGCTGGTGCATCGCGGCCTGACCACGCTGGACGTCCTGGCCATCGGCCTGGGCGCGGTGATCGTGATGGAGACCCTGCTGGGCGGGCTGCGGGCGGCGCTGTTCACCCACACCACCAGCCGGGTCGACGTCGAGCTCGGCGCGCGGCTCTACCGCCACCTGCTGGCCCTGCCGATGGCCTATTTCGAGAGCCGCCGGGTGGGCGACACCATCGCCCGGGTGCGCGAGCTGGACACCATTCGCGAGTTCCTGACCTCCTCGTCGGTGACCCTGGTCATCGACCTGCTGTTCACCGTCATCTTCCTGGTGGTGATGTGGTTCTATTCGCCGTGGCTGATGCTGATCGTATTGATCGCCATCGTCCTCTACGCCCTGGTCGCCGGCTTGCTGACAGGCCCGTTGCGCCGACGCATCGAGGAACGGTTCCAGCGCGGCGCCGAGAGCCAGGCCTTCCTGGTCGAGAGCGTCGCCGGCATGCAGACGCTCAAGGCCTCGGCCGTCGAGCCGCAGATGCAGAGCCGCTGGGAGCGCCTGCTGGCCGCCTATGTCGCCGCCGGCTTCAAGGCCGCGCGGCTGAACATCTGGGGCGGCCAGGCGATCCAGCTGATCAACAAGGCCTCGACCGTGCTGATCCTCTATATCGGCGCGCGCCTGGCCCTGGGCGGCCACATGACGGTCGGCGAACTGGTGGCCTTCAACATGCTGGCGGGCCGGGTCGCCGAACCGGTGCTGCGCCTGGCGGGCCTGTGGCAGCAGTTCCAGGAGGCCCGGGTCGGCGTCGCGCGGCTGGGCGACGTGCTCAACACCCCGACCGAGGCCCAGTTCTCGCCGTCGCGCGCCGCCCTGCCGCGCATCGAGGGGCGCGTCGCCTTCGACGACGTGACCTTCCGCTACAAGCCCGGCGGGCGCGAAGCCCTGCGCCGCGTCAGCCTGTCGGTCGAGCCCGGCGAGGTGCTGGGCATCGTCGGTCCCTCCGGCTCGGGCAAGTCGACCCTGACCAAGCTGGTCCAGCGCCTCTACGTGCCCGAGAGCGGCCGGGTGCTGGTCGACGGGGTGGACCTGGCCCAGGTCGATCCGGCCTGGCTGCGCCGGCAGGTCGGCGTGGTGCTGCAGGAGAACCTGCTGTTCAACCGCTCGGTGCGCGACAACATCGCCCTGGCCGATCCGGCCCTGCCGATGGAGGCGGTGATGGCCGCCGCCAGCATGGCCGGCGCCCACGAGTTCATCCTCGAACTGCCCGAGGGCTACGACACCGTGTTGGAGGAGCGCGGCGCCAACCTTTCCGGCGGCCAGCGCCAGCGCATCGCCATCGCCCGGGCCCTGATCACCAACCCGCGCCTGCTGATCCTCGACGAGGCGACCAGCGCCCTGGACGCCGAGAGCGAGGCGATCCTGCAGAAGAACATGCGCCAGATCGTCCGTGGCCGGACGGTGATGATCATCGCCCACCGGCTGTCGGCCATCCGGATCGCCAACCGCATCGTCACCATGGAGAACGGCGCCATCACCGAGACCGGCGACCATGAGACCCTGATGGCGGCCGGCGGTCGCTACGCCCAACTCTGGCGGGCCCAGACGCACGGCTACGGAGCTGACCAATGAGCCTGCTCGGCCACGCCCGCGCCCTGGTCCAGGCCTGGAAGGATGAGACCGTCCGCCGCCGGACCGGCGCCGGCGCCCGCATCGAAACCCAGTTCCTGCCCGCCGCCCTGGAGATCGCCGAAACCCCGCCTTCGCCGATCGGTCGGGCCATCACCTGGACGATCGTCGCCGGCGCCGTCGGGACCCTGGTCTGGGCGTGCTGGGCCAAGGTCGACACCGTGGCCGTGGCCGAAGGACGGCTGGTGCCGACGGGCCGTCTGCGCTCGGTCGAGCCGTCCGATCCCGGCACGGTCCGCGCCATCGCCGTGCGCGAGGGCGAGCACGTGCGCCCCGGCCAGTTGCTGATCGCCCTGGACCCCACGGTGGCCGACGCCGACGCCGAGAGCGCCACGACCGAACTCTCCACCGCCGGCCTGACCCTGGCCCGGGCCAACGCACTGCTCAGCTATAGCCGCGGCGGCGGCGCGGCGGTGATCGCCCCGCCCGGATCCGAGGGCAGCGCCGCCGAGGCCGAGCGCCAGGTGGTGTCCGCCCGCATCCAGGCCTACGAGGCCAAGCGCGCCTCGCTGGTGGAGCGTCGGGCCGGCGCCGAGGCCTCGGCCCGCTCGGCCCAGGCCGAGATCGTCAAGCTGGAGCGCACCCTGCCGATCCTGCAACGCCAGCTGGACGACCAGAAGATGCTGGAGGCCAAGGGCTACGGCGCCCGCCAGAAACTGCTGCAGCAGGAACAGGCCATGGTCACCGCCGAGCAGGACCTGATCGCCCAGCGCGGCCGCCTGGACGAAGCCCGCGCCCAGGTCGCCTCGCTGTCGCGTGACGGCGCCGAGCTCACCCAGCAGTTCGTCGGCCAGGCCGCCCAGGAGCGCGCCGAGGCCGAAGGCCTGGCCGCCACCCGCGGCGACGCCCTGCGCAAGGCCGAGCAGAAGCGCGGCCTGCAGACCCTGACCGCCCCGGTCGGCGGCATCATCCAGGCGGTGTCGGTGACCACGCTCGGCGAGGTGGCCGAGACCGGCAAGCCGATCGTCACCATCGTGCCCGACGGCGAGGCCCTGGTGGTCGAGGCCTTGGTCCTGGGCCGCGACATCGGCTTCGTCCATGTCGGCGACCGCTCGGTGGTCAAGCTGGAGGCCTATCCCTTCACCCGCTACGGCACGCTGGAGGGCGAAGTGGTCCAGGTTTCGCCGGACGCCATCGTCGACGAGAAGCGCGGACTCGTCTTTCCCGTGCGTGTGAAGCTGTCACAAACGCGACTTAGGGTTGACGGACGCCAAGCTTTGCTATCGGCTGGCATGAGCGCGTCGGTCGAGATCGTGACGGGGAAACGTCGGGTGATTGATTTCCTGTGGTCGCCGGTGGCGAAGACGGTTTCCGAGGCGGGGAGAGAGCGGTGAGGCAACTGTCGGACGGCCCGTCGTCGACGCTCATTCTGTCTGAGTTTGATGGATCAACGAGAACCATGCTGAAGACGGCGGCGAGTTTATTCGGGTGTTGTCTAGTTGTTTCGTTGCTGGCTTCTTGCGGCGTCCGAGATGAAAATCTAAATCCAAGCGATAGATCTAGGGTGGATTTCATGTGCAAGAAGTTTGCAGATTGGACCTATCGAAATGATGAAATAGCAGAGCAGAGCGCAATTCGCAAATCAAAGGAATGCTCTAGTAGGGCTAGAGTGTTATTTATTGAAAAATATAGAGATATTTCTGACGCCGATATTCCTGCGAATGGTGCCATTGTCGTAATGGAGGCTCCAAGCCCCAGTCATGGGGTGTCTTATTCAACTCCCGGAATCAATTGTAGCACCCTGATGGATAGGACGATCTATCTGGCCGCCATGTCGCCGAACGCTAAGGACAGCGGGCGTGTCGTGGCGAAGATTTCGGAAATCAACCGACGCAATGCAGCTGTACCATCTGTGGATGGGAAATGTTGGCCAATCTATTCAGAGTTTGGGGTCAGGTAGAATGCCATTAGCTCCGCCGTCTCAGCCTGGAACATATCGGGCTCATGCCAATGCCGGAAAGATTGGCGCGGGAACGACCATACAAGGAACGCTTGCAGATATTGACAATATTAATAATGCCCTGAAGAGGCTTGGATCTGTTCCTTCCTACAAAGGAATGGCTGCTTGGATTAACGAACTAAACAAGAAGGGCAGAAATGTTCTAATTTACGTCGATTATGCGAGCGATGGATCTTATTGGAACTTCAATAATTCTAATGTATCCTGGGCAAGAGGTAGTGGTGACTACGGTGGCGTGTATGCCAATACTGGCTATGTTGCTCAGTCGGGTTCTGTAAATGCTGGCGTGGCTTTTGATCCGGGATCTGTGCCTGGGGCGACAAATGGGGTTTATGACGCAGTTATAGTGGTCTCATCCAAAGGTTGGGCAAATGCTGGAGGTCTTGCAAGTAAATTCCTAGCATTCATATTGGGCCATGAGTATGGCCACGCGGCAAACCCTTTATTCTACGATATTAATTTGGCAAATTCCGGACCTGTTGGATATGCCGAAGCGAATGATAAGTTTCGAAAAGGTGTAATTGATAATCACAACAAGGATATAAATCCTATTGTGACGAGAGCGTTATATGATGAAGGTCTTATATTTAAATTTGTGGTAGATGGTAAATTTGTCTACTGGGGTAAGGGTGCGGCGAAGTATATAGCCCAGCATGGTATAGAGGGCGCCATAGCTAATGAATCTCCAGCCTATGGGCTGATGGCTATGAATAATGACGATGCTGGGCTTATGGATACCGGTTTGGGGTTGACGTCCGGGTCGCCGCAATTTGATGGTTCAAATATAGTTGAACTTATCAACCCGTTTGAGCTGACCCCTAAGCAGCAGATGGCGTCAGTTTATGGTGACATGTTTGGGTCTTCGCTTGGGCAGTATCTATCTGACGGAGATCCAGTTAAGGGTGTTATTTATAGCTCACTTTTGGGTGAGATCGGCGAGCGGCTTGCCGCCGCCATTACAGCCACCTCCGTGGAAGGAGCAATGCACGCTGCCGTGGAAGGTGGGTTGGCCTCGTTCGGTAGCGAAGTTAGAGCTCGCGCCGGTCAGGCCGCGATCGGTTCCATTAGTTCATGGTTGTCGATGGAGGTGGGCGAAGCGCTTGGCTTGAAAGGTTTCGGCGCTGAGCTCTTCACGACGGTCGGATCGACCGTAACTGGTCAAGTTATCAACAATCTCTTGGCGAACGGGCCGGCGGCTATTTGGGATGGCTTCCATCCCGAGACGACGCTCAAGCCGGATCTCTCGGCCACAACGGGCCCGTCGCAGATCAGCGGCCTTCTGGCCAACGCCATTGGCTCGTTCCTTGGCGCCAAACTTGGCGCGATGGTGGTGAGCCCGCAAACCCAAGCGGGGGTGGCATTATCTTCAATCGGTTCGGCTGTCGGCTCATATGCGGCGGTCCAGATCGCCCTGCAAGGTGGTCTTTATCAACTCACCATGCTGGGCAACTTTGTAGTTCCCGGTATTGGCGCTTTCGTTGGCTTCGTGCTGGGCGCTCTCATCGGCAACCTGTTCGGCAAGAAAAAGCCCAAGATTCCGAGCGCCAGCGCCGAGACGGTGCTGCAGCTTCCCTACGCGCGCTATGAGCTGGGCGCGATCACGGTCACCAACAACGGCAATCGAGACCTGGTCACCTCGATGGCGACGGCGGCCCGCGACACGTTGAACGGCCTGATCGCCCTCGTGGCCTACACCGACACCACCGCCTATGTGTCCAACCTCAATGGCTATGGCACGACCCAGGCCTACGGCCACACCAGCAGCCAGATCTATGTGAAGATCAACGGCGTCCAGACCAACTTCGCCTCGGCCGACCAGGCCGTCGAATTCGGGACCCTGGCGGCGATCCGCAACACCAAGATCGTCGGCGGCGACATCTTCGCCAAGCGGGCGATCGCCCGCTCGCCGGCCGCCGACCTGACGTCGCTGAGCGGCGACCTGCAGATCGCGAGTGACTATCGGTTCTACGGGAGCAATCGAGCTCACGTGAACAGTTTCATCACCGGCGCTTACGCCAGCCTGAGCCAATGGGAGCAGGATTTCTACGGTCATCCGCCACATAAGGCGTTGATCGACAAGCTGAAAACCCAGGGACAGGCAGCCCTGACCGCCAGCGAACTGGGCTTCTACAACACCTATAAGCCCAGCATCGACAAGATCATCACCGCCCTGGAAAACCAGGCCGTGGCCAACCCCTGGATCATCACCCTGCAGCGGGTCAGTGAGCTCGGCCTGGACAAGTGGACCACATCCGACTTCTACGGCGGCCTGCAAGGGTTCCTTTCCAGCTTCGACCTGGCCAGTCACGGCACGGCGTTCGAGAACGTCAAGATCAGCGCTCAGGGCAACACGGCCGAGATCCAGGCGCGCGGCCAGACCACCGATGGGGTGTTCTCGATCCTGCCCCAGGCGATGGACGGCGCCAGCGACAACGACGTGCTCAACGCCCGCTTCCAGAGCGGCATAGCCGGCTGGGACATGGCGACATGGAACGTCGCCAATCCGGTGCGCGGCGTGGACATGCCCGGCTGGTCCGGCGGCGGCAACGACAGCTACTGGGTTCACATGCCGGGCGCGACCGCTGCTGGGGCGTCCCTGATCGACACGCGATCAGACTGGATCGCCAGCCGGGCCGGGGAGACTTACGAGACATCGGTCCGAGCCGCGCAACATCGTGGCCAGGCCAGCGCCTTTGTTGAGTTCTACGACGCCAACCGCAATTTCATCAGCTACGGCATGCTGAACGGCGCGGCGACCGAGGGCGGTTCCAGTCAGGGAGACTTGGCCTCCTATGGCCTGCTCACCGGCGCGACGACGGCCCCGACCGGTACAGCGTATCGGCGAGTCGTGCTGCGTCTCGCCTCGACCGGCGGCGGCGATCCCTTCGCCTTCTTCACGCAGCCGACGTCCCGGACCGTTCCGAACGACATCGTGGATGCGCGTTTCCAGGACTTGGCCAGTTGGTCGATGTCCAGTTGGCAGGTCGCGACGCCCCAGCACGGCGTCAATCTCGCGGGCTGGTCGGGCAACGGCAACGACGTGCTGTGGACGGTGATCCCCGAGAGCTCGCCCACCGGATATATCGATCACGCCTCGGCCATGATCGCCTCCAAGGGAGGTGAGACTTATGAGACGTCGGTCATGGCCGCGCAGCATCGCGGCTTGGCCCAGCTCTACGTGGCCTTTTATGACGCCAACTCCAATTGGCTGGGCAACTCCTCAGTCGTCGGGGGCGCGCAGGAATCCGGCAGTTCCCAGGGCGATATCGCCACCTATAACAAGCTGTCCGTGACCGCCACCGCGCCCACGGGGACGGCTTTCCGCCGCGAGATGCTGCGACTGTCCTCAACCGGCCAGACCACGCCCTATGCCTTCTTCACCCATCCCGTATCGCGAACAATCGCCAACATCCTTCCGGACTGGACGACCAAGGGCGAGGCGGTGCGGATCGAGGACATGTCCCTGGTCGGCTACGGCGTGCGCGCGCTCGGCGGGGCCACTTCGGGCAACGACCTGATCGATCAGCGCCTGGCGATCGGCGGCGTGACGATCGACGACAGTCACCAAGAATATGTCGAGAGCGGTTACTATCAGTACAACGGCTGGGACTACGAGTGGATCGACACCTCCACTTGGGAGACGCGCGACGGCGGCGATGACATCTTCGTCGGTGGGGCGGGCAGCGACACGCTCATCGGCCGGTCCGGCTGGGATTGGCTGGACGGCGGGGCGGGCAATGACGCCTTGCTCGGCGGCGACCAGAACGACGTGCTGATCGGCGGGGCCGGCGGAGACACCCTCTACGGCGAGAACGGCGACGACTATCTCTCGGGCGGCGACGACGCCGACTCGATCCTGGGCGGAGCCGGCGCCGACACGATCGTGGGCGGAACGGGCGGCGACACCACCCAAGGCGAGGATGGCGACGACACCTACCTGATCTCGGCCGACTATACGTTCAACTGGTTCGTGGGCGGGAACTTCAACTTCGCCAGCGACCCCTCTGGCAAGGACACGCTCAGCGCCGAGCGGATGACCAGCGGCGTGACGTTCGACCTCGACTACCGGCCGCCGGACTGGAACGGGCACCCCGACGCCACGGCCGGCAATTCCGCCAGCCGGGCGGCGATCGTCAACGACGCCGTGACGGGCAGGTTCTACAGCTCCATCGGCCTGGTCAATGTCGAGAACGGCACGGGCTCGAACTTCAATGACCGGCTCTACGGCACTGTCGGGGACAACGTGCTCAGGGGGCTCGCCGGCGACGACCAGCTGTTCGGGCGCGACGGCAACGACATCCTCGAAGGCGGCGCCGGCGCCGACTACATGGATGGCGGCACGGGTTGGAACACGGTCAGCTACGAGCATTCGTCCGCGGGCGTCTATGTCGATCTCGGGACTGGCGAGGTGTTCGGCGGCGACGCCGACGGCGACACCCTGGTCAATCTGCTGGCCATTCGCGGCAGCCAGTTCGCCGATCAGCTGAAAGGTCACCAGTGGGGCGACAGCATCGAGGGCCTGGGCGGCGACGACTGGTTCGTGGCGACGGTGGGCGGATCCAGCTTCTACAATGGCGGCGAGGGCAAGGACTTCATCGACTATTCGGAAGCCGCCGAGGGTGTCTATCTGGTCCTCAGCTCCTATACGCCGACCTTCCAGTATGACGGCAACGGCTATAGCGGCATGGCCGCGGGTGATCGATACAATAACATCGAGGGTGTCGTCGGCACCGCTTTCACCGATTACCTGTACGGCGGCGACGGCGACCAGACCTTCGTGGGCGGACGGGGATCGGACTATTTGGCCGGGGCGGCGGGCGCCGACACCTATGTGCTGAACCGCGGCGACGGCTACGACACGGTCACCGAGGACAACACCGGCTGGAACGTGCTGTCGTTCGGCGAGAACGTGAAGTTCTCGGACCTGTGGATGGGCACGGCGGGCGGGTCGGGCGGCTGGCTGGACGTGGGGATTCGCGGCGACAACGCCCAGTTCCGCGTCGCGGCCAACTTCGCCAACCTCAACAGCAGCAAGATCAAGACCCTGGACCTGAACGGTGCGGGACAGCTGGATCTGGACGGCATCGAGTACGCGCCGGCGGCCAGCGACTACAGCGAGGCCGTCAACGGCTGGTCTGGGCGGCGCGACCTGATCTTGGCCTACAACGGCGACGACGCCATCACCGGTTCGGGCGGAGCCTGGGAGGACAAGGGCAACGTCATCATCGCCGGCCTGGGCAACGACGTGATCACCACCTCGGGCGGCGACGATCAGTTCGCCTACGACCGCGGCGATGGCCTCGACAGCATCAACGACGCCGGCGGCGAGGACACCTTGGTGTTCGGCCCGACGGTGGCGGCCGAGGACGTGATCTACCAGGTAGTCGGCGACCACCTCTATATCGGGGCCAAGAACCCTCTGGACGCCACCCAGACCGCGTATTGGGTTCCCGACCACGTCCAGATCTGGAACGGCGGGGTAAAGACCATCGTCCGCGACGGCTCCACCCAGACGGTGATGTACGAGAGCCTGAACACGGTGGAATATGTGATCGCCGGCGGGACCTCGATCGACCTGCGCAAGCTCGATATCGCCTGGACCATCCAGTACAGCGACAACTACGACTACTACTACCCGATCGCCTTGGACCTGGACGGCGACGGGCTGAACCTGGCGGCGGTGGAGACCTCCAACGTGGTGGTCAAGACGGCCCAGGGCGGGCTGTCGAGGATCGGCTGGGTGGGACCCACGGACGGCTTCCTGGCGGTGGACCGCAACGGCGACGGGGCGATCAACACGCTGTCGGAGATCTCGTTCGTGCAGGACAAGCCGGGCGCGACCAGCGACCTGGAAGGCCTGCGCACCTGGGACACCAACGCCGACGGGGTGCTGGACAAGGCCGACAAGGACTTCGGCAGGATCCTGCTGTTCGTCGACGCCAACCAGAACGGCCGCTCGACCAGCAAGGAGCTGCGCACCCTGGAAGAGGCCGGGATCAAGGCCATCAACCTGGGCGGGGCCGCCACCGGCTACACCCGCGAGATGACCACCGACAGCTTCGTGCAGAACACCATCAGCTTCGTGTGGGCCGACGGACGCACGGGCGAGGGCTACGACGTGGCCCTGGCGCGGCGGGTGCTGGGGTCCGAAGGCCTCTATGCCGGCGAGTACCAGGCCGAGTGGGGCGCGCGCGACGAGGACGGGACGCTGGGCCAGCTGGTCAACGACCCCAAGGCCGCGGCCAAGGCTTCGCGGATCAAGGCCAAGAAGGGCCTGCTGGACAAGCTTGGGG